>NZ_BSQE01000007.1:0-299123 GCF_030268185.1 Pseudomonas sp. NBRC 100443
GATTCGGGATATTCGACCGATGGCTTTTCTGACTGGAATGCGTTCATGGGAGCCCTCGCTGCAGCAACCTGCGTGTGCAGACGACTCTAAGGACTGGCCCTGCGCATGACGAACGATGATTTCTGTCGCACGATTAAGCCCTGCTTAACCATCATGACTGGACACCGGTGTCACCTGGGAACGAATCCAGTCGAAGGCCTCCCTGAGCAGTTCAGCCTTTCCGTTGTCAGGACGGAATACGAAGTAAGCGCTGAGTGGCGTCGTCAGCGGTGGCAACACTGCCACCAGGCGGGTGTCCGGCCAGTGTTTCGAAAACGGTGTCCCCGCCGGCAGGAAGCCCAGCGCGATCCCCAGACCCCGTTCCGCCGCATGCAGGGCAGCCAGGTCGGAATCCACCAGCAGGTCCCCTTTGCTCGGGACGGTGGGAACCTTGGCGAGACTCGCCAGAGACTCCCAGCCGAACTGCTCATGCCTGCGGCGGATCAACGTGTGGTCCTCCAGGTCTTCCAGCCGGTTCACCGGATGCCGCGCCAGCAGAGAGGGGACCGCGAGCAGCACTGCCTCGCATCCGCACAGCAGCCAGGATTCCAGTCCGGGCCATTGGCCGTGGCCGACGCGGATGGCAGCATCGACCGGCTCCTTTTCGAAATCGACCAACTCCATGCTGGCTTCGAGCGAAAGACTCACTCCCGGATGGCGGGCCTGGAAAACCTCGACGTGGGGAAGCAGGAACTCATGTGCAATGAGGGGCGTCATGCTCAACCGCAGCGTCGGCCTGTCGAAACGATGGGCGAATTCGGCGTGTCCCTGTCGATATATCGCCAGCGTCTGCGAGGCCACCCGGGCAAACTGGTGGCCCGCGTCCGTGAGTTCCAGGCGCCGAGTCAAGCGCCGGAACAGTGGCAGCCCCAGCTGATTTTCCAGCTGTTTGATCTGCTGGCTGATCGCCGAAGTCGTCAGGTGCAGTTCCTGGGCGGCCTTGCTGAAACTCAGAAGTCTGGCCGAGGCTTCAAATGCCGGAAGAAGTTGAAGCGGAGGCGGACGTCGCATCGATGTCATGGAAAGCTGCTTCAGAAGGTTCGGCTATGGAATGGATGCCTTGTTCCCGCGCATCGGAAACAAGGTCAGCCTACGTTGCCATCGGAACCGCAGGCAACCAGTCAAGACCATCAACGCTGGATTGAGACTGCTCTGGGTCGCAATCCATCACTACCGTTAACGGGCCCAACGAGATGGAGTCAGAGCATGGTCAGCACGTTCCGACAAGCTGGTCAGGCGCCCCAAGCGAAGACACCTGACTCCCACAGGCTTCACCCGCATCGATTGACCATCTTCGATCAGGTAGTGGCAGGCGTCGACGACGTTCTGCCTCCCCGTATCGTCGCGATGCTTGAACATCCCTACCCCACACCGCGCCTTGTACCGTGCCTTGTCATGGTTGCAACTGTGGAAGTACCCCCAGCCATCCGTGATCCTCTCCCACAGTTTGCCAATCGCTTTAGCCTTGACGATGTCCATGAGCACCTTCCGGCCATCGAAGAAGAAGGCTGCATGGATGTGGTAGCCCATGTCCTCCCCTTGCTCCACTGCACAGATGTAGCCCGTCTCGTGCTGGAAGACCGGATCGTATTCCCGAGCCCGGATCAGCCTGTCCAGGTCCTCGAAGACGTCCTCTACCTTCAGGCGACTACGTGCTGCCTCTCGGTAGTACAGATTCACCCTCACCACCACAGTACGTGAACGGCTAGCCATCACCCGCTCTACGTACTCGGTGACTGCTTGCCGATTGCGTTTCTCCCGGCATACACGGTCATGCTTCCCACGCTTGAACCACTTGGTCTGCACGTGCTCCCGGATCCTCTCCACGAGCCAGTTGTAGGTCTGGGCCTCTGACAGGAGCCCTCCCTCGCTCTCGTCCATGCACGTCATCCCGAACATCCCGAACTCGATGCCGATGTCGTAGCACGCCTCCTTGAACGCGATCAGGTGTTCACTCAGGGCATATGTCTCGTCATGTACCAGGTGATACATCTGCCGGACATGATCGAAGTACCGAGAGAGCCTGGTCCTCTTGATGACTTCATCCCCCTGTGCGTCGTAGCTGATCCTGAATGCAGGACCGTCGTTACGGATCACTGCCTTCACGAGTCGCTCGATCTGTATAGCGATGTCGGATTGGGAGAGGTGTTTCGCTGTTTGATTGGTCATGGTGTGTACCTGGTTGGTTTAAGGCATACCAAGTACGGAGTGGGTATTTTTAAACTGGAGAGGTGGGTAGCTAGGTTCCTGTGGTAGTTAGCTATGAGTGGAGAGAGGTGGATGGATTGGATAGATTGATAGAGATGGTTAGTAGCTATTTAGTAGCTATAGCTATATCAATAAACCCCACGCCCCTATTTGCAAAACACCAAGCGCCATCGAGCATCCAGACGAAGAATGTCAAGCGTAGTCGGGAGAAATCACAGAGCCGGGCACTGGGAGTTATCTGAGAGATAGCACCAGTCCAACAGGTGCTTGCCCCCCCTCGATGCCGTCCAGAGCCCCTACAGGAAGCTCTCGGCTACGCCGTGAGCGAAGGGTATTTTTCACCGGGAACACCGGGAAACTCTTCTCCGCATCTACTCCGGAAATAAACCATCGATCATCCATCTTGGTACAGCCAGCAATCAAACTGCTTACCCTCCCGATGGTCCCGGCAATGAGGAGCAGCATTGACGGTCCACCAGGAGGGTTAAGGCGCACTGCCGCCCATTCGGCATAAACGCCATGACCAGCCGCAGCCGGTCATGGCGCCGATGCTTAATGATTAGCCGGCTACACCCAAGCGGCCAAATCGGACGGGAGGCTCATTAACCGAATCGCGCTCCTCAATCCTAGCCAAGATCCAGTCATGCACTTCGCTGTCGACCCAGCCGACACAGCGGTCCCCCAGAGAGACGGGCTTCGGGAAGGTACCCTCCCCAATGTACTTGTAGATGGTCGACCGTGCCAGGCCGGTCGAATCGATAACTTCTTTCAGGCGGATGATCCTCATGAGCGGCTCCTCTGTTAGCTCAGAGGATTTGCGGAGGCAGTTAAAAAACACCCAGCGCCCCTGGCAGCGCTAGGTCTCGGTTAATAGCCCGGCTTCGCAGCGCACGGCTAAATCAAGATCAGCCTCACTCCCGTAGCGATCGACACTCCCCTGGAACGTATCCCAAACAACGAGGCAGGTTACGCGGCTCCGCGGAGCTGGATAGACAACTAAAGAGGTGATGCTGAGGCCATCACGCCTATGCGGAGCTGGGATAAGCCTTATCTGCTGCGGCTTATAGCTCTGCCAAACCTTCCATCGACGTAGCCTCTGATGGAGCATCCCTGCCCACTCACATACTGCAGAGTGGAAGTTTTCGTGTGTCTCAGCCCAGTAGAACCCCTCATCTTTCGGAGCATCGATCCAGAGCTTCTCCAACTCGTCAGCAATTTCAGCCGCTATCGCAGCCTTGAGCTCACTATGAGCTTCATCCGGCTCAGCCCAAATGGCTGACAGTAGTCGAGATGTATGACCTGAAAGCTTGTGATACATCATATTCAGAGCAGCTGGCCCTAATGCCATCAAAGCTTGTGTCGAGGGTACACCCGTTGCAAGCCTGTCGAACGCAGCGCCGTGGGTTACATACACGACGAGCCCACGCTCTCCTCGCGTAGGGCAGAGCTGCGGATGATCGAGGTTCAAGTAGTAAATCGTCGGAACCTTCGCCTTGAAAAAAATGCCGCTCGATACCCCTGACGCCAGGGACCGTATAAACCCAAGGCTGATTAGGCGTTTCACCTGATGCTTAAGCGAGAGAGCATTCAAGCCTGTCATCTCCCGCAATCTCGCTTCGCCAACTCCCGTCACAACGCCACAGTGGTCAGCAACGCTCAGAAGAGCCGTAAGTAACACGCGAGTTGACGCTGCCAAACGCCCCTTAGCTCCAGGAGCTGCTGGACGACCGTCCTTGCGCGTTAGTTTTCGAGCTGGCCTCTCCCCCCCCTTGTCGGCGTCTCCCTTATCTGCAGGGAACGGCCCGAGGGCGTAGATCTCAGGCTCGCTGAACAGCCGCACAATAAGATCTCGATGGACCGATTCGCTCTCGCCAATCTGAGCAATTCGATCACGCAGCAATTGCGACGCCTCATATTCCTGCACAGGGTGCCCTACCTTCCCCGCCCCTTTCCTGCTGACGAACAGGTCTGCCTCAACAAGTTCCTGCATCCCGTTTCTAACCAATCGCTCTGTCAAACAAAGCTTCTTAGCGAGCGTGTTTATCCTGAGAGAGCCTGCCAAGAATTCTGACGCCCGAAAGACCATAGACTGAAGTAGAAACCGTGCATCAGCTCCTACCTTTAAATCTTCCAATAAAATCAATTTCAACCTGACATCCTCCAAATCTGGGCCATAATTAAAATGACATTTTATAGACTATAAACGCAAATCTAGAACTTCATGTCACATGACTAGTAACACATCAATTAATTTATCATGAAATACATCATTGATCATTCACGTCACGAATATTGAAAATCACATGAATCGCTTCATGTCGTTATCCGGACAAAGATTTGACAGGCCGCAACAGGAGCGGCTATCCATACGGCAGCAGCCCCCTCCCTGCAGGAAGGGCTTACTTGGAGAGGAAGAACAAGAGTGAGTAAAACCGGAGTGCCCAGTTGGATCAGCGAGCTGAACGATGAGGAGCGGGTATGGGCAACGGACTACCTAGCTAAACGCTTGCCTTACGACACCATGAGGGGGCTTCGCTTTGAGGCACGTAAAAATCCAGACTTCTTGACGCAAAGCGTCCTCAAGCTTGATGCGACGGCTGAGGGGGTGAAGCTCATCATCCAAATGAGAGCCAGCCTCCGGCAAAAGCGGAGGCGGGCATTAGGGAAAGGGCGCGTTTCGTGCTCCTTCACCCTGCCGTGCAGTACTAAAGCCAAACTAAAAAGAATGGCTAAAAGCGCAGGAACCACCGAAACAGAAATCTTAGAAAGCCTGATAGAAGGAGCTCAGCAGGCGAAGGACGTTCAGAAAGAGGAGAAGCGGCGCGAAGCTCTGGAAAAAATGATCACCCGCAACTCAAACAAGCTTGCGCAAGAACTCAATAAAATCAGACTCGAAGCGACCACGAGACACCTAGACGCCTGCCTAAAACAGCTCTCAAGCTGGCAGGTGTATCTCAATGAGCAGGCACCTGAGCTATCCCTGGAGCAGCAGGACGAAGCTATCAAACTCAGTGAAAAGCGGATGCGCGAGATCAGAGAAGCAATCGGGGCCGCCGTAGCGAAGTATGAGATGATGAGCCCGAGGCTGATCTAAGGACCAGTACCAACCGAGAGGCTTAAGATGAAGCCAGGCCAACAGCCTGAAACCCTGGATTCAAATCCAGCCACTCGGTATTCAAATTGGTATTCCACAAAAATTTAACCGAATATTTTCTATTAATTTCAAATAGATAGAATCTTGATTCAGATTAACCCGGCGAAGGTGTGGTAGCTCAGGCGGGCCAGCACCCAGCGCTGCACAATCTGCCCCTCACTTCGGCTAGCGACTTGTCTTGGGGCTTGCGTGGCCGTGCCGGCAGGACAGTGAAACCATAGTGGTCAGCCAGCTCAGCGTATGCCCGGTTCAGTTGCAGTTGTTCGCGCTGCGACGTGATGACAGCGGCCTTGAGGTTGTCCGGTACGACAAAGCGCGGCACCCCGTTGAGATGTTCGAGGACCTGCACATGGCAGTGCAGCCAGTCACGCGTGGTTTGGCTTGTTACCGCGATAGCGTACAAGTACCCGGAGGAGCCCAGCGTGGCGACGAACACCTGCGCCTGGCTGATCTGCCCCGTCGTCTGGTCGACGATAGGCATGGTGCGCCCGCAGAAGTCGACGAACAGCTTGTCTCCCGGCAAATGCACTTAGCGCATGCTGAGCTTCTGCTTCTTCAACCAGGTGCGGTAGTGGCGAGTGAATTGGGCGTACGACACGCCACTTGGCCCTTGCTCACGAAACTCTTGCCAAAGCAGCTCCTGGATCTTGGGACGCTCCAGCCGGCTGTTTACCGGCTCGCTGCACAGTGGCCCGCAGGTCGCGGCGCTGATGACGCTGATCTAGTCAGCCCGCCTGAACGGGCATGATCCGCATGCCTACTTGAAGGACGTGCCCACTCGCCTGCCGACACAGAAAGCAGCCCCTGGCTGAGCCGCTACCGAACAGTCAGGTCCCCGTCAGCAAGGTGTGATCGCTACTCGCTTACGCCACATGGACCCATCGAGCAGTTGAAGCCCCCTCCATGCCTTCTACAGCTAGCCACTCAAATCAAACGCCAGAACAACGTAGGAGAGGCTTCTGCTTCAGAGCGGGAGTCGTTCCTGAGCAGATTTCGCATGGCACAGGATAGCGTCAACAAGACATGGGTAGAAACATGGGTACAAAATAGAGCACCCACAAAAAAGCCCCTAGAATCAGGGGCTTGTTTGTTTAATGTGGCGGAGAGATAGGGATTTGAACCCTAGGAGCCATTGCTGACTCAACGGATTTCGAATCCGTCCCGTTCGACCACTCCGGCATCTCTCCGTGCGGCGCGCATCATATCAGCTTGATTGGCGAACGCGAAGCCTTCTTTTGAGAAATTTTCGCGTGCTATCAGATGCTTGCGCGCCTGGAACAGGTCAGAGCGGTACGCCCAGGCGCTGCGCCACTTCCTCGTAGGCCTCGATCACGCCGCCCAGGCCCTGGCGGAAGCGGTCCTTGTCCATCTTCTTGCGGGTTTCCTTGTCCCACAGGCGGCAGCCGTCCGGGCTGAATTCGTCGCCGAGGACGATCTGGCCGTGGAACACGCCGAACTCCAGCTTGAAGTCCACCAGCAGCAGGCCGGCGTCGTCGAACAGCTTGCTCAGCACTTCGTTGACCTTGAAGGAGTAGGCCTTCATCTGCGCCAGCTGTTCCAGGGTCGCCCAGCCGAAGGCCTGGACGTGGGATTCGTTGATGAAGGGGTCGCCCAGGGCGTCGTTCTTCAGGAACAGCTCGAAGGTCGGCGGGTTGAGCTGCAGGCCCTCTTCCACGCCCAGGCGGCGCACCAGGCTGCCGGCGGCGTAGTTGCGCACCACGCACTCGACCGGGATCATCGCCAGCTTCTTCACCAGCACTTCGTTGTCGGCCAGCAGCTTGTCGAACTGAGTGGGAATGCCCGCCGCTTCCAGCTTCTGCATGATGAAGGCGTTGAACTTGTTGTTCACCATGCCCTTGCGGTCCAGCTGTTCGATGCGCTTGCCGTCGAACGCCGAGGTGTCGTTGCGGAACAGCAGGACGAGGCGGTCGGGGTCGTCGGTGGTGTAAACCGATTTGGCCTTGCCGCGATAGAGTTCTTCGCGTTTTTCCATGATGGGCTCCGCTTGCTAGGTTGGTAGGGGGTCAGGCGATTTCGCGCCAGTCCAGCCCCGAATGCTGATCGGCTACCTGCAGCCAGTCCGGGTCGCACCCGAGGGTGTCGACGAAACATTGCCGGGCCAGTTGCGGCGTGTTGTTCTTTTCGCTGAGGTGGGCCAGCACCAGGTGCTGCAGCCCTTCCCAGCCCAGTTCCGCGACGAATTGCGCGGACTGGCGGTTGTTCAGGTGTCCCCACTGGCCGCCCACGCGGACCTTCAGCGGGTAGGGATAGGGGCCGCGCGCCAGCATCTCGCTGTCGTGGTTGGCCTCCACTACCAGGGCATCCAGGCCACGATAGCATTCCAGCACCTCGGCGGTGACGCTGCCCAGGTCGGTGAGCTGGCCGAAACGCCGCCGGCCATCGGAAATCACGTATTGCAAGGGCTCGCGGGCATCGTGGGCCACGCCCACCGCGGTCACTTCCAGGCCCTTCAGCTCCAGGCGCTGGCCGGCCTTGAGCAGGCCCGCCGGCTGCAGCGGCTTGCGCAGCCCGCGCAGGGTGCCGTCGCTGAGGTACACGGGAATGCCGTAGTGCCGGGCCAGCAGCTCGACGCCATGGACATGATCGGCATGCTCGTGGGTCACCAGGACGGCGTCCAGCTCGCCGGGGTGCATACCCAGGCGAGCCAGACGCTTGATGGTTTCACGCAGCGCAAAGCCGCAATCGATCAGTACCCGGGTGTCAGAACTGCTCACCAAGGCCGAATTGCCCCGGCTTCCGCTCCCCAGTACCGCGAAACGCATTGCGCATGCTCTCTTGAAGTTTTTCCAGGACGCTCTGCGCGACGTCGGTCGGCGCGGAGGTGTTGATGTCCTTGTCGAGGGTGACCTGCACCGTGTTGCTCACGGTGGTCAGGCGCACCTGGTAGCGCTGCGCCTTGGCGTCTTCCTCGGCCTTGGCCTTCTCTTCGCTGGCGCCGAACAGGCGGCTGAAGAAGCCGGGCTTCTTCGCTTCCTCGAGCTTCTTCGCGCCCTCGGCGACGTTCACGTAGTAAACGCCCAGGCTGCGGTTGAGGTCGTCGACACGGATGTCGGCGCGCTCCAGGGCGCGGCCGACGCTGACCCAGGCGCGGTCGAAGTCGGAGTCGAGGGTCAGCATCGGGTTGCCGTTGCCGTCCTTCTCCAGGGTCACGCTGCCGGGGGTGTCGTAGGTGGAGTGCGCGGCCAGCAGCGACACCGAACCGCCCTTCTCGGCGCTGGAGGACATGTTGGCGAGCATTTCGTCGAGCAGCGCGGCGTCCAGCGCCGGGACCACCGGCTTGCCCGGCCAGTCGGCGCTGGCGCTGCTGCCGGCCGGGCGGGTTTCACTGAGGACGTAGACTTCGCTGGTGTTGGTCTGCACGCCCGGCTCGATGCGCACGCGCACGCGCGCCTCGCTGCTGGGGTCGACGCCGGCGACGCGGCTGCCCAGGCGGCGGGCCAGGGGCGCGGAGAGCTGCGTCAGCGGCTGCCAGTTGGTGGAGAACTCGCCGGTTTGCGGGCGCTCGTCGGCGAAGGAGAAGCCGTTGTCCTGGAAGAACTGGTGGGCCACCGGCCAGACTTCCGCCGGCGGGCGCTGGGCGATCAGCCAGCGCGAGTCGCCGCTCTTCTGCAGGCTGTAGTCGCTGGAGCTGCCGGCGTTGGCCAGGGGCAGCGGGCGCGGCACTTCGAACTCGCCGGCCTTCTCGTGGCTGTCGGCGATGTTCATGGGAATCGGCAGCAGCGGGTCGAGCTGCTTGCTCTGCAGCCCTTCGGGCACCTTCATCGGCCCGGTCTGCCGGGAATCCAGATAGTCGGTGCCGCGGTCACGGAAGTAGCCGTCCTTGCCCCACAGCCAGCCGCAGCCGGAGGTGTTGCCGATGACCAGGGCGAGCGCGGTCAGTCCTGCCAGTCGCTTCATGCGCGATGCTCCTCAGGCCAGCACGCCGGTCTGGCGCATGGCCTGACGCAGCGGCTCGTGGCAACGCGGGCTGAGCCAGGTCAGGGGCAGGCGGATGCCCTCGGGGATCAGGCCCATCTCGTGCAGGGCCCATTTCACCGGAATGGGGTTGGATTCGATGAACAGCGCCTTGTGCAGCGGCATCAGGCGGTCATTGATGGCGCGCGCGGCGGCGGCGTCACCGCGCATGGCGGCGGCGCACAGCTCGCTCATGGCGCGCGGGGCGACGTTGGCGGTCACCGAGATGTTGCCCTTGCCGCCCATCAGCATCAGCTCGACGGCGGTGGCGTCGTCACCGGAGTAGACCAGGAAGTCCTTGCCGACGCGCTCGAGCACTTCCTTGCCGCGCTGCAGGTCGCCGGTGGCTTCCTTGATGCCGATGATGTTCGGCACCTTGGACAGGCGCTCGATGGTCTCCGGCAGCATGTCGCAGGCGGTGCGGCCGGGAACGTTGTAGAGGATCTGCGGGATGGCCACGGCTTCGGCGATGTGGCGGAAGTGCTGGTACAGGCCTTCCTGGGTCGGCTTGTTGTAGTACGGGGTGACCAGCAGACAGGCGTCGGCGCCGCCGCTCTTGGCCGCCTCGGTCAGCTCGACCGCCTCGCGGGTGGAGTTGGCGCCGGTACCGGCGATCACCGGGATGCGGCCCTTGACCTGGTCGACCACGCGGCGGATGACTTCCAGGTGCTCGGCGACGTCGAGGGTCGCCGATTCACCGGTGGTGCCGACGGCGACTATGGCGTTGGTGCCTTCCTGCAGGTGGAAGTCCACCAGCTTGGCGAGGCTGTCCCAGTCCAGTCGACCCTGAGCATCGAAGGGGGTGACCAGCGCCACCATACTGCCCGCAATCATGCAACCGCTCCTGCCGGAAAAAGAAAGCCGTAATGGTACTGGTGCCACCTGCCTTGCACAAGCTGAGCGCGGCGCCCGACGCACGCCGGACATTCCCCTGGCGGCCGCTTTTCGCTACCCTTTCCCCTTTGTCGACGCGGCCCTCTTGGCCGCCCATCCCAGGAAAGCTGCATGTCCGCCTCACACCCCCGTGAACAATTCCTGCTGATCAGTGCCCTGGGGCCCAACCCCATGGAGCTGACCAGCGTGCTCTGCCGCACCTGCGTGGACAACCGCTGCTCGGTCGTCAGCAGCCGCCTGACCCGCCACGGCGAGTTCAGCGCGCTGGTGCTCCAGGTGTCCGGCAGCTGGGACGCCCTGGCCCGCCTCGAGGGCGGCCTGCCGGCGCTGGCCAAGCGCCATGCCTTCACCCTCAGCCTGACCCGCAGCAACGCCCACGTCACCCGCGCCCAGGCCCTGCCCTACGTGGCGTACGTCAGCGCGGTGTACCGTCCGGACATCCTCAACGAGCTGTGCCAGTTCTTCATCGACCACAACATCGAGCTGGAGAACCTGACCTGCGACACCTACCAGGCGCCGCACACCAACACCAGCATGCTCAACGCCACCATCACCGTGACGCTGCCGGCCGGCACCCAGATCAGCTGGCTGCGCGACCAGTTCCTCGATTTCGCCGACGCCCTGAACCTGGACGCGCTGATCGAACCCTGGCGCCCGCAGCACCCGTAAGTCGCCAGTATTTCCAAGGCCGATATTTCCAAGGAGAGCTCCATGGCCGTCGAACTCGACAAACCCGTCGCCGATTTCCAGGCCCCGGCCACCAGTGGCCAGCAGGTGCAACTCTCGGCCCTGAAGGGCCAGCAGGTGGTGCTGTACTTCTACCCCAAGGACAGCACCCCGGGCTGCACCACCGAAGGCCAGGGCTTCCGCGACAAGATCGAGGCCTTCGCCAAGGCCAACACCGTGATCTTCGGCGTCTCCCGCGATGGCCTGAAGTCCCATGAGAACTTCAAGGCCAAGCAGTGCTTCCCCTTCGAGCTGATCAGCGACAAGGACGAGGCGCTGTGCCAGCTGTTCGACGTGATCAAGCTGAAGAAGCTCTACGGCAAGGAATACATGGGCGTGGACCGCAGCACCTTCCTGATCGACGCCAAGGGCGTGCTGCGCCGCGAGTGGCGCGGGGTCAAGGTGCCTGGCCATGTCGACGAGGTGCTTGCCGCTGCCCAGGAGCTGGCCAAGGCCTGAGCCCGCTGCCAGGAAATCCCTCTCACAAGCTGTTCGTGCCACCGGGGCGGCCAGCACGGCCGGAGAATCCAATCGCGGACAAAGTCCGCTCCTACGCCCGCGCTTCCCTGTAACCGTAGGAGCGGACTCCGTCCGCGATGTGGGAGGGAGCGGCCTGGGCTCCCCCGCTCAGCCAAACGCTCACATCATCGGACTAACCTGAGGCTGCGCCTCCGGCTGCCGCGGCCAGGCATCGAGCACCGCCTTGACCAGGGTGGCCAGGGGAATGGCGAAGAACACCCCCCAGAACCCCCACAGCCCGCCGAACAGCAGCACCGCGCAAATGATCGCCACCGGGTGCAGGTTCACCGCCTCGGAGAACAGCAGCGGCACCAGCACGTTGCCATCCAGCGCCTGGATGACCGCGTGGGCGGCCATCAGGTAGATGAACTGGTCGCTCCAGCCCCACTGGAACAGCGCAATCAGCGCTACCGGCACGGTCACCACCACCGCGCCTATGTAGGGCACCACCACCGACAGGCCGACCAGCAGGGCCAGCAGCGCCGCGTAGTTCAGCCCCAGGGCGACGAAGGCCACGTAGGTGACGCCGCCGGTGATGATGATCTCGATCACCTTGCCGCGGATGTAGTTGGCGATCTGCTTGTCCATCTCCGCCCACACCTGCTTCATCAGCCCGCGCTCGCGCGGCAGGTAGCTGCGGAACCAGTTGTAGAAGCGCCGGCGGTCCTTGAGGAAGAAGAACACCAGGATCGGCACCAGCACCAGGTAGATCATCACGTTGACCAGCACCGGCAGGCCCGACAGGGAGAAGGTCAGCGCCCACTGGCCGAGCTGGCCGAGTTCGTTGCGCGCGGTCTCGATCAGGCGCAGCACCTGCTCTTCGGTGACCATCGCCGGGTAGCGCTCGGGCAGCATCAGCAGCACCGACTGCCATTCGCCGAACATCCGCGGCAGCTCGTTGAGCAGGGTGAACAGTTGCTTCCAGATCAGCGGCACCAGCACCAGCAGGAACAGCGCAAGCATGCCCAGGAACAGCGCGTAGACCAGCCACAGGGCGAACAGGCGCGGCACCCGCAGGCGCTCCAGGTGGCCCTGCAGGCCCTTGATCAGGAAGGCGATGACCATGGCCGCGAGCACCGGCGCGAGCATGCTGCCGAAGGCCAGGATGACGGTGAAGCCAAGGGCCAGGATGACCGCCAGCACCACTGCTTCCTCGTCGGAAAAGTAGCGCTGCATCCAGCCTTGCAGAACTTTGAGCATCGGGGTTCCTGCGATCGATGAGGACGCCGTCCCGGGCGTCCGGGGGCGGGTTACTTCTTGCGCAACCAGTAGCGGTACAGGCCGTCTTCGACCTCTTCATGCAGCAACTGGTGCCCGGCCAGCTGGGCGAAGGCGCGGAAATCGCGCTGCGAACCGGCATCGGTGGCCGTCACCTTGAGCACCTGGCCACTGGCCAGGCGGTTGAGCTCCAGCTTGGCCTTGAGCAGGGGCAAGGGACAATTGAGACCGCTGGCGTCCAGTTCCGCGTCACAAGGAATTTCGGCGGACGAGACAGGTGGCATGGCGACGCACTCCGAGATGGGCGCCCAAGAATACCGAATCCGTTGGAAAAGCCGCCAGGGGCCGGCGCGCACGCAGCCTTAAGCGATCCTTCAGGCGCGCGGCCTACAAGGGTTGGACGGCCTTCGCACAGACGGCCGCCGGGCGCCGCCCCGACCTAGGCATGGGCGACGACCTGCGGCTAAAGTAGAGCCTTTCCCGGAACGAGCTCCCTGTACATGAAAGTACTGCGCCCCGCCCTGCTGTCGCTTGCCTGCCTGTTGGCCATGCCCACCCTGGCCGACGACCTGCCCGCCCTGGGCGACGCCAGCTCGTCCATCGTCTCGCCGGAACAGGAGTTCCAGCTCGGCCGCGCCTGGCTGAGCATGCTGCGCAACCAGGTCGACTCGATCAACGACACCCAGCTCAAGGACTTCGTCGAAAGCAGCGTCTACCGCCTGGCGGAAACCAGCGACCTGCAGGACCACCGCCTGGCCTTCATCCTGATCAAGGACCCGCAGATCAACGCCTTCGCCGCCCCCGGCGGCGTCATCGGCGTCAACGGCGGCCTGTTCCTCTACGCCCAGACCGAAGGCGAGTACGCCGCGGTGCTGGCCCACGAACTCGGCCACCTGATCCAGCGCCACTTCGCCCGCGGCCTGGAAGCGCAGAAGCAGATGCAGCTGCCGGTGATGGCGGCGATGCTCGCCGGCATCGTGGCCGCGGCGGCGGGCGCCGGGGATGCCGGCATCGCCGCCATCGCCTCGACCCAGGCGGCGGCGATCCAGAACCAGCTGCGCTTCTCCCGGCAGAACGAACAGGAAGCCGACCGCGTCGGGGTGACCAACATGGTCCGCGCCGGCTACGACCCGCGCTCCATGCCGACCATGTTCGAGCGCCTGGCGCGGCAGTACCGCTACGACGCCAGGCCGCCGGAATTCCTGCTCACCCACCCGGTGACCGACTCGCGTATCGCCGACACCCGCAACCGCGCCGAGCAGTACCCGCAGGGCGGCAAGGAAGACTCGCTGCGCTACCAGCAGATGCGCGCCCGCGTACAGCTGCTCTTCGAGGAAACCCCGGGCATCGCCGGCAAGCGCTTCCGCGCCATGCTCGACGACAACCCCAAGCTCGACGCCGCGCGCTACGGCCTGGCGCTGTCGCAGATCCGCGTCGGCCAGCTCAACGACGCCCGCGCCACCCTCCAGCCGCTGCTGGCCAAGGCACCCAACGACGTGGCCTACAACCTGGCCCAGGTCGACCTGGACATCACCTCGAACAAGCTCGGCGACGCTCTCGCCCGGGTCCAGCGCCTGCTCGGCCAGTACCCCGGCAACTACCCGCTGGTCCAGGCCCAGGCCGACATCCTGCTCAAGCAGAACAAGGCCGCCGACGCCGAGAAGATCCTGATCAAGCTGACCCAGGACCGCCCGCTGGACCCGGACGTCTGGAGCCGCCTGGCCGACGCCCGCACCATCGACGGCAACGCCATCGGCGTGCACCAGGCCCGCGCCGAGTACCTGGCGCTGACCGGCGACTACCCCTCGGCCATCGAGCAGTTGGACTTCGCCAAGCGCCGCGCCGGCGGCAACTTCACCCTGGCCGCCAAGCTGGACGCGCGCCAGCAGGCGTTCCGCGAGCAGGAGAAGATCCTCAAGGAGATGATGCGCGGTTAACCGGCCTGGCGGCCGGATCGCGGTCGTAGAAGCGATTGCGGGCTCTTCGTAGGAGGACCTTGTCCGCGATAGCCGGACGTTCCGGCGCGATTCGCGGATGAGATCCGCTTACGCTGCCCCACCCATGCCGTAAGCGCGCCCTGCGCGCGAAATCGCGGGCAGGGCCCGCTCCTACAACTCACCATGAGGCATGGCGTCCCCCGTAGGAGCGGACCTTGTCCGCGATAACCGGACGTCCCGGCGCGATTCGCGGATGAGATCCGCTCCTACGCCGCCCCACCCGCGCCATTCCCCTGTAAGAGCGCGCCCTGCGCGCGAATCGCGGGCAGGGCCCTACAACTCACCATGAGGCATGGCGTCCCCCGTAGGAGCGGACCTTGTCCGCGATAACCGGACGTTCCGGCGCGATTCGCGGATGAGATCCGCTTACGCCGCCCCACCCGCGCCATTCCCCTGTAGGAGCGCGCCCTGCCCGCGAATCGCGGGCAGGGCCCGCTCTACAGTAAAAGAAAAGCCCGGCATCGCCGGGCTTTTTTCATCTCCGCTGGAAGGCTCAGGCGTTGCCCGCCACCTTCAGCCTCGCCGCCTGGGTGAACTCCAGCATGCGCTTGAGCGGGCGGATGGCCCGCGGGATCAGCGCCGGGTCGACGAAGATCTCGCCGCTGCCTTCCTTCAGGCAGGCCAGGGTGCGCTCCAGGGTGTTCATGGCCATCCACGGGCAGTGCGCGCAGCTGCGGCAGGCTGCGCCGTTGCCGGCGGTGGGGGCCTCGATGAATTCCTTGTCCGGGCACAGCTGCTGCATCTTGTAGAAGATGCCGCGGTCGGTGGCGACGATGAAGCGCTTGTTCGGCAGGGTCTGCGCGGCCTTGATCAACTGACTGGTGGAGCCCACCGCGTCGGCCAGCTCGACCACCGCCTCGGGCGATTCCGGGTGGACCAGGATGGCCGCGTCCGGGTACAGCGCCTTGAGGTCTTCCAGCTGCTTGGCCTTGAACTCCTCGTGGACGATGCAGGCGCCGTCCCAGAGCAGCATGTCGGCGCCGGTCTCGCGCTGGATGTAGCGGCCCAGGTGCTGGTCCGGAGCCCAGAGGATCGGCTCGCCGTTGTCCATCAGGTGCTCGACGATCTCCACCGCGCAGCTGGAGGTCACCACCCAGTCGGCGCGCGCCTTCACTGCCGCCGAGGTGTTCGCGTAGACCACCACGGTACGTTCCGGGTGCTGGTCGCAGAAGGCCGAGAACTCCTCCACCGGGCAGCCCAGGTCCAGCGAGCAGGTGGCCTCGAGGGTCGGCATCAGCACGCGCTTCTCGGGGTTGAGGATCTTCGCCGTCTCGCCCATGAAGCGCACCCCGGCCACCACCACGGTCTGCGCCGGGTGCTGGTTGCCGAAGCGGGCCATCTCCAGGGAGTCGGAGACGCAACCGCCGGTCTCCTCGGCCAGGGCCTGGATCACCGGGTCGCAATAGTAGTGCGCCACCAGCACGGCGTTCTGCGCCTTCAGCTCGGCGGCGATGGCCGCGCGGTACTCGGCCTCTTCCTGCGCGCTCAGCACACGGGGCTGCTTGGCGGCGAGGTGGGCCTGGACCAGGAGGCGTTCGGATATCTGCGTCATGTCTTCACTGCACCTGCGGGGGTACGACCAGCTGTGGGGGCGATTTTACATCGCCGCGAAAGCGAGCGCGCGATCTTGCGGGGAAAGCCGCCGGGAGGCAAGCGCCAGGCGGCCGCGGGCTGGCGCGGGCCTGGGTGTGGGACTCGGCAACGGCGATGGTTTCGGGGCACCTGGCGACGCCCTGTCGCGAAGGCTCTGGAACGGGCTCCGGCGCCCAGCCCTGCGGGCATATTTTTCATGCCGCAAAGGCATGAAGGCTTCCAGCGGATCGGCCAAGCCCTAGTGCCACGCCGCCTGCAGCGATCCGCGCGAATCACTTATTCCTTAAGGAAATTTAAATAAGGCAAACAATTACTTTAATAGCTAAGGCGCTCCCTCAATCATCCAGCCCGTACCCGGCGCCTCCACGGTGCCGCGCTTTCGCTAGAAACCCGAGGAGATCGTCCATGGCCAACCCCCAGCCCGCCGTCGCGCAGGACCCGCTCCTGCGCCACGCGCCCGGTGGCGATATGGTCGAGCTGGGCCGGCCGCTGCGCCCGCCCCTGCAGCTGGTGCGCCACGTGCCGGCGAAACACAGTGTGCTGGGCCGCCGCGAAGCGCTGCTGCTCGGCCTGCTGGTCCTGACCCTGCATGGCTCCGTGGCCTACTGGCTGAGCCAGCAGCCCACGCCCAGGCTGCCCGAGGTGCCGCCGCAGGTACCGCCCATGACCATCGAATTCAGCGCCCCCACCCCGCCGGTGGTGGAACCGCCGCCACCCGAGCCGACGCCGCCGGTGGTGGAGGAACCGCCGCCGCCCGTGGTGGACGAGAACGCGGTGAAACCGCCGCCGCCCAAGCCGATCCCCAAGCCCAAGCCGAAACCGGTGGCCAAGCCCAAACCCAAGCCGGTGGAACAGCCGCCCGCGCCGCCCAAGGCGGAAACCCCGCCGGCACCGCCCGCGCCCCCGGCTCCACCGGCGCCGGCCCCGGTCACGCCGCCCTCGGCCCACGCCGGCTACCTGCACAACCCGGCGCCGGAATACCCGGCCCTGGCGCAGCGCCGCGGCTGGGAAGGCACGGTGCTGCTGCGCGTCCACGTGCTGGCCAGCGGCGGCCCGAGCGAAATCCAGGTGCAGACCTCCAGCGGCCGCGAGGCCCTCGACCAGGCGGCGATCAAGGCCGTGCAGCGCTGGAAGTTCGTACCCGCCAAACGCGGCGACGTGGCCCAGGACGGCTGGGTCAGCGTGCCCATCGACTTCAAACTGAATTGATCTGCGACCCGTTCGCACAGGAGAGAACCCCATGAGTCTGCCCCTCAACCCCGTGGAATCCGTCGAAGGCGCGGTGATCTGGCTGCTGGCCGGCTTCTCCGTCCTCACCTGGAGCCTGGCCCTGGTCAAGGGCATCCAGTTCGGCCGGCAGAAATCCCAGGACCGCCGCTTCCAGAAGCAGTTCTGGGGCGCCACCAGCCTCGAATCGGCCGGCGAGCAGTCCGCCGGCCATCCCGGCGCCGGCGCCCGCGTGGCCCAGGCCGGCTTCGCCGCCATCCAGGTGCCGGACGGCAACCCGCATGACCTGGCCCAGTCGATCAACCACCAGGACCGCCTGGAGCGCGCCCTGCGCCAGCAGATCCAGCGCGAGCGCCGCTCCCTGGAATCGGGCCTGGCGGTGCTCGCCTCGATCGGCTCCACCTCGCCCTTCATCGGCCTGTTCGGCACCGTGTGGGGCATCATGGAAGCGCTCAAGGGCATCAGCGCCGCGGGCTCGGCGAGCCTGGAAACCGTGGCCGGCCCGATCGGCTCGGCACTGATCGCCACCGGCGTGGGCATCGCCGTCGCCGTGCCCGCGGTGCTGGTCTACAACTACTTCCTGCGCCGCCTGAAGCTCACCGCGGCCGACCTCGACGACTTCGCCCACGACTTCTACAGCCTCGCCCAGAAGAGCGCCTTCCGCGTCATCGTGCACCCCGCCACGGCCCGCAAGCCGGTGGCCGGCGGCAAAAGCGTGAAGGAGGCGAGCTGACATGGCCTTCTCGACCCAGGACAGCGACGAGGTTCTTTCCGAGATCAACGTCACCCCGCTGGTGGACGTGATGCTGGTGCTGCTGGTGGTGTTCATCGTCACCGCGCCGCTGCTGACCAACGCCATCCCGATCAACCTGCCCAAGACCGAATCGGTGGCCCCGCCGGAACAGAAGGATCCGCTGGTGGTGAGCATCGACGGCGCCGGCAAGTGGTTCATCAACAAGGACGAAATCCAGCCCGAGCTGCTGCAGGGCAGCCTGGAGGCCGCCAAGGCCAAGGAACCTGAACTGCGCGTGCAGCTGCAGGCCGACGAGGGCGTGAACTACGGCCAGGTGGCCAAGGCCATGGCCTCGATCGAGAAGGCCGGGATCACCAAGCTGTCGGTGATCACGGCGCGCTGAGAGGTTCCGCGCGGATCTTCATGTAATACCCCATCGAAACATCCGTTCTTCCAGGTCGCTTTCTTCAACTCAGGCAGGGGAAAGCGGCCTTTTTTTATCTTCGCGAAAGAGCCTTGGGTATGCCGCGTTTCCCCGTAGCGGACCTTGTCCGCGATAGCCGGGCATCCCGGCGCGATTCGCGGATAAGATCCGCTCCTACGCCCCCCGGCAAACACAAGACCCATAGGATGGCGTTGAGCGAAGCGATACCCATCACCACCACCGCATGGGTTTCGCCAAGGCTCAACCCATCCTACGAAGAGCACCTCGGCGCGGCCTGCAAGACACGATCGTGCTTCCTTGGTAAGGGCTTCCTGGAAAACGAAAAAGGGCGACCGAGGTCGCCCTTTTTCTTAGAGGAATCAGGACTTAGCCCTGATTCTCCATTTGCGCACGGATCAGATCACCAATGGTGGTCGGACCGGTGTTTTCTACTTCTTGCTTGCTACGCAGCTCTTTCATCGCATCCTTCTCGTCATCGACGTCCTTGGACTTGATGGAGAGGCTGATGACGCGGCTCTTGCGGTCGATACTGATGATCTTGGCTTCGACTTCTTCGCCTTCCTTCAGCACGTTGCGGGCGTCTTCGACGCGGTCGCGGCTGATTTCGGAAGCCTTCAGAACGCCTTCGATCTCGTCGCCCAGGCTGATGACGGCGCCTTTGGCGTCAACTTCCTTGACGATGCCGCGAACGATGCTGCCCTTCTCGTGCTGGCCGGCGTAGCTGGAGAACGGATCGTCTTCCAGTTGCTTGATGCCCAGGGAGATGCGCTCGCGCTCCGGATCGACGGAGAGGATGACGGTTTCCAGCTCGTCGCCCTTCTTGAAGCGACGTACGGCTTCTTCACCGGCTTCGTTCCAGGAGATATCGGACAGGTGAACCAGGCCGTCGATGCCGCCTTCCAGACCGATGAAGATACCGAAGTCGGTGATCGACTTGATGGTGCCGGAGATCTTGTCGCCCTTGTTGAAGCGGCCGGAGAAGTCTTCCCACGGGTTGGATTTGCACTGCTTGATGCCCAGGGAGATACGACGACGCTCTTCGTCGATGTCCAGAACCTGAACTTCCACTTCGTCGCCAACCTGAACGACTTTCGACGGGTGGATGTTCTTGTTGGTCCAGTCCATTTCGGAGACGTGTACCAGGCCTTCCACGCCCTCTTCCAGCTCGGCGAAGCAGCCGTAGTCGGTGAGGTTGGTGACGCGGGCCATGACGCGGGTGCCTTCCGGGTAACGAGCCTTGATGGCAACCCACGGGTCTTCGCCCAGTTGCTTCAGGCCCAGGGATACGCGGTTGCGCTCGCGGTCGAACTTCAGAACCTTGACATCGATCTCGTCGCCGACGTTGACGATTTCCGACGGGTGCTTGATGCGCTTCCAAGCCATGTCGGTGATGTGCAGCAGGCCGTCTACGCCGCCCAGGTCCACGAATGCGCCGTAGTCGGTGAGGTTCTTGACGATACCCTTGACTTGCTGGCCTTCCTGCAGGGATTCCAGCAGGGCTTCGCGCTCGGCGCTGTTCTCGGCTTCCAGGACGCTACGACGGGAAACGACAACGTTGTTGCGCTTCTGGTCCAGCTTGATGACCTTGAACTCGAGCTCTTTGCCTTCCAGGTGAGTGGTATCACGCACCGGACGGACATCGACCAGGGAACCCGGCAGGAACGCGCGGATGCCGCTGACGTCGACGGTGAAGCCGCCCTTGACCTTGCCGTTGATTACGCCCTTGACCACTTCATCAGCGTTGAAGGCAGCTTCCAGAACCAGCCAGGATTCGGCACGCTTGGCTTTCTCGCGGGACAGCTTGGTTTCACCGAAGCCATCTTCAACCGCGTCCAGCGCAACGTGGACTTCGTCACCCACCTTGATGGTCAGCTCGCCCTGTTCGTTGTAGAACTGCTCGACCGGGATGACGCCCTCGGACTTCAGGCCGGCATGCACGGTGACCCAGTCACCGTCGATGTCGACCACGATGCCGGTGATGATGGCACCCGGCTGCATGTCGAGGGATTTCAGACTTTCTTCAAAGAGTTCTGCGAAGCTTTCGCTCATGTTTATACCTGTAGTCAAAGGCCTGTAGGCCCGGCTCCGCGCCACCAGCGAACGCGGTCAAGTGATGAAAAAGAAGCCAGCAGGATCGAGACTGGTATCCTGCCGGCCCCTGGCCGCGCCAGGCCGAAGCCGGGCACTCCACATTCAATTTTTACGGGTTGCTTCGCCAGATATGGACGAAAGCCTCCCAATACAAGGTCTGGAATGTTAGCAACCGCCGCACCAGGCGTCAAACGCCGGCGGACGACCAGACTCAATCGACATCCAGCCCCAGGCGCACCATTTCGCCAAGAATGCTGTCCACCACCGCCTCGATGCTCATGCTGGTGGAATCCACCACGATGGCGCCTTCGGCTGGTTTCAGCGGGGCCACGCTGCGCTGGCTGTCGCGTTCGTCGCGGGCGCGGATTTCCTCGGTGAGCGCGGCCATGTCGCAGTCCACGCCCTTGCCCTTGAGCTGCAGGTAGCGGCGGCGGGCGCGCTCTTCGGCCGAAGCGGTGAGGAAGATCTTCAGCGGCGCGCCGGGGAACACCACGGTGCCCATGTCGCGGCCGTCGGCCACCAGGCCCGGGGCTTCGAGGAAGGCGCGCTGGCGTTGCAGCAGGGCGTCGCGCACCGCCGGCAGCGCGGCGACCTGGGAGGCGCCGGCGCCGACCTGTTCGGTGCGGATGGTGTCGGTGACGTCTTCGCCCTCGAGGATGATGTGCTGGCCCTCGCCGCCCTTGGCGTGGGTGAACTGCACGTCCAGGTGCGCGGCCAGGACCTTGAGGGCTTCCTCGTTGGTCAGGTCGATGCCGTGGTTGCCGGCGGCGAAGGCCAGCAGGCGGTACAGCGCGCCGGAGTCCAGCAGGTTCCAGCCCAGGCGCTTGGCCAGGATGCCGGCCACGGTGCCCTTGCCGGAGCCGCTGGGGCCGTCGATGGCGACCACCGGCCAGGCCGCGGCGAAGTCGGAGGCGGCCATCAGTTGCCCTCCTCCGCCACGCGGATGCCGGCGCCCGCGGCCAGGCCGAGGAAGTTCGGGAAGGAGGTGGCGACGTTGGCGCAGTCGTGGATGCGGATCGGCGCCGAGGCGCGCAGCGAGGCCACGCTGAAGGACATGGCGATGCGGTGGTCGCCGTGGCTCCAGACTTCGCCGCCGCCGTAGGGGCCGCCGTCGATGATGATGCCGTCCGGGGTCGGCTCGCACTTCACGCCCAGGGCCAGCAGACCGTCGGCCATGACCTGGATGCGGTCGGATTCCTTCACCCGCAGTTCTTCGGCACCGCGCAGCACGGTGCGGCCTTCGGCGTTGGCGGCGGCGACGAACAGCACGGGAAACTCGTCGATGGCCAGGGGCACCAGGTCCTCGGGGATGTCGATGCCCTTCAGCCTGGCCGAGCGCACGCGCAGGTCGGCCACCGGCTCGCCGCCCACTTCACGCTGGTTCTCCAGGGTGATGTCGGCGCCCATCAGCTTGAGGATGTCGATGACGCCGGTGCGGGTCGGGTTGATGCCGACGTGTTCGAGGACGATCTCCGAACCTTCGGCGATGCTAGCCGCGACCAGGAAGAAGGCCGCGGAGGAGATGTCCGCCGGGACTTCGATATTGGTGGCGCTGAGCTTGTGGCCGCTTTCGACCTTGGCGGTGCTGCCTTCCACCTCCACCGGGTAGCCGAAGCCGCGCAGCATGCGCTCGGTGTGGTCGCGGGTAGGGGCCGGCTCGGTCACCGAGGTTTCACCGGCGGCGTAGAGGCCGGCGAGCAGCAGGCAGGACTTCACCTGGGCGCTGGCCATGGGCATGTCGTAGTGCATGCCGGTCAGCTTCTGGCCGCCCTTGATGGTCAGTGGCGGGCGCCCTTCGGCGGCGGTCTCGATCACCGCGCCCATCTCGCGCAGCGGCTTGGCCACGCGGTTCATCGGGCGTTTGGTCAGCGAGGCGTCGCCGGTCAGGGTGCTGTCGAACGGCTGCGCCGCCAGCAGGCCGCTGAGCAGGCGCATGGAGGTGCCGGAGTTGCCCAGGTAGATGGGGCCCGGCGCCGGTTTCAGGCCGTGCAGGCCGACGCCGTGGACGGTCACACGGCCGTGGTGCGGGCCTTCGATGACCACGCCCATGTCGCGGAACGCCTGAATGGTGGCCAGGGCGTCCTCGCCCTCGAGGAAGCCTTCCACCTCGGTGGTGCCTTCGGCCAGGGAGCCGAGCATGATCGAGCGGTGGGAGATGGACTTGTCGCCCGGAACGCGTACGCGCCCGGACAGGCGGCCACCCGGCTGGGCCAGGTAAATCAGGTCGTTGTTGTGCATGGCGTCCACATAGGCCCGGCGGGCCAGGATTTTGCTGAAGTGTTCACGGGCGACGCGGGCGCGGGTGAAGACGCCCATCAGTTGCTGCCCGTCCCCTGCATCGACGGCCTCGCGCAGGGCGTCGAGGTCGTCGTGGAAAACGTCGAGGATGCGCAGCACCGCCTTGCGGTTGGCAAGGAAGATGTCGTGCCACATCGTCGGGTCGCTGCCGGCGATCCGCGTGAAGTCGCGGAAGCCGCCGGCGGCATAACGGAAGATTTCCAGATTTTCGCTGCGCTTGGCCAGCGAGTCGACCAGCGTGAAGGCCAGCAGGTGCGGCAGGTGGCTGGTGGCGGCGAGCACTTCGTCGTGGTGCTCGACTTCCATCAGCTCGACGTCCGCGCCCAGCTCGCGCCACAGTGCCTCGACGCACTGGACCGCGTCCGCGTCGGCATTATCCAGCGGCGTGAGGATGACTTTATGACGGCGGAACAGTTTGCCGTTGGCCGCTTCCACCCCGCTCTGCTCGGAGCCGGCGATGGGATGGCCGGGAACGAAGCGCGCCGGCATCTCGCCGAAGGCGACCCTGGCCGCGCGCACCACGTTGCCCTTGGCGCTGCCGACGTCGGTGAGCACGGCGTGGCCGAGGTCGAAGGTGGCCAGTTCGGCCAGCACCTTCTCCATGGCCAGGATGGGTACGGCGAGCTGGATCACGTCGGCGTCGCGGCAGCCTTCGCGCAGGCTCTCCTCGCAACGGTCGACCACGCCCAGCTGCACCGCCAGGCGGCGCGTCTGCGGGTCGCGGTCGACGCCGACCACTTCCTCGAACAGGCCCTTCTCGCGCAGCCCCTTGGCGAAGGAGCCGCCGATCAGGCCCAGCCCCACCACCACCAGGCGGCGGAGCTTGCGTGGCGTCACCTCAGGCACGGGCGAGCACCTTGGCCAGCGCTTCGAGGAAACGTGCGTTCTCTTCCGGCAGGCCGATGGAGATGCGCAGGTGCTGCGGCATGCCGTAGCCGCCCACCGGGCGCACGATCACGCCTTCCGCCAGCAGGGCCTGGTAGACCGGGCCGGCGTCGCGCTGCAGGTCGACGGCGAGGAAATTGCCTTTCGACGGGATCCAGGCCAGGCCCAGGGCGCGCAGGCCATCCTGCAGCTGTTGCATGCCGGCGTCGTTGATGCGCTTGCCTTCGGCCAGGTACTCGGCGTCGTCCAGCGCGGCGCAGGCGGCGGCCAGGGCCAGGCTGTTGACGTTGAACGGCTGGCGCACGCGGTTGAGCACGTCGGCGATCTGCGCCGAGGAGATGGCGTAGCCGACGCGCAGCGAAGCCAGGCCGTAGGCCTTGGAGAAGGTGCGCGAGACCAGCAGGTTCGGGTAGCGGGCCAGGTACGTCAGGCCGTCGGGCAGTTCGTCGCCCTCGGCGTACTCGATGTAGGCCTCGTCCAGCACCACCAGGACGTTTTCCGGTACACGGGAGAGGAATTGCTCCAGCGCGTCCGGGCCGAGCCAGGTGCCGGTGGGGTTGTTCGGGTTGGCGATGAAGACCACGCGGGTGCTGGCGTCGATGGCCGCCAGCATGGCTTCCAGGTCATGCCCCCAGTCTTTCGCCGGCACCGCCCTGCCCTCGGCGCCGACGGCCTGGGTGGAGATCGGGTAGACGGCGAAGGCGTACTGGCTGAACACGGCGTTCAGGCCAGGCGCCAGGTAGGCGCGGGCGACCAGGTCGAGGATGTCGTTGGAGCCGTTGCCGAGGGTCACCTCGGCGGTGGAAACGCCGCAGCGGGCAGCCAGCTTGCTTTTCAGCTCGAAGCCGTTGCCGTCGGGATAGCGGGTCATTTCCGCCAGTTCGCCGCGGATCGCTTCCAGCACCTTGGCGCTGGGGCCAAGCGGGTTCTCGTTGCTGGCCAGCTTCACGATCTTCGCCGGGTCCAGGTTCAGTTCGCGGGCCAGTTCGTCCACCGGCTTGCCCGGCACGTAGGGCGAGAGTTTCTGTACGCCCGGCTGGGCCAGGGCGAGGAAGTCGCAAGACATTTTTTCAGCTCCGCTGGAGCCGAAAGCCGAAAGCTGGAGGCTTGAAGCTGGAAGCGACCGCGCGACTCCAACTTCCAGCTTCGGGCTTCCGGCTTCCAGCCGCTTGTTAGAGTACCGCCTTGGGATAGGAGCCCAGCACCTTCAGCGCCACGGCTTCGCTGTTGATCTTCTCCAGCACGTCCTTGATCAGCGGGTCCTTGTGGTGGCCGACGAAGTCGATGAAGAACACGTAGGTCCACTTGCCGCTGCGCGACGGGCGGGTCTCGATGCGCGTCAGGTCGATGCCGTTGGTGTGGAACGGCACCAGCAGTTCGTGCAGCGCGCCGGGCTTGTTGCGCATGGAGACGATGATCGAGGTCTTGTCGTCGCCGGTCGGCGGCACTTCCTGGTTGCCGATGATGAGGAAGCGCGTGGAGTTGTCCGGGCGGTCCTCGATCTTCTCGTGCAGCTTGTCCAGGCCGTACAGGCTGGCCGCCATGTCGCCGGCGATGGCCGCGCTGTTCCACTCGCTCTTCACCCGCTTGGCGGCGTCGGCGTTGCTCGGCACCGCCACGCGCTCGACGTTCGGGTAGTGCGCGTCCAGCCACTTGCGGCACTGGGCCAGGGACTGGGCGTGGGAATAGATGCGGGTGATGCTGTCGGTCTTGGTGTTCTCGCCCACCAGCAGGTGGTGGTGGATGCGCAGCTCGACCTCGCCGCAGATCACCATGTCGTGTTCGAGGAAGCTGTCGAGGGTGTGGTTCACCGCGCCTTCGGTGGAGTTCTCCACCGGCACCACGCCGAAGTTCACCGCGCCGGCGGCCACTTCGCGGAACACTTCGTCGATGGCCGCCATCGGCGTGCTGATCACCGCATGGCCGAAGTGCTTGAGCGCCGCAGCCTGAGTGAAGGTGCCCTCGGGGCCGAGGTAGGCGACCTTGAGCGGCTGCTCCAGGGCCAGGCAGGAGGACATTATCTCGCGGAACAGCCGCGCCACTTCCTCGTTGCCCAGCGGGCCCTTGTTCAGCTCCATGATGTGCTTGAGCACCCAGGCCTCGCGCTCGGGCCGGTAGAACACCGGCTTCTCGCCCTCGGCCAGGGACTGCATCTTCACCCGCGCCACGTCGGTGGCGCAGCGGGCGCGCTCGCTGATCAGCTCGAGGATCTTCTCGTCGAGGCTGTCGATGCGTACGCGCAAAGCCTTGAGCTGGTCAGCGTCGCTCATCAGCCGTGCTCCTTCTCGAACTCGGCCATGTAGGCCACCAGGGCCTCGATGGCGTCCAGGCCCAGGGCGTTGTAGATGGAGGCGCGCATGCCGCCCACCGAACGGTGGCCCTTGAGGTTGAGCAGGCCACGGGCGTCGGCGCCGGCGAGGAAGGCCTTGTCGAGCTTCTCGTCGGCCAGGCGGAAGGGCACGTTCATCCAGGAACGGGCGCTGGGCTGGATCGGGTTGGTGTAGAAGTCGCTGGCGTCGATGAAGGAGTACAGCAGGTCCTTCTTCGCGCGGTTGCGCTTCTCCATGGCCTCGACGCCGCCCTGCTCCTTCAGCCACTGGAAGACCAGGCCGGAGAGGTACCAGGAATAGGTGGCCGGGGTGTTGTACATGGAGCCGTTGTCGGCGGCGACCTTGTAGTTGAGCATGGTCGGGCAGATGCTGCGGGCGCGGCCGAGCAGGTCTTCGCGGACGATGACCACCACCAGGCCGGACGGGCCGATGTTCTTCTGCGCGCCGGCGTAGATCAGGCCGAACTTCGACACGTCGACCGGGCGCGAGAGGATGTCCGAGGACATGTCCACCACCAGCGGCACGTCGCCGATCTGCGGAATCCAGTCGAACTCCAGGCCGCCGATGGTCTCGTTGGACGCGTAGTGCAGGTAGGCTGCGTTCGGCGTCAGGTTCCACTCGTTCTGCCCGGGAATGGCGAAGTAGTCGTACTTGGAGGCGCTGGCGACCACGTTGACGTTGCCGAAGCGGCGTGCTTCCTCGATGGCCTTCTTCGACCAGATGCCGGTTTCCACGTAGTCCGCCACGCCGTCTTCGGGCAGCAGGTTCAGCGGGATCTCGGCGAACTGCTGGCTGGCGCCGCCCTGCAGGAACAGCACCTTGTAGTTCGACGGCACGCCCATCAGGTCGCGCAGGTCCTGCTCGGCCTTCTCGGCGATGGCCACGTAGTCGTCGCTGCGGTGGCTCATCTCCATGACCGACAGGCCCTTGCCCTGCCAGTCGAGCAGCTCTTCGCGGGCGCGCTCCAGCACCTCGGTGGGAAGCGCAGCTGGACCTGCGCAGAAGTTATAGGCTCGCTTGCTCACATCCACTCTCGCTAATCAGTCTTCGCTGGCCTGCGGCGCTTCCTCGGCCGCGGCTTCGCCTGCTTCTTGATTCTCGTCGAACGCTTCGTCGTCCACGACTTCGCCCTCGACCACGGTCGGCTCCTGCACCCGCTCCAGGCCGACCAGGGTCTCGTCGGCGGCCAGCTTGATGAGGATCACGCCCTGGGTGTTGCGGCCCGCGCCGCGGACTTCGTCGACGCGGGTGCGGACCAGGGTGCCCTGGTCGGAAATCAGCATGATCTCCTCGCCGTCCAGCACCTGCACGGCGCCCACCAGCTTGCCGTTGCGCTCGTTGATGACCATGGCGATCACGCCCTGGCCGCCACGGCCGCGGCGCGGGTAGTCGGCCAGCGGCGTGCGCTTGCCGTAGCCGCGTTCGGAGGCGGTGAGGATCTGCGCCTCGCGGCATTCGGGGATCAGCATGGAGATGATGCGCTGGTCTTCGGCCAGGCGCATGCCGCGCACGCCACGGGCGTTGCGGCCCATGATGCGCACCTTGCTTTCCTTGAAGCGGATCACCTTGCCGGCGTCGGAGAACATCATCACGTCCTTCGAGCCGTCGGTGATGGCGGCGGCGATCAGCGAGTCGCCCTCCTCCAGCTTCAGCGCGATCAGGCCGTTGGAGCGCGGCTTGGTGAACTGGATCAGCGGGGTCTTCTTCACGGTGCCTTTCATGGTGGCCATGAAGATGTACGCGCCGGTCGGCTCGTCCTGGCTGAAGTCGGCGTCGTCGCCCTCTTCGGCCTCTTCGGCTTCCACCACTTCGGCGACCTGCTCGGCGACCACGTCGTCGTCATCGCCTTCCTCACCGGCGAACTGGGCGCGCACGGCTTCCAGGTCGATCTGCAGCATGGCGGTGATGCGCTCGCCTTCGTCCAGCGGCAGCAGGTTGACCAGCGGACGGCCGCGCGCGGTGCGCGAGGCTTCCGGGATCTCGAAGGTGCGCAGCCAGTAGACCTTGCCCTTGCTGGAGAACAGCAGCAGGGTGGCGTGGCTGTTGGCCACCAGCAGGTGTTCGATGTAGTCCTCGTCCTTCACTCCGCTCGCCGACTTGCCCTTGCCGCCGCGGCGCTGGGCCTCGTAGGCGGCCAGCGGCTGCGACTTGGCGTAGCCGCCGTGGGAGATGGTCACCACGCGCTCTTCCTCGGTGATGAGGTCGGCGATGGTCAGGTCCACCTGGGAGGCGACTATCTCGGTGCGGCGGGCGTCGCCGAACTCGGCCTTGACCTTCTCCAGCTCCTCGCGGATGACTTCCATCAGACGCTGCGGGTTGGTCAGGATGCGGATCAGCTCGCCGATCAGGGCGAGGATTTCCTGATATTCGGACAGGAGCTTCTCGTGCTCCAGGCCGGTCAGGCGGTGCAGGCGCAGTTCCAGGATGGCCTGGGCCTGCTCCGGCGACAGGTAGTACTTGCCCTCGCGCAGGCCGTACTGCGGGTCCAGGTCTTCCGGACGGCAGGCATCGGCGCCGGCGCGCTCGACCATGGCTTCCACCGCGCTGGATTCCCAGGGGGTGGCGATCAGGCGTTCCTTGGCCTCGGCCGGGGTCGGCGAGGTCTTGATCAGCTCGATCACCGGATCGATGTTCGACAGGGCGACCGCCTGGCCTTCGAGGATGTGGCCGCGCTCGCGGGCCTTGCGCAGCTCGTAGACGGTCCGCCGGGTCACCACTTCGCGGCGGTGGCGGATGAAGACTTCGAGCATGTCCTTGAGGTTCAGCGTGCGCGGCTGGCCGTCGACCAGGGCCACCACGTTGATGCCGAACACGCTCTGCAGCTGGGTCTGGGCGTAGAGGTTGTTCAGCACCACCTCGCCGACTTCGCCGCGGCGCAGCTCGATGACCACGCGCATGCCGTCCTTGTCGGACTCGTCGCGCAGCTCGGTGATGCCCTCGATCTTCTTCTCTTTCACCAGCTCGGCGATCTTCTCGATCAGCCGCGCCTTGTTCAGCTGGTAGGGCAGCTCGGTGATGATGATCTGCTGGCGATTGCCGCCCTTCTCCATGTCCTCGATATCGGCGCGGGCGCGGATGTAGATGCGCCCGCGGCCGGTACGATAGGCCTCGATGATGCCGGCGCGGCCGTTGATGATGCCGGCGGTCGGGAAGTCGGGACCGGGGATGTACTGCATCAGCTCGTCGACGGACAGCTCGGGGTTGTCCATCAGCGCCAGGCAGCCGTCGATCACCTCGCCCAGGTTGTGCGGCGGGATGTTGGTCGCCATGCCCACGGCGATGCCGCTGGAGCCGTTGACCAGCAGGTTGGGGATCTTGGTCGGCATGACCGCCGGGATCTGCTCGGTGCCGTCGTAGTTGGGCACCCAGTCGACGGTTTCCTTGTCCAGGTCCGCCAGCAGCTCGTGGGCCAGCTTGGCCATGCGCACTTCGGTGTAGCGCATGGCCGCGGCGTTGTCGCCGTCCACCGAACCGAAGTTGCCCTGGCCGTCCACCAGCATGTAGCGCAGCGAGAAGGGCTGGGCCATGCGCACGATGGTGTCGTACACCGCGGTGTCGCCGTGCGGGTGGTATTTACCGATCACGTCGCCGACCACACGGGCGGATTTCTTGTAGGGCTTGTTCCAGTCGTTGCCCAGTTCGCTCATGGCGTACAGGACGCGGCGGTGCACGGGCTTGAGGCCATCGCGTGCATCGGGCAGGGCACGACCGACGATCACGCTCATGGCGTAATCGAGGTAGGACTGTCGGAGTTCGTCTTCGATGTTGACCGGGAGGATTTCTTTGGCCAGTTCGCCCATGAGAAGCCTGGTTCCTTTTGCAGATGGAACTCCGCCTCGCCCGTCCCGAGCCCGGCGGAGTGCGACAGCGCCATCAGAACGCCATCGACTCACAACAAATCAACGACTTAGGTCAATGATCCGCGCAATCGACGGGGCCAGAAAAAGGCCCCACTGAGAACCGTCGGAGCTTACCACAAGCCCGGGGGAACACCTATCCCCGCCGGGCGCCCTCAATGCAGGCGCTTGCGGCTCATCAACTGGGCCATGCGCTCGGTGTCCGGACGCTCGACCACGCCGCGCTCGGTCACGATGGCATCGATCAGGTCGGCCGGGGTCACGTCGAACACCGGATTGTAGGCATCCACCTCGGCGGCTATCCGCTTGCCGCCGATTTCCAGGAGTTCGCGGCCGTCGCGCTCTTCGATGGGGATGTCCTCGCCGCTTTCCAGGTTCATGTCGATGGTCGAACTGGGCGCCACCACCATGAAGCGCACGCCGTGGTGCATGGCGTTGATCGCCAGCTGGTAGGTGCCGATCTTGTTCGCCACGTCGCCGTTGGCGGTGATGCGGTCGGCGCCGACGATGACCCAGGTGATGCTCTGGGTCTTCATCAGGTGCGCCGCCGCGGCGTCGACGTTGAGCGTCACCGGCACGCCCTCGTTGGCCAGTTCCCAGGCGGTCAGGCGCGCGCCCTGCAGCCAGGGACGCGTCTCGTCGGCGTAGATGCGCTCGACCAGGCCCTCCAGGTGCGCCGCGCGGATCACCCCCAGGGCGGTGCCGAAGCCGCCGGTGGCCAGGGCGCCGGTATTGCAGTGGGTGAGGATCTTCTGCGGGCCGGAGTGCTGCTTGCGGATCAGCTCGACGCCGAGCTGGGCCATGGTCAGGTTGGCCTCGCGGTCGCTCTCGTGGATGGCGATGGCCTCGGCTTCCAGCACCTGCAGCGGGTCGTCGCCCGGCTTCAGGCGTTCGAGGCGCTCGCGCATGCGGTTCAGCGCCCAGAACAGGTTGACCGCGGTGGGCCGCGATTCGGCCAGCACGCGGAAGTCGTCCTCCAGGGCCTCGCGCCAGGCGCCGCCGTTGTTCAGGCGGGCCTGCAGGCCCAGCACCAGGCCGTAGGCCGCGGCGATGCCGATGGCCGGGGCGCCGCGCACCACCATCTGGCGGATGGCCTCGGCGACGCCGGCGGCGCTGTCGTAGCTCAGCCAGGTTTCCTCCAGCGGCAACAGGCGCTGGTCGAGCAGACGAAGGGTGCCCTTGCGCCAATCAATGGCCGTGACCCGCTCGGCCGCCAACAGTCGCTCACGCATGGAACACCTCGTTCTTCTATCAGGTCCGGGCGCGCCGGGCGGCGCGCCGATATCGAGCCCGGCCAGGGCCGGGAAAACCCGCGAGTATAACGAGCCGCAGGCCAAGGTGCTCGGGTATACTGCCGGCCACCCGTTCCCGCGCCGCAGGAAGCGCCCCATGCCCGACGCCAAAGCCCCTCTCGACCTGCTTCTGCTGCCGACCTGGATAGTCCCGGTGGAACCCGCCGGCGTGGTCCTGCGCGACCATGCGCTGGGCATCCGCGACGGCCGCATCGCCCTGCTCGCCCCGCGCGCCGAAGCCCTGCGCCAGCCGGCGGCGGAAACCCGCGAGCTGCCGGGCATGCTGCTCGCCCCGGGCCTGGTCAACGCCCACGGCCACGCCGCCATGAGCCTGTTCCGCGGCCTGGCCGACGACCTGCCGCTGATGACCTGGCTGCAGGAGCACATCTGGCCGGCCGAGGCGAAGTGGGTGGACGAGGACTTCGTGCGCACCGGCAGCGAGCTGGCCATCGCCGAGCAGATCAAGGGCGGCATCAGCTGCTTCTCGGACATGTACTTCCACCCGCGGGTGACCTGCGAGGCGGTGCACGACAGCGGCATCCGCGCCCAGGTGTGCGTGCCGGTGCTGGACTTCCCCATGCCCGGCGCCCGCGACGCCCAGGAGGCGATCCGCCAGGGCGTGGCGCTGCACGACGACCTCAAGCACCACCCGCGCATCCGCGTGGCCTTCGGCCCGCACGCGCCCTACACGGTCGGCGACGACAAGCTGGAGAACGTGCTGATGCTGGCCGAGGAACTCGACGCCGGCATCCAGATGCACGTCCACGAGACCGCTTTCGAGGTCCAGCAGGCCCTGGAGAAGAGCGCCGAGCGCCCGCTGGCCCGGCTGCACCGCCTGGGCCTGCTGGGGCCGCGCTTCCAGGCCGTGCACATGACCCAGGTGAGCGACGAGGACCTGGAGCTGCTGGTGGAAACCAACAGCTCGGTGATCCACTGCCCGGAATCCAACCTCAAGCTGGCCAGCGGCTTCTGCCCGGTGGAACGCCTGTGGCAGGCCGGGGTCAACGTCGCCATAGGCACCGACGGCGCGGCCAGCAACAACGACCTCGACCTGCTCGGCGAAACCCGCACCGCCGCCCTGCTGGCCAAGGCAGTGGCCGGCCAGGCCACTGCCCTGGATGCCCACCGCGCGCTGCGCATGGCCACCCTGAACGGCGCTCGCGCCCTGGGCCTGGAGCAGGAAATCGGCTCGCTGGAGCTGGGCAAGTCCGCGGACCTGGTGGCCTTCGACCTTTCCGGGCTGGCCCAGCAGCCGGTCTACGAGCCGGTTTCGCAACTGATCTACGCCAGCGGCCGCGACTGCGTGCGCCACCTGTGGGTCAGCGGCAAGCAGCTGCTGGACGCCGGCCGCCTGACGCGCCTGGACGAGGGCCGCCTGGCCGCCGAGGTCGGCGCCTGGGGCCGGCGCATCGCTGGCGCCTGAACACTGCCGGGCGCGGCTGCGACAATCTGTCATGCCGCGCCCATCCGCCGCGCGAAGCTGGCATCATAGTCGGCCTGCGCGCCACGATTTCCCATGATTTGCAACGAAGGTACGCCATGAGCAACGTCGACCACGCCGAGATCGCCAAATTCGAGGCACTGGCCCATCGCTGGTGGGACCGCGAGAGCGAGTTCAAGCCGCTGCACGACATCAACCCGCTGCGCGTCAACTGGATCGACGAGCGCGCCAGCCTGGCCGGCAAGAAGGTGCTGGACGTCGGCTGCGGCGGCGGCATCCTCAGCGAGGCCATGGCCCAGCGCGGCGCCACCGTCCTGGGCATCGACATGGGCGAGGCGCCGCTGGCAGTGGCCCAGCTGCACCAGCTGGAATCCGGGGTGCCGGTGGAATACCGGCGCATCACCGCCGAACAGCTGGCCGAGGAAATGCCCGGGCAGTTCGACGTGGTCACCTGCCTGGAGATGCTCGAGCACGTGCCCGACCCGGCCTCGGTGATCCGCGCCTGCCACAAGATGGTCAAGCCCGGCGGCCAGGTGTTCTTCTCCACCATCAACCGCAACCCCAAGGCCTACCTGTTCGCCATCGTCGGCGCCGAGTACGTCATGCGCCTGCTGCCGCGCGGCACCCACGACTTCAAGAAGTTCATCCGCCCCTCCGAGCTGGGCGCCTGGTCGCGCGATGCGGGCCTGGCGGTCAAGGACATCGTCGGCCTGACCTACAACCCGCTGACCAGGCACTACAAGCTGGCCGACGACGTCGACGTCAACTACATGATCCAGACCCTGCGCGAGGAATGACGGCGATGCAGCTCAGAGCGGTTCTCTTCGACATGGACGGCACCCTGCTGGACACCGCGCCGGACTTCATCGCCGTCTGCCAGGCCATGCTCGCCGCCCACGGCCGCCCGCCGATCGACGCCCAGCGCATCGCCGACGTGGTCTCCGGCGGCGCCCGCGCCATGGTCGCCGCGACCTTCGACATGGACCCGGAAGCCGACGGCTTCGAGACGCTGCGCCAGGAATTCCTCGACCGCTACCAGGACCACTGCGCGGTCTACAGCCGCCTGTACGACGGCATGGCCGAGCTGCTGGAAAGCATCGAGCGGGCCAACCTGATCTGGGGCGTGGTGACCAACAAGCCGGTGCGCTTCGCCGAGCCGATCATGCAGCAGCTGGGCCTGGCCGAGCGCTCGGCGGTGCTGGTCTGCCCGGACCACGTGAGCAACAGCAAGCCCGACCCGGAGCCGCTGCTGCTGGCCTGCAGCCAACTGGGCATCGACCCGGCGCAGGTGCTGTTCATCGGCGACGACCTGCGCGACATCGAGTCCGGCCGCGCCGCCGGCACCAAGACCGCGGCGGTGCGCTACGGCTACATCCACCCCGAGGACAACCCCGCGCACTGGGGCGCCGACGTGATCGTCGACCACCCGCGCGACCTGCTGGCGGTGCTCGACCGCGCGCTTTGTTCCTGTTGAGCTTGAAGCTGGAAGCCTGAAGCCGGAAGCGCTCCGCCGCTCGACTTCAAGCTTCCGGCTTCAGGCTTCCAGCGCTCCCAAGGAGTTTCCATGTTCGACTATTCCGCCCGCCCCGACCTGCTCAAGGACCGGGTGATCCTGGTCACCGGCGCCGGCCGCGGCATCGGCGCCGCCGCCGCGCGGGCCTATGCCGCCCACGGCGCCACCGTGCTGCTGCTGGGCAAGAGCGAAGAAAACCTCAACCAGACCTACGACCAGATCGAGGCCGCCGGCCACCCGCAGCCGGTGGTCATCCCCTTCAACCTGGAAACCGCCCAGCCGCACCAGTACGACGAGCTGGCGGCAACCATCGAGAAGGAATGCGGCAAGCTCGACGGCCTGCTGCACAACGCCTCCATCCTCGGCCTGCGCTCGCCCATCGAGCAGATCTCCGGGGAAAACTTCATGCGCGTCATGCAGGTCAACGTCAACGCGGTGTTCATGCTGACCCACGCCATGCTGCCGCTACTCAAGCTGGCCAGCGACGCCTCGGTGATCTTCACCTCCAGCGGCGTCGGGCGTAAGGGCCGCGCCTACTGGGGCGCCTACGCGGTGTCCAAGTTCGCCACCGAGGGCCTGATGCAGGTGATGGCCGACGAGTGCGACGGCACCAACGCCGTCCGCGCCAACAGCGTCAACCCCGGCGCCACCCGCACCAGCATGCGCGCCATGGCCTACCCCGGCGAGAACCCGGCGAACAACCCGGCGCCGGACGAGATCATGCCGGTCTACCTGTACCTGATGGGCCCGGACAGCATCGGCGTCAACGGCCAGGCCTTCGACGCCCAGGCCTGACCGGCGCGGGGCGGCGCGACAGCCGCCCCGCCGGTTTTCCGACTACGCCCAGGGAAAGAGCCTACGGCTACCCCGGAAAATTCGCCATCATTTTGACATCCCACCCTCCGGGGCACTCCCAGCCTACGGAACCAAGCCCGCGCCAGACGGTCCCTTGAGCCGTCAGAACAGAACTTTTCGCGGGTTGGCACGAAAATAGCTCAGCCCTCACTGTCGCCGTTTTGCGCCAGAGGTCGCCACGCGTCATGGCCCCGCCCAAGCAGTCCAACACCATCGATTTCGATACCGCCAAGCTCCAGCGCCTGAGCCAGGTCGAGAGCGGCCGCCCGCGCGGCCGGCGCCCGGCCAGCCTGACGGACGTGCGCCGGCAGCTCGCCGTGCAGTTGCAGACCAGCCTCGAGATCGAACGCGTCCTGGGCCTGTTCTTCCAGGAGATCCAGGCGCTGCTGCCGCTGGACTACCTGAGCTACCAGAACGGCAGCGCCGACCTGCGCCTGGAGTTCGGCGAAGCCGCCAGCCACGGCGCCACCTACAACCTCAACCATGCCGGGGAATACCTGGGCGAGCTGGCCTTCCGCCGCCGCCGCCCCTTCGACGAAACCGAGCTGGGCCAGCTGGAAAGCCTGATCGCCAGCCTGCTCTACCCGCTGCGCAACGCCCTGCTCTACCGCGCGGCCATCCAGGCCGCCCTGCGCGACGCGCTGACCGGCACCGGCAACCGCATCGCCATGGACCAGGCCCTGGGCCGCGAGGTCGAGCTGGCGCGGCGCAGCCTGCAGCCGCTGTCGGTGCTGATGCTCGACCTGGATCACTTCAAGCGCATCAACGACCAGTACGGCCACAGCCACGGCGACGAGGCCCTGCGCTGCGTGGCCAGGGCGATCAAGGCCAGCCTGCGCAACGTCGACATGGTCTTCCGCTTCGGCGGCGAGGAGTTCCTCGTGCTGCTGTCCAACACGCCCAGCAGCAGCGCCGCCCAGGTCGGCGAAAGGCTGCGGCATGCCATCCAGGAGCTGGACTTTGCCGTCGATGGCAAGCCGGTGCCGCTGTCCGTCAGCCTCGGCTGCGCCACCCTGATCGCCGGCGAGCGCGTCGACGACCTGCTGCACCGGGCCGACGCCGCGCTCTACGCGGCCAAGCGCGACGGCCGCAACCGCCTGGCCTGCGCCGGCTGAGCGGACTTTCCGGAAGACGAAAAAAAGGGCTCCGCGGAGCCCTTTTTTCATGCCTGACGCTTAGCGCTTGAAGCCCGGGCGCATGCCGTCGCCGGCCGGCTGCGGGCGGCGCTTGTTCAACGGCTTGCGCGCCACCGGCTTGGACGGGCGCTCGTCACGCTCGGCGCTCGGCTTGGCCGGACGCGAACGCGGCGCTTCGCCGGCCGGGGCCTTGCCACGGCCTTCCGGACGCGGCGCGCGGGCCGGGCGCTCGGAATCCTGGCGCGGACCATGGGCCGGACGGTCGGAGTCCTTGCGCGGACCGCGGGCCGGACGATCCGAATCCTGGCGTGGAGCACGAGCCGGACGATCAGAGTCCTGGCGCGGACCACGGGCCGGGCGATCCGAATCCTGGCGCGGACCACGAGCCGGACGGTCCGAATCCTGGCGCGGACCACGAGCCGGACGATCCGAGTCCTGGCGCGGACCACGAGCCGGACGGTCGGCATCCTGACGCGGACCACGGGCCGGGCGGTCGGCATCCTGGCGCGGACCACGAACCGGACGGTCGGAGTCCTGACGCGGCCCTCGGGCGGGACGCTCGCCGGCCACCGGACGCGGACCACGGGCCGGGCGCTCGCCGCCGAAGGATTCCTTGCGCTGGCGGTTGCCGCGACCGGCATCCGGGCGCTCGCTGCGCGCCAGCGGCTTGGCCAGCTTGCGCTGCTGGCGTTCGAGCTTGTCCTTGGCCTTGGTGGTCATCTCCGGCAGTTTCACCGGCTTCAGGCCGACCTCCTCGCTGAGGATGTCCAGTTCGCGCTGGTCCATCTCGCGGTAGCGCCCCATGGTCAGCTCGGAGGTGAGGAACACCGGGCCGAAGCGCACGCGTTTCAGGCGGCTCACCACCACGCCCTGGGATTCCCACAGGCGGCGCACTTCGCGGTTGCGGCCTTCCATCACCACCACGTGGTACCAGTGGTTGAAGCCTTCCCCGCCCGGGGCCTGCTGGATGTCGCTGAACTTGGCCGGGCCGTCTTCGAGCATCACGCCGGCTTTCAGGCGCTCGATCATCTCTTCGTCGACTTCGCCGCGCACGCGCACGGCGTACTCGCGGTCCATCTCGTAGGACGGGTGCATCAGGCGGTTGGCCAGCTCGCCGTCGGTGGTGAACAGCAGCAGGCCGGTGGTGTTGATGTCCAGGCGGCCGACGTTGATCCAGCGGCCGCTGCGCAGGCGCGGCAGGCGGTCGAACACGGTCGGGCGGCCTTCCGGGTCGTCGCGGGTGCAGACCTCGCCCTCGGGCTTGTTGTAGATCAGCACGCGGCGCACGTGCTCTTCGGCCTGCTCGCGGCGGATCAGGTGCTCGTCGACGGCGATGGCGTCGTGGCCTTCCACGCGCTGGCCGAGGCTGGCGACCACGCCGTTGACCTTGACCCGGCCTTCCTCGATCCAGGCCTCGACGTCACGGCGCGAGCCGACGCCCAGACGGGCCAGGACCTTCTGCAGCTTCTCGCCGGCGGGGGAAATTTCGGTGGTTTCGTGCGTGTCGTTCATCTGGGCACCTCCCGGTGTGTCATGCAACGAAGAAAAAGGTCGCGCATCATACGCGCTTGGGCGCGGCAAAGCACCGTCCGTGATCGGGAAAGCCTAGCCGCTTTTGCCATTCGCGCCGCTTTCAGGGGGAAACCGAGTTGAGCGACGAATCCGCCTTCACCGGCGCCAAGCTGGCGCTGTTCCACGACGGTCACCTGGTGGTCTACCTGCGCGACGAGAAACCCGGCATCCCCTTCCCCGGCTGCTGGGACTTTCCCGGCGGCGGCCGCGAAGGCCAGGAAACCCCGGCCGAATGCGCGTTGCGCGAGCTGGAGGAGGAGTTCGCCATCCGCCTGGGCCAGGAGCGCATCGAATGGCAGCGCCGCTACCGCGCCACCCACGGCCCGGCGCCCTGGGCCTGGTTCCTGGTGGCGCGGCTGCGGGCGGCGGAGTTCGCGGCGATCCGCTTCGGCGACGAGGGGCAGTATTGGCGGTTGATGGCGGTGGAGGAGTACCTCGGGCTGGATGAGGGGGAGGCGGTGCCCTATCTGCAGGAGCGGTTGCGGGATTATCTGGAAGAGGGTCTTTCGTAGGAGCGAGCTTGCTCGCGAACGGCCGTTTGCCTGAGGCGCCGGAGTGTTATTTGAGTCCGCTCCCTCTCCCTAACCCTCTCCCTGAAGGGAGAGGGGACTGTCCTCTGCCTGCTGAGGTCCCCGAGTGGTCCTGCGGTTTCCGGCTGACGCCTGACTTCCCAAGCACGCCGAACGGCCCCCTCTCCCTTCAGGGAGAGGGCTGGGGAGAGGGTGCTCTTAAACCCAGCACCTGCGCCACCGGGAAACTCCGTTCGCGAGCAAGCTCGCTCCTACGAAGAGCAGCCGCCCGCCCCCATAAAAAAGCCCGGCACAAGGCCGGGCACGTCCGATCGTGGGACAGCTCAGTGTGATTCGAGCAGCGCCAGGGCCTCGCGCGACAGGCGCTCGACCGTGGCCCAGTCACCGCTGGCGACGGCAGCCCTGGGCAGCATCCAGGTGCCCCCCACGCACATCACGTTGTCCAGGCGGTAGTAGTCGTTCAGGTTGTCCGGTCCTACCCCGCCGGTGGGGCAGAAGCGCACTTCCGGGAAGGGGCCGGCGAAGGCCTTGAGCGCTTCCACGCCGCCGCACACCTTGGCCGGGAACAGCTTGAAGCGGCGCAGGCCGTGGCGGTAGGCGGCCATGATCTCGGAGGCGGTGGCCACGCCGGGCAGCAGCGGCACCGGGCGGCTCACCGCGTGCTGCAGCAGTTCCTCGGTGCAGCCGGGGGTGACGATGAACTGCGCGCCGGCCTCTTCCGCCTGGCGGAAGGTTTGCGGGTCCAGCACGGTGCCGGCGCCCACGCACAATTCTGGGCGCTGCTCGGCCAGGGTGCGGATGGCGGTCAGGCCCAGCGGGGTGCGCAGGGTCACTTCCAGCACGGTGATGCCGCCGGCGGCCAGGGCGTCGGCCATGGGCAGGATATCCTGCTCGCGATCGATGGTGATCACCGGCAGGATGCGGGCGCGCTCGGCGAGGGCGTCGATGCGCTGGATGTGGGAATCGAGACTCATGTTGCGGTAACTCCGTGCCTCAGGGGCACCAGTGGATCGACAGGGGAGCGCGGAGGAAGGCGCTCACCGGCATGCTTGCTTCGTCTTCGGCGGCCAGCGCGGCCCTCAGGGTGGCCAGCTTGGCCTCACCCTGGATCGCCAGCAGTTGCACCCGCGAGGCGGCCAGCAGCGCACGGCTGAGGGTCAGGCGCTGGTGCGGCACGCTCGGCGCCCAGGCCGGCAGGCAATGGCGCGCGCCGGCCGGGTCGAGGGCCTCGGCCAGGCCCGGGCTGGCCGGGAACAGCGAGGCGGTGTGGCCGTCGTCGCCCATGCCCAGCACCAGCACGTCGATGGGCAGGGCCAGCTCGGCGACCTGGCGGTCGGCGATGGTCGCCGCTTCCTCCAGGCTCGGCGCCGAGTGATACAGGCCGCAGAACAGCGCCTTGGCCGCCGCGCCCTTGAGCAGGTGGCGGCGCACCAGGCCGGCATTGCTGTCCGGATGGACCTCCGGCACCCAGCGCTCGTCGGCGAGGGTCACGGTCACCTTGCCCCAGTCGAGGACTTCGCCGCTCAGGGCTTCGAGGAAGGCCACCGGGCTGCGTCCGCCGGACACCGCCAGCAGCGCGCGGCCGCGCTCGGCGATGGCCCCGCGCAGTTGTTCGGCCACATTGGCGGCCAGGCCGCGGGCCTGCGCCACCGGGCTTTCCCAGGCCGTCCAGCGCACGCCGGCCGGCAGTTTCAGATCAATGGTCGCCATACCAGTCCTTCCCGTCTCTCGCGATCAGCGCCACGGCCGCCTGGGGTCCCCAGGTGCCGGCGGCGTAGGGTTTGGGGGCGTCGCCCAGGCGTTCCCAGCCGGCGATCAGGTGGTCGCACCACTTCCAGGCGAACTCCACTTCGTCCTTGCGCACGAACAGGTACTGGTTGCCCTGCATCACTTCCAGCAGCAGCCGCTCGTAGGCGTCCGGCACGCGCGCAGCCTGGTACGCCTCGGAGAAGCTCAGCTGCAGCGGCCCGGTGCGCAGTTGCATGCCCTTGCCCAGGCCCTGGTCCTTGGTCATCACCTGCAGGGAGATGCCCTCGTCCGGCTGCAGGCGGATGATCAGGCGGTTGCTGATCAGCGAGCGCTGCTCCGGAGCGAAGATGTAGTGCGGCGGGTTCTTGAAGTGGATGACGATCTGCGACAGCTTCTGCGGCATGCGCTTGCCGGTGCGCAGGTAGAAAGGCACGCCGGACCAGCGCCAGTTGCGGATGTCCACGCGCAGGGCGACGAAGGTCTCGGCGCCGCTCATGCGGTTGGCGTGTTCCTCTTCCAGATAGCCGGGCACCGCCTTGCCGTCGATGAAGCCGGCGGTGTACTGGCCGCGCACCACGCGGCCGGCCAGTTGCTCCGGCGGGATCGGCTCCAGGGCGCGCAGCACCTTGACCTTCTCGTCGCGGATGCTGTCGGCGGAGAGGTCGCTGGGCGGGTCCATGGCGATCAGGCATAGCAGCTGCAGCAGGTGGTTCTGCACCATGTCGCGCAGTTGGCCGGCCTGGTCGAAGTAGCCCCAGCGGCCCTCGATGCCGACCTTCTCGGCCACGGTGATCTCCACGTGGGAAATGTGGTTCTGGTTCCACTGCGTCTCGAACAGGCTGTTGGCGAAGCGCAGGGCGATGAGGTTCTGCACCGTTTCCTTGCCCAGGTAGTGGTCGATCCGGTAGATGCGGTTCTCCGGGAAGAACTTCGCCACCGCCTCGTTGACCTCGCGGGAGGACGCCAGGTCGTGGCCGATGGGCTTCTCCAGCACCACCCGGGTGCGTTCGGCCAGGCCGAGGGCGGCGAGGTTCTCGCAGATGCCGCCGTAGACCGCGGCCGGGGTGGCGAAATAGGCCACCAGCGGCAGGCCGGCGGGCACCGCGTCGCGCAACGCCGGGTAGGACGCGGCATCGAGGAAGTCCATGCTCAGGTAGCTCAGGCGCTGCTGGAAGCGCGCCCAGACGGCGTCGTCCCATTCGCGCGCCGGCACGGCCAGGCGCAGGCGCTTCTCGAGGGTGGCCAGGTGGGCGGCGGGGTCGCCCTCGTCGCGGGCCAGGGCGAGGATGCGGGTGTCGCCGTGGAGCAGGCCTTCACGGTCGAGCTGGTAGAGGGCGGGGATCAGCTTGCGCAGGGCGAGGTCGCCCAGCGCGCCGAACAGCGCCAGGGTGCAAGGCAGAACGCGGACATCAGGCATTTGTTGTTACCAAACAGATTTTGAGGAACATTTGCCGAATACACCGGGCTATTAAGGCAAAAATGTAGTAATTAAACAACATATTTTTCCCAAGACGCGGTCCTGTTGGTCGTCTGCCGACCTGACGTTAGGATAGCGCCGCTGGCCGCAGGTACGTCCCCGGCCGTCGATTGCCCCACAGGGGCCACCAAGGAGAACGGATGAAGAACCTGCTGGAGCAGATCCAGACGCGCCTGGAAGACTTGAACAAGGCCGAACGCAAGGTCGCCGAGGTGATACTGCAGAACCCGCAGCAGGCCACCCGCTTCAGCATCGCCGCGCTGGCCCAGGCCGCGAGCGTCAGCGAACCGACGGTGAACCGCTTCTGCCGCTCCTTCGGCATGAGCGGCTACCCGGAGCTGAAGATCCAGCTGGCGCAGAGCCTGGCCAGCGGCGCGGCCTTCGTCACCCAGGCAGTGGCCGAGGACGACGGCCCCGAAGCGTACACACGGAAAATCTTCGGCAGCACCATCGCCTCGCTGGACGCCGCCTACAAGCTGATCGACCCACGCGCGGTGGACCGCGCCGTGGACCTGCTGATCCAGGCCCGGCAGATCCACTTCTTCGGCCTAGGCGCCTCCAGCTCGGTGGCGCTGGATGCGCAGCACAAGTTCTTCCGCTTCAACCTGGCGGTGTCGGCGCAGAGCGACGTGCTGATGCAGCGGATGATCGCCTCGGTGGCGCACACCGGCGACCTGTTCGTGGTGATTTCCTACACCGGCCGCACCCGCGAGCTGGTGGAGGTGGCGCGCCTGGCGCGGGACAACGGCGCCTCGGTGCTCGGCCTGACCGCGGCCGACTCGCCGCTGGCCAAGGTCTGCACCCTGACCCTGGACATCCCGCTGCCGGAAGACACCGACATCTACATGCCGATGACCTCGCGGATCATCCAGCTGACGGTGCTCGACGTGCTGGCCACCGGCGTGACCCTGCGCCGCGGCGTGGACTTCCAGCCGCACCTGCGCAGGATCAAGGAGAGCCTGGTGCCGACGCGCTACCAGCTGGACGAGGAAGACTGACGCCCCGCCGCGGTGATTTCGCAGGCGCGGATTCATCCGCGATTTCGGCGCAGGGGATCGACCGATCGCGGACGGAGTCCGCTCCTACATGGCAGGAGGAGCACCGTCGTAGGATGGCGTTGAGCGAAGCGATACCCATCACCATGGTTCGATGGGTATCGCAAGCTCAACCCATCCTACGAAAAGCACCTTGGCGCAGTCGGCAAGACCGTTGTTCCTACGCTCAAGCCCCGCGCAGCGGAAACCGTCAGACCAACCCGGCCTTCAACCGCAGGCGCATGCGCTCGCCCTGGGCCAGGATCAGGCCGCCGGGGCGGTAGCCGGCGGCGCCTATGCACAGGAAGCGGTCGGCCTCGCCCGGCTCCACCTGCTCCACCGCGCGGCTGCCGGGGTGCCAGATGACGCTGCCGGCGGCGGCGTTCTTGTCGATGCGCAGGCGGCGCTGCCAGCCGGCGTCTTCCAGCACCAGCGCGCCGGTGTTGTACAGCACCTGCTTGACCGCGCCCCGCGGCGTCCAGGTGTTCGCCGCCGGGCGCTGGCCGCCCTCCAGCTCCATGCCGTGGACCACGCTGCGGCGCAGCGAGCCGATGCGCCAGTAGGGTTGCAGGGCGAAGCTGAACAGGCAGTCGCTGTCGTCCTCGTGGTAGCTGGACAGTTCCATCTCCAGCTCACGGCCCAGGCGCGCGTCCAGGCGCACGTGCCAGTCCTCGATGTCCAGCTGCCAGCTCACCTGCACCAGGCTCTCGTCGGCGTGGGCGTCGAGCAGGCGCCATTCGCGCTGGCGGGCCCAGCCGTGGGGCGGCCAGTCGGGCTCGCTGGGGTGGCTGCCGAACCACGGCCAGCACACCGGGATGCCGCCGCGGATGGGCGCCGTGCTCAACGCCGGCCACTGGCTGGAACACCACAGCATGGAGCGCTCGCCCTGGGGCCGGAAATGCAGCAGCTGCGCGCCCTGGCGGCTGAAGACTGCCTGGCACAGGGGATGATCGATCAGCAGCAGGTCGCGGCGCTGGAAGCGCACCCAGTCGAAGGGGCGCTTGGCACGCATGGAATGGAAGAAGCGCTGCAGCGGATGCTCGAGCATTGTCCGGAGGTCCTGAATCAATCCCTTCCCGGACGCTCCCGGGGCATGACATCTATGTAGTTTTACTACACGTTGGTGAAAAAAGCGCAGATTCTACCTGAAAAGCATAGAACCCCAGTCACATGTCCGGATTTTTTCGTCCCAGGCCGGTCACGTAGGGCGCATAACGCCTACGGCGTTATCCGCCGTCTAGCCTCGCTGCCCGGCGGCTCCCAGGTTGACCTGGGCGCTGGCCGTGGCCCCGGCGTATCGGCGGATAACCGCGAACGGTTATGCGCCCTACGAACAAAAAGCCCGCCCCGATATCGGCGGGCGGGCCAAGTACAGCAGCACCTCAGGAGCGTGTCGTTTGGCGCATCAGAAGCTGGACTGGATCTTCAGCCCGGCGACCAGGGCGTTGTCCACCTCGTAGACACCGCCGGGATGCTTGATGTACTGCAGGTTCGGCCGCACCGTCAGCCAGTTGGTCACGTGCACGCCGTAGTACAGCTCGGCGTCGTATTCGCTGTGCTGCAGCGGCTGGAACAGCGGGTTGTCGTAGTCGTCGATGCCGGAGACTTCGTTGATCTGCTTCTGGTGTTTGGTCACGTCATCGTTGATGTGGATGCGCGCCACCGCCAGGCCGATATCGTCTTTGGGCCGCGCGTCGAACAGGCCTTTGTAGACCATGCCGACCTGCTGGTAGTTGTCGATGCTGTTGGTCGCCTGGTCATGCACGGTGAAGTTGGCGAACAGGCTCAGGCCACGCGAGGCGTCGCCGGCGTGCGCGGTGACCTGCTGCTGCGCCACCACCCACCAGCCGTGCTTGCTGCCATGGGACTTGAAGGCGTTGCCGGTCAGCGCCTGGGGCTGGCCATTGACGTCCTCGTAGACGTCGTCGGCCTTGGCGGTGCTGTAGTAGTAGCCCAGGCGGTATTCGCCCGGCAGCCCGCCGACCTTGGGCGACCACACCAGCTCCACCGGCAGGATCGCGCCCTTGGTGCCGCTGCCGCTGAGCTTGAAGCCGTTGCCGGTCTCCAGGTTCGAAGGGTTCTGCTCGTAGGCGCCGACCTGCACGAAGAACTCGGGGCTCAGGTTGTACTTCACCCGCAGCGCCCACTGCGCCACCGGCCAGTTGTACCAGATGCCGCCGACCCAGTTGCCCACCTGCGAGCCGCAGAACGCCAGGTTCTGGAAATCACAGGGGAAGCTGTTGAAGTCCTCGCCCTCGCCGAACTGGCCGACCTTGATGTCCAGGGCGTCGTCGAGGAAGGTCTGCTTGTACCACATCTGCGTCAGCCGCCAGGTCTGGCCGCGGCCCCAGACTTCCTGCACCGAGCTGAGCTGGCCGGCGCGCGGGTCGCTGATACGGTCGTTGGACAGGTTGTTGCCGCTGCGCTCGGTCACCGTCAGCTGGAACTCGGCGCCATGCCAGCCGAGGATCTTCTGCAGGTCCAGGTGCGTGCCCAGCGCCCACTGGTCGGTGTAGCGCGCGGTCTTGTCGTCGTTGTAGCCGCCGTGCAGGTTGCCCGCGGCCTCGCCGACGTAGTCCAGCTTGAAGTCGTAGCCCTTCTCCAGCAGCTCGCTGCGGGTGCCGCCCCAATCCCCCAGGCCCCATTTCGAATCGGCGGAGAAGGCCTCGTCGGCGCAGGCCAGGCCATTCAGGCCGACGGCGCCCAGGGCGAGCAGGCAGCCCAGGGCGGGCCGAATCTTGTTGTTCTTATGCATTGCTGACGTCCTCGTTGGTGAAATGCCTTGCGGCGTTCAGTGCTTGTGCCGGGCCAGCGGGGTGACCTTGGCCTCCCCCGCCCCGCCCGGGGCCTTGCGCAGGCGCTCGCCGCTCTGCGCGTCGAACAGCAGTACCCGCGCCGGGTCCAGGCGCAGCCGCAGGGTGGCGCCGGGCGCGGGCGCGGCGTCCGGGGCCAGGCGGCAGCAGACCTTGGCGCCGTTGAGGGTGACGAAGGCCAGGGTGTCCGGGCCGGTGGGCTCCAGCACCTCGACCTCGGCGCGCAATTCGGCCGCGCCAGGCGCGCCGTCGTCGGCGATGCCGATCTGCTCCGGGCGCACGCCGAGGATCAGCTCGCGCCCCTCCCCCACTTCGGCCGCCAGATCCAGCGGCAGTTCGAAGCGATCCTGGCCACTGTCCAGCAGGCCGACGAGCTGGCCGCCCTGGCGCTGCACGCGCAGCGGGACGAAGTTCATCGGCGGCGAGCCGATGAAGCTGGCGACGAACAGGTTGGCCGGGTCGTTGTAGATCTGCTGCGGGGTGCCGAACTGCTGGACGATGCCGTCCTTCATCACCGCCACCTTGTCGCCCAGGGTCATGGCCTCGATCTGGTCGTGGGTGACGTAGACCGTGGTGGTCTTCAGGCGCTGGTGCATCAGCTTGATCTCGGTGCGCATCTCCACCCGCAGCTTGGCGTCGAGGTTCGACAGCGGTTCGTCGAACAGGTAGATCTTCGGCCGCCGCGCCAGCGCCCGGCCCATGGCCACGCGCTGCTGCTGGCCGCCGGAGAGCTGCGAGGGCTTGCGCTGCAGCAGGTGCTCGATCTGCAGCAGCTTGGCCACCCGCGCCACCTCTTCGTCGATGGCCGCCTGGGGCAGCTTGCGGATCTTCAGGCCGAAGGCGATGTTCTCGCGCACCGTCATGGTCGGGTACAGCGCGTAGGACTGGAACACCATGGCGATGTCGCGGTCCTTCGGGCTCATGCCGCTGATGTCGCGGCCATCCACCAGGATGGCGCCGCCGCTGATGGCTTCCAGGCCGGCGATGCAGTTCATCAGCGTCGACTTGCCGCAGCCGGAGGGGCCGACCAGGATCAGGAACTCGCCGGACTCGATCGCCAGGTCGATGGACTTCAGGGTGTCCGCCAGGCCGCTGCCGTAGGACTTGTGCAGGTTGCGCAGTTCGAGTGTTGCCATGTCCGATTACCCCTTGACCGCGCCGGCGGTCAGGCCGCGCACGAAATACTTTCCAGCCAGTACGTAGACGATCAGCGTCGGCAGCGCGGCGATCATCGCCGCGGCCATGTCGACGTTGTATTCCTTGACCCCGGTGCTGATGTTCACCAGGTTGTTCAGCGCCACCGTGATCGGCTGGGCGTCGCCGCTGGCGAACACCACGCCGAAGAGGAAGTCGTTCCAGATCTGGGTGAACTGCCAGATCAGGCAGACCATGACGATGGGCGTGGACATCGGCAGGAGGATGCGCGTGAAGATGGTGAAGAAGCCGGCGCCGTCGAGCCGCGCGGCCTTCACCAGGGCATCCGGGATGGCCACGAAGTAGTTGCGGAAGAACAGCGTGGTGAAGGCCAGGCCGTAGATGCAGTGGACCATCACCAGGCCCGTGGTGGTGTTGGCCAGGCCCAGCTTGCCGAGGGTGAAGGACATCGGCAGGAGGATCACCTGGAACGGCAGGAAGCAGCCGAACAGCAGCGCGCCGAAGAACAGCTGCGAGCCGCGGAAGCGCCACATGGACAGCACGTAGCCGTTCAGCGCGCCGATGAAGGTCGAGATGAGCACGCCGGGGACGGTGATCTTCACCGAGTTCCAGAAGAAGTCGCCCACCGCGCCCCAGGCTTTCACCCAGCCGATCAGGGTGAACACCTCCGGCAGCGCCAGCAGGTTGCTGTTGCGGATGTCCTCGGGGCTCTTGAAGCTGGTCAGCAGCATCACCAGCAGCGGGATCAGGTACAGCGCCACGGCGCCCCAGAGGGTGGCGTGGACTGCCAGGCGGCCGAGGCTCGGCTTGAAGGTCGCGTCACGCATGGCGCTTGCCTCGCAGTTCGGAATACAGGTAGGGCACGACTATGGCCAGCACGGCGCCGAGCATCAGCATCGCGCTCGCCGCGCCCAGGCCCATCTGGCCGCGGGTGAAGGTGTGGGCGTACATGAACATCGCCGGCAGGTCGGAGGAGTAGCCGGGGCCGCCGGCGGTCATGGCGGCGACCAGGTCGAAGCTCTTGATGGCGATGTGCGCGAGGATCATCAGCGCGCTGAAGAACACCGGGCGCAGGCTCGGCAGGACGATGCGCAGGTAGATGGTCGGCAGGCTCGCGCCGTCCACCTGGGCGGCGCGCACGATGGCCGGGTCGACGCCGCGCAGGCCGGCGAGGAACAGCGCCATGACGAAGCCCGAGGCCTGCCACACGGCGGCGATCACCAGGCAGTAGACGACGCGCTGCGGGTCCACCAGCCAGTCGAAGCGAAAGCCCGTCCAGCCCCAGTCGCGCAGCAGCTTGTCCAGGCCCAGGCCGGGGTTGAGCAGCCACTTCCAGGCGGTGCCGGTGACGATCATCGACAGCGCCATGGGGTACAGGTAGACGGTGCGGATGAAGCCCTCGCGGCGGATGCGCTGGTCCAGCAGCACGGCGAGGAACACCCCGAGCAGCAGGCAGATGACGATGAACAGGCCGCCGAACAGCAGCAGGTTGCGGCTGGCCACCCACCAGCGGTCGTTGTCCCACAGGCGCAGGTACTGCCCGAGCCCGGCCCAGCTGTAGCTGGGCATGAAGCGCGAGTTGGTGAAGGACAGCAGCAGCGTCCAGCCGATGTAGCCGTACACGCAGACCAGCACCACGAGCATGCTCGGGGCCAGCACCAGTTTCGGCAGCCAGCGCTGCAGGCCGTCGAGCAGCGAGGCGCGCGGGGCCGCCGCGGGGGTGAAGGTGGGGTTTTCTGTCGCCATGGGTCTTCCCGGGTGCGAGTGAAGCCGTCCGGGCCATGGCGATGGCCCGGAGTGGGTCGGCTGGGAGTGGGGTGGCGCCTGGCGGAAGGCGCCGCGCGGCTTACTGCGCCGCCGCCTCGATGGCCGCGTAGAGCTGCTGGGCAGCCTTCTGCGGGTCCGCGGCGGGGTCGTTGAAGAAGTTGGTCACCACGTCGAAGATGGCGCCCTGCACGTAGCTGGAGGCGGCCATGCTGTGGGCCATGCTCGGCACCAGGGTGCCGGCCGCGGAGGCCGCCTTGAAGTCCTTCATCGACTGCTGGGCGCAGGCGTCGAAGGGCGCCATGTCGGCGTCCAGGCGCACCGGGATGGAGCCCTTGGCCAGGTTGAAGTCCTTCTGGAACGCCGGGTCGAGCACCGCGCGGGCCAGGTCTTCCTGGGCCTTGCGGTTCTCGGCGTTGCTCAGCTTGAACATCACCAGGGAATCGATGTTGTAGTCGAAGTCCTTCTGCGTGCCGGGGAACGGCAGGCACTGGTAGTCCTTGCCGGCGACCTTGTTGGCCGCGGTGAACTCGCTCTTGGCCCAGTCGCCCATGATCTGCATGCCGGCCTTGCCGTTGATGACCATGCTGGTGGCGACATTCCACTCGCGCCCGGCGGCGTCGGCGTCGATGTAGCCGCGCAGTTTCTTCAGCGCGGTGAACACCTCGACCATCTGCGGCCCGGTGAGGGTGGCCTTGTCCTGCTCGACGAAGGCCTTGCGGTAGCCGTCCGGGCCCATCTTGCTGAGCACCAGGTTCTCGAACAGGGTGCCGTCCTGCCAGGGCTGGCTGCCATGGGCCAGGACCACGAAGCCGGCGGCCTTGAGCTTGTCGGCGGCGGCGAAGAACTCGTCGAGGGTGGTCGGCGGCGTGGCGCCGGCCTTCTTGAAGACCTCGGGGTTGATGTACAGCCAGTTGACCCGGTGCACGTTGACCGGCACGGCGACGTAGTCGCCCTGGTACTTCATGACCTGCGCCACCTGCGGCGGCAGCAGCTGGTCCCATTTGCCCTCGGCGGCGACCTGGTTGAGGTCGGCGAGCAGGCCGAGCTGGCCCCACTCCTGAATATCCGGCCCCTTGATCTGCGCGGCGGCCGGCGGGTTGCCGGACACGGCGCGGGTCTTCAGCACGGTCATGGCGGCCTCGCCACCGCCGCCGGCGACGGCGAAGTCCTTCCAGGTGTGGCCCTTGGCCTGGACGAGTTTCTTCAGGGTTTCGGCGGCGCGCGCCTCGCCGGGGGAAGTCCACCAGTGCAGGACTTCGACTTCGCCGGCGTGGGCCGGGGCGGCGAGATAGAGCGAGGAAAGACAGACAGCGGCGGAAAGGCGGCGGAGCGCATTCATGGGGAAGGACCTGTTCTTGTTATTCGGGGCAAGTCTGCGCTTGCGGTAGTCCGAGTCTATCCAAGGCATTTCCTGCTCCGGGTAACGAAGGGATGGGGGATTGTCACGGGGTGGTGACATTTGGGGGTTGGTTGGGTTGGGGTTGATTTGAAGAGCCAAGAGCCCCTCTCCCTAACCCTCTCCCTGAAGGGAGAGGGGACTGGTTCTGAGTGGCTGTATGTTCGGAGTCATCCTGATAGCCCGGTGTTGCCGGCTAACTCCATGATTGCAGCGCACATCGAACGGCCCCCTCTCCCTTCAGGGAGAGGGCTGGGGAGAGGGTTGCGGACTCGAATCGAGCGCCAGGCGTATCGCCTCCAGCACCGAGTCCATCCTCAGCAAAACGTCATGGTTCCAGAACCGTAGCACCTGGAAACCTCGGGCGCAGAGCCAGGCGTCCCGCTCCAGATCGGGAGCAGAGCCCAGGTGCTGGCCGCCGTCCAATTCGATCACCAGCATTCTTTCCAGGCAGATGAAGTCGACTATGTAGTGGCCTACCACTTTCTGGCGCTTGAACTTCAAATCCATGAAGCGGTGGCCGCGGAGTTGTTGCCAGAGGGCCCGCTCAGCGTCGGTCTGGTCCTTGCGGAGTTGGCGGGAGAAGTCTCGGTATGACGGCATCCTTGATCTCCTTTTTTGTGAGATCAGGGAAGTTACTCGGCCTTGGTTGAAGAGCCCCTCTCCCCAACCCTCTCCCTGAAGGGAGAGGGGGCTGTCCTCTGCAAGGCGCAATCATGGAGCACGCCGGAACCTTCTGAGCTGAGTAAAGGAAGCGTCTTTACTCGACCACCAACCTAGGCAACCGCAAGGTCACCCGCAGCCCCCCTTCCCGCCTGTTCTGCAAACTCACCTCCCCGCCATGGGTATGCGCGATATTCCTCGCGATCCCCAACCCCAACCCATACCCCTGCCCCCGCTGCGACAGGCGCACCCGCGGTTCGAACACCTGCTCCAGCCGCTGTTCCGGCACCCCGGGCCCCTCGTCGTCGACGTGCACGACCAGCGCTTCCAGGCCGTCCTCGACCTGCACCTGCGCGCGCTCGCCGTACTTCAGGGCGTTGTCCAGCAGGTTACCGATGCAGCGGCGCAGGGCCAGGGGCTTGCCGGGATAGGGTTCGCCCGCCTCCCCCAGCAGCTTCACGCGGCCGTCGGCCAGGTAGGGGCCGGCGACGTGCTGTAGCAGCTGGTTGACGTCCACCGGTTCGATGTTCTCGTGGATGTCGGTGTCCTTCACGCATTGCAGGGCGCCCTTGACCAGCAGTTCCAGCTCGTCGAGGTCCTGGTTGAGCTTGTCGCGCTGCGGCTCGTCGTCGAGCAGCTCGACGCGCAGGCGCAGGCGGGTGATGGGCGTGCGCAGGTCGTGGGAGATGGCGCTGAACAGCTGGCCGCGCTCGCTGAGGTAACGGTCGATGCTCTCGCGCATGGTGTTGAAGGCGCGGCTGACTTCCACCAGCTCGCGGGCGCCGCGCTCTTCCAGCGGCGCCGCCGGGCTGCCCAGGGCGACTTCGCGGGCGGCGCGGGCCAGGCGCTTCAGCGGGCGGCTCTGCTGGTGCACCAAGAGGCCGGCGAAGAGCAGCAACAACAGGCTGGTCAGGCCGATGGAGAGAATCTGCTGCGGCTGCAGCGCCTCCGGCTCCAGGCTGACGTAGGGCGCCGGCATCAGGCTGGCGATGTAGAGCCATTCGTTCTCGCCGATGCGGATCTGCGTCACCAGCACCGGCGGGTTCACCGGCTCCAGGGTCAGCGCGTAGTGGGCCCAGGAGCGCGGCAGTTCCTCCAGCTTCAGTTGGCTGTTGAACAGGCGCAGGTCGTCCGGGGCGACGAATTCCACTTCCAGCTCCACGTCCTTGCCCAGCTTCTGCTGCAGCACGTCGCGGACGATGTCCAGCACCGCCTGCTTGTTCGGCGTGTCCGGCAGGCTCTGCATCTGCAGCGGGCGCTCGTTGAGCGAGACGAAGAAGCGCGTGCCGCCCATGCTGCGCAGCTGGTCCAGCACCAGCGGGCGGTAGCCGATGGGCAGCGAGCGGAAGTAGCTGACGCTGGCGGCCATGGAATAGGCCAGGCTGCGCGAGCTGGTGAGCAGGCCCTCGCGCTGGCTGGAGCGCAGGTGCGAGAGCCAGAACAGGCTGGACAGGCCCTGGGCGACGAGGATCGCCAGCAGCGTCAGCAGCAGCATGCGCCCCAGCAGCGAACGCGGGACCAGCGGCCAACGCCGCCGCTCGCCCATCACAGCCCCAGGTGCGGGCGGACCTGCGCCGCCAGCAGGTAGCCGCTGCCGCGCACGGTCTGGATCAGCCGCGGCGCCTTGCCGGTGTCGCGCAGGCGCTGGCGCAGGCGGCTGACCGCCATGTCGACGATGCGCTCCAGGGGCATCACCTCGCGGCCACGGGTGGCGTTGGCGATGGTGTCGCGGTCGAGGATCTGCTGCGGGTGGTCGAGGAACAGCTTGAGCAGGGCGAAGTCGGCGCCGCTGAGGAAGAACTCCTCGCCGTCCTCGTGGAACAGCCGGTGGCTGACCGTATCCAGGCGCCAGTCGTCGAAGGCCAGCACCTCGCCGCCGCGCACCTGGGTGAACTGCGCGCGGCGCAGCAGGGCCTTGATCCGCGCCAGCAGCTCGCGCGGGCTGAACGGCTTGCCCAGGTAGTCGTCGGCGCCCAGTTCCAGGCCGATCACCCGGTCGGCTTCGTCGGAACTGGCGGTGAGCATGATCACCGGCATGCAGGCCAGGCGCTGGTGCGAACGAATCCAGCGACACAGGCTGAAGCCGTCCTCGTCGGGCAGCATCACGTCGAGGATGGCCAGGGCGGCCTCCTCTGCCAGCAACGCCTGGCGGAAGGCCGCGCCGTCGGCGGCGCTGCGCACCTGGAAGCCGGCGCGGCTCAGGTAGGTTTCCAGCAGCTCGCGGATTTCCTGGTCGTCATCCACCAGCAGGATGGATTTGGCGGGTGCGTTCACGGGGCATCCCTTGTTGTTGTTCCAGTGGTTGCCGTTGGTCGTTCAGGCTTTTGCCTGCAGCGCCTGCTCCAGGGCCACGCCGGCGCCGAACAGGCCCGGGTGGCTGGCGGTCATCACCCATACCGGCACCTGGCTCAGGTAGGGACCGCTGGTCTTGCCGCGGGTGCAGAAGGCCTCGGCGAAGCCGCTGCGCTGGAAGCGTTCGAGGAAGCGCGGGACGATGCCGCCGGTGATGTACACGCCGCCCAGGGCGCCGACCGTCATCACCGCGTTGCCGGCGACCCGCGCCAGCCACACGAAGAAGTGCTCCAGCACCGCGTCGCAGTAGGCGTCGCCGGCCAGGGCGCGTTCGCCGATCTGCGCCGCGGAGAGCGCCAGCGGCTCGATGCCGTCGACCTTGCAGCTGGCCTGGTAGATGTTCTCCAGGCCGCTGCCGGACAGCGCGCGCTCGGCCGAGACGTGGCCGTACTTCTCGCGTAGTTGCTGCCAGATGGCGAAGTCGCGCTCACCGGTCACCGGCAGGTCGACGTGGCCGCCCTCGCAGGGCAGCACGTCCCAGCCGCCGCCGGGCAGCGGCACCAGGCTGCCGACGCCCAGGCCGGTGCCGGGGCCGATGATCAGCTTGGCGCGGCCCGGCAAAGCCTGGCCGTCGCGCACCTGCACCAGGTCCTCGCCGCCCAGGCGCGAGGCGGCCCAGGCCATGGTGCTGAAGTCGTTGACCAGCAGCAGGTGGCTCAGGCCCAGCTCGGCGCGGAAGGCCTCGCGTTTGATGACCCAGTGGTTGTTGGTGAAGCGGAAGTCGGCATCGCCCACGGGCCCGGCGCAGGCCAGGCAGACGCTGTGGATGGCGCCGAGCGGCTGGCCGACGCGCTGCAGGTACTCCAGCACGGCGTCTTCCGGGCGCGGGTAGTCGGCGCAGGCCAGCACCTCGATGGCCTCCAGGCGCTGTTCGCGCCAGAGGGCGAAACGGGCGTTGGTCCCGCCGATGTCGCCGACCAGCGCGATACCGGTCGGTGCTTGGGATTTGTTGTTGGAATTCATCGCAAGCTCGGGCAACTGAAAGGTTTGAGCGGGTTCCGGGAGGCGAATGCTCCGCCAAGCATAGCCCCTACCGCAAGCGTTCCAGTTCGGCGGTGAAGGCGCAGGCGCCCTGCTCCGCGGAACTGAACGACTGGCGCATGAAGGCGAACAGCTCGCGGCCCATGCCGCTGCCGTCGTCCTCGGGCAGCGGCGCCAGCGGGCGGGCCTGCCACTCGGCGGCATCGACCAGCACGCGCAGCTCGCCGCTGGTGCCGTCGACGCGCACCACGTCGCCGTCGCGCAGGCGCGCCAGCGGGCCGCCGGCGCTGGCTTCCGGGGACACGTGGATGGCCGCCGGCACCTTGCCGGAGGCGCCGGACATGCGCCCGTCGGTGACCAGCGCCACCTTGAAGCCGCGGTCCTGCAGCACGCCGAGGAACGGAGTCAGCTTGTGCAGCTCGGGCATGCCGTTGAAGCGCGGGCCCTGGAAGCGCACCACGGCGACCAGGTCGCGCTCCAGCTCGCCGGCCTTGAAGGCCGCGGCCAGGCTGGCCTGGTCGTGGAAGATGCGCACCGGCGCCTCGACCACCTGGTGTTCGGCGGCCACGGCGGAAACCTTCATCACGCCGCGGCCGAGGTTGCCTTCCATCAGGCGCAGGCCGCCCTCGGCGGAGAACGGGCGCGACAGCGGGCGCAGGATGTCCTCGTCCAGGCTGTCGGCCGGGCCTTCGCGCCAGACCAGCTTGCCGCCGTCGAGGAAAGGCTCCTGCAGGTAGCGGCGCAGGCCCTTGCCGACCACGGTCTGCACGTCTTCGTGGAGCAGCCCGCCGTCGAGTAGTTGGCGGATCAGGAAGGACATGCCGCCGGCGGCCTGGAAGTGGTTGATGTCGGCCTGGCCGTTGGGATAGATGCGCGCCAGCAGCGGCACTATCTCGGAGAGTTCGGCCATGTCCTGCCAGCTCAGCTGGATGCCGGCGGCCTGGGCGATGGCCAGCAGGTGCAGGGTGTGGTTGGTGGAGCCGCCGGTGGCCAGCAGGGCCACCACCGAATTGACGATGGCGCGCTCGTCGATGACCTCGGCCATGGGCACGTACTGGCCGTTCTCCGGGGTCAGGCGGCTGGCCTGGCGCGCGGCCTCGCGGGTCAGCTCGTCGCGCAGCGGGGTATTCGGGTTGACGAAGGAGGCGCCCGGCAGGTGCAGGCCCATCACTTCAACCAGCAGTTGGTTGGTGTTGGCGGTGCCATAGAAGGTGCAGGTGCCCGGCGCGTGGTAGGAGGCCATCTCCGAGGCCAGCAACTGCTCGCGGCTGGCCTTGCCCTCGGCGTAGAGCTGGCGCACCGCGGCCTTCTCCTTGTTGGAGATGCCGGTGGGCATGGGCCCGGCGGGGACGAACACCACCGGCAGGTGGCCGAAGCGCAGCGCGCCGATCAGCAGGCCGGGGACGATCTTGTCGCACACGCCCAGGCACAGCGCGGCGTCGAACATGTTGTGGGACAGCGCGATGGCGGTGCCCATGGCGATCACGTCGCGGCTGGCCAGGGACAGCTCCATGCCCGGCTCGCCCTGGGTCACGCCGTCGCACATGGCCGGCACGCCGCCGGCGAACTGGCCCACCGAGCCGATCTCGCGCAGGGCGTCCTTGATCAGCGCCGGGAAGCGCTCCAGCGGCTGGTGCGCCGAGAGCATATCGTTATAGGCAGAGACGATACCGACGTTGGCCTGGTTCATCAGGCGCAGCGCCTGCTTGTCGTGCTCGCCGCAGGCGGCCACGCCGTGGGCCAGGTTGCCGCAGGGCAGCGTGCCGCGGTGCGGGCCCTTGGTAGCGGCGGCCTTGACCATGGCGAGGTAGCGCTGGCGGGTGGCGGCGCTGCGTTCCTGGATGCGACGGGTGACTTCGAGCACGCGCGGGTGCATGGCAGCATTCTCCTGCAGACTAACGATTGTTGTTTTTACAACATAATCATCGGTTAAAGGATATTTACTTTTGTTTGACGAAAAAATTTAATGGTTTTTACCACAAAAACACAAAAGAGACGACCTCCATGACCATTCGCCTGGCGATCAACGGGTTCGGCCGCATCGGCCGCAACGTCCTCCGCGCCTTTTATACTGCCGACTACCGCCAACAGCTCGAAGTGGTGGCCATCAACGACCTCGGCGACGCCGCCATCAACGCCCACCTGCTGCAGTACGACAGCGTCCACGGGCGCTTCCCCGGGCAGGTCGAGCACGATGACGAGAGCCTGACGGTGAACGGCGACCGCATCGCCGTCACGGCCCTGCGCGACCCGGCGCAATTGCCCTGGAAAGGTTTGGACGTCGATATCGTCCTGGAGTGCAGCGGACATTTCACCCAGCGCGACAAGGCCGCCGCGCACCTGGCCGCCGGCGCGCGCAAGGTGATCGTCTCGGCGCCGGGGGCCGGCGTCGACGCCACCATCGTCCATGGCGTCAACCACGAGCTGCTGCGCGCCTCGCACCAGATCATCTCCAATGCCTCCTGCACCACCAACTGCCTGGCCCCGGTGGCCCAGGTGCTGCACCGCGAGCTGGGCATCGAACAGGGCCTGATGACCACCATACACGCCTACACCAACGACCAGAGCCTGTCCGACGTGTACCACGGCGACCTCTACCGCGCGCGCTCGGCCACCCAGTCGATGATCCCCACGCGCACCGGCGCCGCCGAGGCGGTGGGCCTGGTGCTGCCGGAGCTGGCCGGCAAGCTCACCGGCCTTGCGGTGCGGGTGCCGGTGATCAACGTCTCGCTGGTGGACCTGACCGTGCAGGTCGGCCGCGACACCACGGTCGAGGAGGTCAACCAGTTGTTCAGGATAGCCAGCCAGGGTTCGCCCATCCTCGGCTACAACAGCCAGCCTCTGGTCTCGGTGGACTTCAACCACGACTCGCGCTCGGCCATCTTCGACGCCAACCACACCAAGGTCAGCGGCCGGCTGCTGAAGGTCATGGCCTGGTACGACAACGAATGGGGCTTCTCCAACCGCATGCTGGACAACGCCCTGGCGCTGTGGCGGGCACCGGCCTGAGGCGCGGCGGTGAACGCGGTTATCCGCCGTTGGCCCGGAACACCGTTGCGACGGCCAACGACGGGGCCCCTGTAGGAGCGGGCCCTGCCCGCGATTCGCGCGCAGGGCGCGCTCCTACAAATGGGTCCGGAGGTGGGCATGACGTAAGCGGATCTTATCCGCGAACCGCGCCGATATGCCCGGCTATCGCGGACAAGGTCCGCTCCTACGCCCGAGCATCCCCGTAGGGCAGATAACCGCTGGCCTAGCGGTATTTGCGCCGCCCCTGCGCCTGCAGCACCAGCAGGCGCATGTCGGCCTCGGCCAGCACCGCCAGGCGTTCGGGCTTGTCGAGTTTCTTCCAGGCCTTGATCTCGGCGCGGCTGCGGCCGCAGCCGCGGCAGATGCCGTCGTCGAATTCGCAGACCTTGATGCAGGGATCTTTCACAGGGCCTCCCGGTGCGTTCCGCACACCTCCACCATGGGGGTGCGCCGGGCCTACTTGAAGGCACAGGCGACGAAAGGTCCAACGCAGAAAAGACATCGCCCCGATTGGCCGGGCCAATCGGGGCGATGTCGCGGTTCGGCACGCCGGCTCAGAGCAGGGTGAACTGGCTTTCCTTCACGTCGTCCGAGTCCAGGCCGATCATCACCTTGAACTCGCCCGGTTCCGAGGCGTAGCGCAGGTTGCTGTCGTAGAAGCGCAGGTCTTCCTCGCGGATCGGGAATTCCACCACCTTCGACTCGCCCGGCTGCAGCATGACCTTGCGGAAGCCCTTGAGCTCCTTCACCGGGCGGCTGATGGAGGCCACCTCGTCGCGCAGGTACAGCTGCACCACGGTCTCGCCGGCGCGCTTGCCGGTATTTTTCACCGTCACCCGCGCCTTGAGGGTGTCGCCCTTGTGCATCCGCGGGCTGGACATCTGCACGTCGGAAACGCTGAAGCGGGTGTAGCTCAGGCCGTAGCCGAAGGGGTACAGCGGGCCGTTCTGCGAGTCGAAGTAGCGCGAGGTGTACTTGTTCGGATGCTCGTGGTCGAACGGGCGGCCGGTGTTGAGGTGGTTGTAGTAGATCGGGATCTGCCCCACCGAGCGCGGGAAGGTCATCGGCAGCTTGCCCGAGGGGTTGTAGTCGCCGAACAGCACGTCGGCGATGGCGTTGCCGCCCTCGGTGCCGCTGAACCAGGTTTCCAGCACGGCGTCGGCGTTCGCGGTTTCCCAGCGCAGGTCCAGCGGGCGGCCGTTCATCAGCACCAGCACCAGCGGCTTGCCGGTGGCCTTCAGCGCCTTGAGCAGGTCGTACTGGCTCTGGGCGATGTGCAGGTTGGTCTTGCTCGACGCCTCGTGGGCCATGCCCTGGGCCTCGCCGATCGCCGCCACGATGACGTCGGCCTGCCTGGCCTTGGCCACCGCCTCGTCGATCATTGCCTGCGGGCTGCGCGGGTCGATCTTCACGTCCTCGTTGTATTCGTTGAGGTACTTGATGATCTCTTCGTCGTTGGTGACGTTGGCGCCCTTGGCGTAGAGCAGCGCGGCCTTGCCGCGGGTGGCGTGGCCCATGCCTTCGAGCAGGGTCACCGCCTGGAAGGCCTTGCCGGCGGCGGACCAGCTGCCCATGACGTCGCGCTTGCTGTCGGCCAGCGGGCCGACCAGGGCGATGGTGCCGCCGCGCTTGAGCGGCAGCACGTCACCTTCGTTCTTCAGCAGCACCATGCCGCGGCGCGCCACGTCGCGGGCCTCGGCGCGGTGCAGGCGGCTCTCGGCGTCGGTGTCGAGCGGGTCGGCGCCCTGCAGGTAGCGGTACGGGTCCTTGAACAGGCCCATGTCCCACTTGGCCGCCAGCACGTCGCGGCAGGCGCGGTCGATGTCGGCCTGGGTGATGGCCCCGGTCTTGAGCAGCTCGGGCAACTCCTTGCCGTAGAGGTCGTCGTTCATGTTCATCTCGACGCCCGCGGTCATCGCCAGGCGCGCGGCCTCGCGCGGCTCGCCGGCGACGCCGTGCTTGATCAGCTCCATGACCGCGCCGTGGTCGCTGAGCAGCACGCCCTTGTAGCCCCACTGCTTGCGCAGCACGTCCTGCAGCAGCCACTTGTTGGCGGTGGCCGGCACGCCGTTGACGCTGTTCAGCGAGACCATCACCGCGCCGGCGCCGGCGTCGATGGCCGCGCGGTACGGCGGCAGGTAGTCCTGGAACATGCGCGGCAGGCTCATGTCCACGGTGTTGTAGTCGCGCCCGCCCTCGCCGGCGCCGTACAGGGCGAAGTGCTTGACCCCGGCCATGATGGTGCCGGGCTGGTCCAGGCCCTTGCCCTGGTAGGCCTTGACCACGGTTTCGGCGATGCGGCTGACCAGGTAGGTGTCCTCGCCGAAGCCTTCGGACACGCGCCCCCAGCGCGGGTCGCGGGCGATGTCGACGGTGGGCGAGTAGGTCAGGTTGAGGCCGTCGGCGCTGGCCTCCAGGGCGGCGATGCGCGCGCTGGTGGCGACCGCGTCCATGTCCCAGCTGGCGGCCAGGCCCAGGCCGATGGGGAACACGGTGCGATGGCCATGGACCACGTCGTAGGCGAAGAACAGCGGGATCTTCAGGCGGCTGTGCATGGCCGCGTCCTGCAGGTCGCGGATGCCCGGGCGGACCACGGTGTTGAAGATGGCGCCGGTGGTGCCGGCCTTGATCTCTTCCAGCAACACCGGCTTGGGATGGTCGGGGCCGACGCTGACCAGGCGCAGCTGGCCGATCTTCTCGTCCTGCGTCATCTGCTGCATCAGCTGGCTGATGAAGGCGTCCTTGGACTGCCCCGGCAGCGGAACCGCCGGCCCCTCGGCAGCGAGCAGGGAAACGCTGTTCAACCCCAGCAGGAGGCCGAGGCAGAGGTGTGTTCTCTTCATTATGTGTGCGCACTCAGTGGCCCGCGCCAGGGCGGCGGCCGACTGTTGAATGTTGGAAGGTTCGATGATGGCCATGCCCGGCGCTGTTCCGGCGGCTCCCCCAGGTGCTGCCGCCGGCGCCCGTGCGGCGCGGCACATAAGGTCGTCCCGCGCGCGATGGAAGTCAACGGTTGAAAGCTTTCAGGGGCGGCGCCCCCGACTTTCGGACGCGCGGATCAGTGGTCGCGTTCCCTGGCCATGGCCTCGAGTTCCTCGCGCATGGCCTCGGCCAGGGCGCGCTCCTCGTCGTACTCCTCGGCCTCGGGCGCCGGCGCGGCGGGCTCTGCGGCGGGTTCCGGGGCTGCCTCGACGGCGTCGTCGGACGCTGTCGGCAAGGCTTCTTCGGCTGCTGCGGGGTCGTCCGCGGCCTCGTCTTCGGCGACCGGCGGCGGTTCGATCAGGTCGTCGAAGTCGGTCTTCAGGCCCTGCTCCATCTCGTCCAGTTCGGCCAGCAGGCTGCGGAAGCTGGTTTCCTCGGGCTTCCCCTCCGGCGCCGCGGCTTCCGGCTCTTCGCCGGCTTCGCGCAGCGCCTGGTCGGCCAGGGCCTGGATCGACGCCGGCACGTAGTCTTCGTCGAGGATCGGGCTGGGCAGGTGGACCGGCACCAGTTGCACGTCTTCCGGCTCGGCTTCCATCTCGCGCAGCTCGGCCAGCGGCGGCAGTTCTTCCAGGCTCTTGAGGTTGAAGTAGTCGAGGAAGGTGCGGGTGGTGGCGAGCATCGCCGGGCGCCCCGGCACCTCGCGGTAGCCGACGATGCGGATCCACTCGCGTTCCATCAGCGTCTTGATGATCTGGGTGTTCACCGCCACGCCGCGGATTTCCTCGATCTCGCCGCGGGTGATGGGCTGGCGGTAGGCGATCAGAGCCAGGGTTTCCAGCAGCGCGCGGGAGTAGCGCTGCGGGCGCTCCTCCCACAGCCGGCCGACCCAGGGCGAGAGCGGCTCGCGGATCTGCAGGCGGTAGCCGCTGGCCACTTCCTTGAGCTCGAAGGCGCGGCCGGCGCAGGACAGCGACAGGATCGCCAGGGCATCGCGGAACTGCTGCGGCTCCGGGCGCTCGGCCTCCTCGAACAGCTCGCCGAGGCGTTCCAGCGACAGCGGCCGGCCGGCGGCCAGCAGGATGCCTTCGAGCAGGGTCGCCAGTTCGTGGGGGTCGGAGAGATTCATCGGGTCGCTCGGTTCGGGTTGCGGGAATCGCCGGTCTGGCGGGAAAACTACTCAATGCGCGGCGCCAGGGCAACGCCGGGGGCTCAGAGCGGCTCCTCGTCGAAGTCCTCGGCGTCCGCCGTCTCGTCGAAGCCGCCGTCCTCGAAGGTCGGCTCCGGCGCCGGTGCCTCGGTCTCCTCGAACACGCCTTCGTCGCCCTCCTCCAGGGCCTCGACCGGCGCAGCGCCCTCCTCCACCTCGATGCGGGCGCGCACGTGGATGGGCGCGAAGGCCTGATTCTGCACCAGCTCCACCAGCTGTTCCTTGACCAGCTCCAGCACTGCCATGAAGGTCACCACCACGCCCAGGCGGCCTTCCTCGATGCGGAACAGCTCGATGAAGGGCACGAAGCCGGCGTCCTTCAGGCGTTCGAGGATTTCGCTCATGCGCTCACGGGTGGAGAGCATCTCGCGGGTCACCTGGTGGCTCTCGAACAGGTCGGCGCGGCGCAGCACCTCGGCCATGCACAGCATCAGCTCCTGCATGTCCACCTGCGGCAGCAGCTTGCGCGCCTTGGCCTGCGGCGCCGCCACGGTCGGCACCACGTAGTCGCGGCCCTGGCGCGGCAGGCCGTCGAGGTCCTCGGCGGCCTGCTTGAAGCGCTCGTATTCCTGCAGGCGGCGGATCAGTTCGGCGCGCGGGTCTTCCTCGTCCTCCTCGGTCTCGGCCGAGCGCGGCAGCAGCATGCGCGACTTGATCTCGGCGAGCATGGCGGCCATCACCAGGTATTCGGCGGCCAGCTCCAGGCGCACCGACTTCATCAGCTCGACGTAGGTCATGTACTGGCGGGTGATTTCCGCCACCGGGATGTCGAGGACGTCGATGTTCTGCTTGCGGATCAGGTACAGCAGCAGGTCGAGCGGCCCCTCGAAGGCTTCGAGGAAGACCTCCAGGGCATCCGGCGGGATGTACAGATCCTGGGGCAGCTCGGTGACCGCTTCGCCATAGACGAGCGCCAGCTGCACCGGTTCGCGATATTCGGCGGGGCTGGGCGGGGTTTGCGGCTCGTTCAGGTCGCTCATCGGCCTCTCGTCGGGCGGGGCGGGCTCAGGGCGGCATTATCCCTGCTTTTCAGCGGCGATGGTGAGGGAATTGGACGGAATGGCGCCCACCCACGATATCCCTGTAGGAGCGCGCCCTGCGCGCGAATCGCGGGCAGGGCCCGCTCCTACAGGTTTCCGAGAGGCATGGCATTCTCCCCCGTAGGACCTTGTCCGCGATAGCCGGAACCTCCGGCGCGATTCGCGGATGAGATCCGCTCCTACGCGGCCCCACCCAGGCCATTCCCCTGTAGGAGCAAGCTTGCTCGCGAACCGCATGGCACCGCGTTTGTTCGCGAGCAAGCTCGCTCCTACGAAAAGCCATGCTCGCCTGCAACGCAGCCGGGCGGCCTAGCGGTACACCAACCCCATGGCCTGGCGCACTTCCACCAGGGTTTCCCGCGCCGCTTCGCGGGCGTGTTCGGCGCCCTCGGCGAGGATGCTGCGCACCAGTTCGGGGTTGTCCTCGTAGTCCAGGCCGCGCTCGCGGATCGGCGCCAGTTCCTGGTTGATCGACTCGATCAGCGGCCGTTTGCAGTCCAGGCAGCCGATGCCGGCGCTGCTGCAGCCCTCCTGCACCCACTGGCGGCAGGCGTCGTCGGAGTAGATCAGGTGCCACTGCCACACCGGGCAGCGCTGCGGGTCGCCCGGATCGTTACGCCGCACCCGCGCCGGGTCGGTGGGCATGCGCGCGATCTTCTCCTCCACCTCCGCCGGGCTTTCGCGCAGGCCGATGGTGTTGTCGTGGGACTTGGACATCTTCTGCCCGTCCAGCCCCGGCATGCGCGAGGCGCTGCCGACCAGCGTCTGCGGTTCGGGCAGCAGCACGCGGCTGCTGCCTTCAAGGTAGCCGAACAGCCGCTCGCGGTCGCCGAGGGTCAGGTTCTGCTGCTCCTTGAGCAGTGCCCGCGCGGTTTCCAGGGCATCTTCGTCGCCCTGCTCCTGCCAGGCCTTGCGCAGGCTGCCGTAGAGCTTCGAGGTCTTCTTGCCCAGGCGCGCGACGGCGGCCTGGGCCTTGTCCTCGAAGTCCACCTCGCCGCCGTAGAGGTGGTTGAAGCGCCGCGCCACCTCGCGGGCGAACTCGACGTGGGCCAACTGGTCCGAGCCCACCGGCACCAAGCCGGCGCGGTAGACCAGGATGTCCGCCGCCTGCAGCAGCGGGTAGCCGAGGAAGCCGTAGGTCGACAGGTCCTTGTGGCCGAGCTTTTCCTGCAGCTCCTTGTAGGTCGGCACCCGCTCCAGCCAGGGCAGCGGGCAGATCATCGACAGCAGCAGGTGCAGCTCGGCGTGCTCGGGCACCTGGGACTGGATGAAGAGGGTCGAGGCGCTGGGGCTGACGCCCACCGCCAGCCAGTCCACGGCCATGTCGCGGACGTGCTGGCGGATCGGCCCGACATCGTCGTATTCGGTGGTCAGGGCATGCCAGTCGACGATGGAGAAGAAGCATTCGTACTCGTGCTGCAGGCGCACCCAGTTCCGCAGCACGCCGTGCAGGTGGCCCAGGTGCAGGCGCCCGGTAGGGCGCATGCCGGACAGCACACGGCGCTGGGATTCGACATTGCTCAAGCGCGGGACCTCGGCAAGGGCGGCAGTATGGAAGAGCGCTTCAGGCGTAGGCCTCGAAGGGGGCCGGGTCGCCGCAGCCGACGCGGATCACCTCCGGCTCCTCGCCGGTGAGGTTGATCACCGTGGAAGCCTCGACGCCGCCGTGGCCGCCGTCCAGCACCAGGTCCACCTGGTGCTCCAGCGCGCCGCGCATCTCATAGGGGTCGCTCATCGGCTCGGTCTCGCCGGGCATGATCAGGCTCACGCTCATCAGCGGCTCGCCCAGCTCCTGCAGCAGCGCCTGGGCGATCGGGCAGGCCGGCACGCGCAGGCCGATGGTGCGGCGCTTGGGGTGCAGCAGCATGCGCGGCACCTCGCGGGTGGCGTCGAGGATGAAGGTGTAGGGCCCCGGCGTGTGGGCCTTGAGCAGGCGGAACAGGCGGGTGTCGACCTTGGCGTACAGACCCAGCTCGGACAGGTCGCGGCACACCAGGGTGAAGTTGTGCTTGTCGTCGAGCTTGCGCAGCCGGCGGATGCGCTCCACCGCGCCCTTCTCGCCCAGGCGGCAGCCCAGGGCGTAGGAGGAATCGGTGGGATAGGCGATCACCCCGCCCTGGCGGACGATCTCCACCGCCTGCTTGATCAGGCGTGGCTGGGGGTTTTCAGGATGGACCTGGAAGAACTGGCTCATGAAGTCTCCTCGAGGGCCCGGGCCGCGCCGGCGAAGCGCGTCCACAAGGGCGGAAGGTCGTCCGGCACGGGCCGGTACAGCCCTAGCTCCGACCAGTCGCTGGGGCCGTGGAAATCGCTGCCGGCGCTGACCAGCAGGCCGAATTCGCGGGCCAGGATGCTCAGCACGCCGACCTGCTCGGCCGGCTGCAGGCCGTTGACCACTTCGATGGCGTGGCCGCCGGCGTCGATGAAGTCGGCGATCAGCTTGCGCCGCTTGGTGCGGGTGAAATCGTACTGGTAGGGATGCGCCAGGCTGACCCAGGCCCCCGCCGCGCGCAGGGTGCCGACCGCCTCGGCGAGGCTCGGCCAGTGCTGCTTGACGTCGCCCAGCTTGCCGGCGCCCAGCCACTTGCGGAAGGCTTCGGCGCGCTCGGCGACATGGCCGGCGCGCACCAGGAACTCGGCGAAGTGCGGCCGCGCCGGGGCGTTTTCGCTGTCGCCCAGCTCGCGCTGGACGGCCCGCGCGCCCTCGAAGGCCCCGGGCATGCCCTTGGCTTCCAGGCGCCGGCCGATCTCCTCGGCGCGCGCCCAGCGCCCGCGGTGCAGGTCGTCCAGGGCGCGAACCAGCGGCTCGGCGGCACTGTCGAAGGCGTAACCCAGGACGTGGATGGTCGCCCCGCCCCAGGTGCAGGACAGCTCCACGCCGTTGACCAGGGTCACCCCCAGTTCCTCGGCGGCGGCGCGCGCCTCGGGCAGGCCCTCCAGGGTGTCGTGGTCGCTCAGGGCGAGCAGGCGCACGCCGCGCTGGTGCGCGCGGGCCACCACGGCGGCGGGCGGCAGCTGGCCGTCGGAGGCGGTGCTATGGCAATGCAGGTCGACACGCATGGGCATACCGGGACGGGTTTTACTTCTGTATAGACGCTGCGCGGCGGCGATTCACGGCGTGCGAGCGCAACGGCACGAGACGGGTGACTATTTCAGTTCTTCCGCAGGTTGGTATTATGCCGCCACAACTGGGCTCTGGCTGCCGTAATGAAGCAATTCATCGATTTCATCCCCCTCATCCTGTTCTTCATCGTCTACAAGCTGGACCCGCGCACGGTCGAACTCGCCGGACACTCCTTCAGCCTGGGCGGCATCTACAGCGCCACCGCGGTGCTGATCGCCTCCTCGGTGGTGGTCTACGGCGCGCTGCTGATCAAGCAGCGCAAGCTGGACAAAGGCCAGTGGCTGACCCTGGCCGCCTGCCTGGTGTTCGGCGGCATGACCCTGGCCTTCCACAGCGAGACCTTCCTCAAGTGGAAGGCCCCGGTGGTCAACTGGCTGTTCGCCCTGGGCTTCCTCGGCAGCACCCTGGTGGGCGACCGCCGGCCGCTGATCCAGCGCATCATGGGCCATGCCGTGCACCTGCCGGAACCGATCTGGCAGCGCCTGAACCTGGCCTGGGTGCTGTTCTTCGTGTTCTGCGGCTGCATCCAGCTGTTCGTCGCCTTCACCTTCGAGCGTTTCTGGGTGGACTTCAAGGTCTTCGGCAGCCTGGGCATGACCCTGCTCTTCCTGATCGGCCAGGGCGTGTTCCTGGCCCGCCACATGCACGACGCCCCAACCGGCGAAAAGCCCAAGGACTGACATGCTCTACGCAATCATCGCCCGCGACATCACCGCTTCCCAAGAACGCCGCCTGGCCGCGCGGCCGGCGCACCTGGCCCGCCTCGAGCTGCTCAAGGACGAGGGCCGCCTGGTCCTGGCCGGGCCGCACCCGGCCATCGACAGCCCCGACCCGGGCGCGGCCGGCTTCACCGGCAGCCTGATCGTCGCCGAGTTCGAGTCGCTGGCCGCCGCCCAGGCCTGGGCCGATGCCGACCCGTACCGCGCCGCCGGCGTCTACGCCGAAGTCGTGGTCAAGCCGTTCAAGAAAGTCCTGCCGTAAACCGGCGAGCGGCGGCGGACGGACGACGCCGCATGGCCGGACACCCAGGCCCGGCCCCGCGACCGGACAGCGCCCGGAGCGCGGTGCCCGGCGGCTCATCAGCGTACAAGGAGTTCCGATGTCCCGACGTCATCTGCTGCCCCTGCTGTTCTGCCTGAGCCTGCCGCTCGCCGCCCTCGGCGAGGAGCCCACCACCGACGACCCCGGCGCCATGCCGGCCCCCACTGCCGCGCCGGCCCCGGCCAGCGACGACCTCGCCCAACTGCAACAGCGCCTGGACGAGAGCGAGAAGCAGCGCACCGACCTCGCCGCCCAGCTGCAAGAGGCGGAAAGCGCCGTGGTGGGCCGCCTGCGCCAGGAAAACCAGCGCCTGAAGCTGCAATTGCGCGAGCTGCAGGCCCAACAACCGCCGCGCCTGCTCAGCGACGAGCAGACCTGGTTCGCGACCGGCGGCGCCGTCGCCCTGGTCGCCTTCGTCCTCGGCGCCCTGAGCCGCGGCCGTCGCCGCCGGCGCCGTGAATGGATCAACTGAAAGAAGCCCGAGCAATGAGTGAGCTGCTGCTGATCGACGACGACCGTGAACTGTGCGAACTGCTGTGCACCTGGCTGACCCAGGAAGGCTTCAGCGTGCGCGCCAGCCACGATGGCGGCGCGGCCCGTAGCGCCCTGGCCAGCCGCACGCCGGACGCCGTGGTGCTGGACGTGATGCTGCCCGACGGCAGCGGCCTGGAGCTGCTCAAGCAGTTGCGCAGCGAACACCCCGACCTGCCGGTGCTGATGCTCTCCGCCCGCGGCGAGCCGCTGGACCGCATCCTCGGCCTGGAACTGGGCGCCGACGACTACCTGGCCAAGCCGTGCGATCCGCGCGAGCTGACCGCGCGCCTGCGCGCCGTGCTGCGCCGCAGCCACCCGGCGCAGCCCAGCGCCCAGGTCGACCTCGGCGACCTGAGCCTGAACCTGGCCCGCGGCGTGGCCAGCGTCGCCAGCCAGGAGGTCAGCCTGACGCTGTCCGAGAGCCGCATCCTCGAAGCGCTACTGCGCCAGCCCGGCGAGCCGCTGGACAAGCAGGCCCTGGCGCAGATCGCCCTGGGCCGCAAGCTGACGCTCTACGACCGCAGCCTGGACATGCACGTCAGCAACCTGCGCAAGAAGCTCGGCGCGCACCCGGACGGGCGTCCACGCATCCTCGCCCTGCGCGGGCGCGGCTACTTCTACGCGCCCTGAGCGGACGGCCGGGAACCCCGCCCCAGAGCGGTAGACGCAATCTTTACCGAAGCTTTACCCGGCCCTGACCGCCCTTGACCTTGCCATCCCTAGACTGGGCACATCCGGTTCAGAAACCGGTCCACGAAAGGAGAAGATTCATGCGCAAGACCCTCACCGCCCTGATGTTCGCCGCCGCCCTGCCGACCCTGGCCATGGCTGCCACGCCGGTCCCGACCGATACTCCGCCGCCACCCGCCCATATGATGGGCGGCCACATGAAGGACGGCCACGGCCCGCGCGGCGGCTGGAACGGCCCCTTCAAGGCCCTGAACCTGAGCCCCGAGCAGCGCCAGCAGGTCGGCAAGCTGATGGGCGACTCGATGAAGAGCCGCCACGACATAACCGACAAATACCTGAGCAAGCTCTCGGCCGCCGACCAGAAGGCCATGCAGGACGAACTCAAGGCCAGCCACGACAAGACGCAGAAGGACATCCGCGCGCTCCTGACGCCCGAACAGCAGAAGAAGTTCGACGAGCTGAAGAAAGAGCGCGAGCAGCGCAAGGCCGAATGGGCCGAGTTCCAGCAATGGAAAGCGCAGAAGGATGGCAAGACCAACTGATAGCGCCAGCCACCCAGGCGCCGGGCTCACCCCCGGCGCCTCGGCGTGCCCGCGCCCCTGACCCGAAACGGACATGCGACTGAACCGAAAGACCATGCGCTCGCTCTTCTGGCGAATCCTCGCCGCCTTCTGGCTCGCCCTGCTGCTGGTCGCCGGCCTGTCCATCCTGCTCGGTCGCGCGCTGAACCAGGACACCTGGATCATCGCCCGCTACCCCGGCATGCACGACCTCGCCCAGCAATGGACGCGGCTCTACGAAAACCAGGGCCCCGCCGCCGCCCAGCAGTTGCTGGAGCAACGCCGCCGCGACTACGACCTGTCGGTGCAGGTGCTCGACGAAAGCGGCCAGCGCCTGGTCGACGGCACCTACCTGCCGCGCCCGCCACGGCGCAACAACGACGAAGGTTTCGACCGCCGGAACCTGCCGCGCTTCCCCTGGCGCCAGCTCAGCCAGGAATACACCAGCGCGGAAAGCGACCACACCTACCTGTTCATCTACCGGATTCCCCACGGCGCGCTGGAAGCCTGGCACCGCGGCAGCCTGCTGTGGCCGCTCAGTGCGCTGGGCATCGCCCTGGTGGTGCTGACCATCTTCAGCCTGCTGGTGACGCTTTCCATCACCCGCCCGCTCAACCGCCTGCGCCGCGCCGTGCACGACCTCGGGCAGACCGCCTACCAGCAGGACAGCCTGGCGCGCCTGGCCCGCCGCGGCGACGAGCTGGGCGTGCTGGCCCGCGACTTCAACCGCATGGGCGCGCGCCTGCAACGGCTGATCAGCAGCCAGCGCCAGCTGCTGCGCGACGTTTCCCACGAACTGCGTTCGCCGCTGGCGCGCCTGCGCATCGCCCTGGCCCTGGCCGAGCGCGCCAGCCCCGAACAGCGCGCCAGCATGTGGCCACGCCTGGAGCAGGAGTGCGACCGCCTGGAAGCGCTGATCGCCGAAATCCTCGCCCTCGCCCGCCTGGACGCCGAGCCCGGGCCGACCAGCCGCGTCGAACTGCTGCCGCTGCTCGAACGCCTGCGCGAGGACGCCCAGCTGCTTTCCCCGGAACAGCACATCCAGCTGCGGGTTCCCGCCGACCTGGCCCTGGACGGCTGGCCCGACATGCTCGAACGGGCGCTGGACAACCTGCTGCGCAACGCCCTGCGCTTCAACCCGGCGGACAAGCCGCTGGAAGTCGAAGCCGACAGCGACGGCGCCGTGCTGCGCGTGCGCGTTCGCGACCATGGCCCGGGGGCCGATGCCGAGCACCTGGCGCAACTGGGCGAACCCTTCTTCCGCGCGCCCAACCAGGACAGCCCCGGCCACGGCCTGGGCCTGGCCATCGCCCGCCGCGCGGTGGAGCGCCACGCCGGCCGCCTGCGCCTGGCCAATCACCCCGACGGCGGTTTCGTCGCCACCCTGGAAATACCGCTGGCGCGCCACGCTGCCTGACCTCGGAGCCCGATCATGAACCTAGCCGCCGAATACCTGCCGTCCCCCACTCCGGCCCTGCCGTTGGCGGCCGCCGGCCTGCCGCGGGAGCGCCCGCGGGACGAGCCGCAGAGCCTGGTGCTGGCGGTGGAACTGGGGCTGCTGGCGCAGCGCTGGCGGCGCCGCTGGCCGGAACTGCGCCTGAGCCTGCCGCGCGGCGGCACCTGGCCGCTGCACAGCTGGCCGCAGGCGCTGCACGAAGCCCTGGATGAATTGCTGGATACCGCGGTGGAATGGCAGCAGGACGCCACCATCGTGCTGGAACCGCGCCTGGAGCGCGGCCTGCTGCGCCTGGACCTCGGCGGCACCGACGAACAGGCCCGGCGCTGGCTGCCCCGGGCCCTGCGCGCCGCCCAGCGCCTGGCCGCCTGGCAGGGCGGCCGGCTGCTCTGGCGGGCCGGCGGGGCGCGCTGGAAAGTGCGCCTGAGCCTGCCGCTCAGCCCCGCCAGGCGCTGACGAAGGCCGCCGGGTCCAGCGGCGCCGGCTGGCGCAGCTCACCCATGGGCGTGCCCAGGTAGATGAAGCCGACGATGCGCTCGTTGGCCGCCAGGCCCAGGCCCTGGTGCACGACTGGATCGAAAGCCATGGCGCCGGTGCGCCACATGGCCCCCAGCCCCTCGACGAACGCCGCCTGGACGATGCCGTAGGCGGCACAGCCAGCGGCCAGCATCTGCTCGATCTCCGGCACCTTGGGGTGCTCCTGCAGGCGCGCGATGGCCACCACCAGGGTCGGCGCGCGCAACGGCATGGCGCGGGCCTTGGCCAGCGCCTCGGGGCTGGCGTCGGGTTGTTCGGCATTCAGCGCACGGGCGAACAACTCACCCAGTTGCTGCCGCGCCTCGCCTTCCACCGTGAGGAAGCGCCACGGGCGCAACTGCCCATGGTCCGGCGCGCGCAGGGCGACGCGGAACAGCCGCTCGAGCTGCCCGGCAGTGGGCGCCGGCTCGCCCAGGCGGGCATGGGATACACGGTTGACCAGCGCTTCGTAGGCCTCCATGGGCTACCTCCTGTACACACAAGGACGGCCATTGTAGTCGCAAAGGCTTCTCATCTGCCTGCTCACCTGCAGCCAGGGTGCTTCGTATCCGTGTAGGAGCGAGCTTGCTCGCGAAGGGGGCTTGCCGGCGACTCCCGTGTTTCGGATTGACGCCCTTCCCTCTCCCCAACCCTCTCCCTGAAGGGAGAGGGGGCTTGTCCGTGCCGAGAGAAGGAATGGTTTCAGCCGGAGGCCTTCGGAATTGCCGGCTGACTCAGGACTGTCAAAACGCACCGAACGGTCCCCTCTCCCTTCAGGGAGAGGGTTAGGGAGAGGGGCTCTCGGGATAAACACCAGCGCTCGCCGATGAGCCCCCTTCGCGAGCAAGCTCGCTCCTACAGGGAGCCCAAAGCCATGCGCCCACAGTCAAGCCACCCGCTCCGGCGACGGCGTGACGATCGGCTGCAACGGCGGCGTCAGCGGCGGCAGGCCGTAGGCGGCGCGGGCCGCGTCGCAGTTGGGGTTGTGCTGGCCGTCGACCCAGGAGGCCTCGAACTCCCGGCAGGTGCTGGAGCGCTGCTCGTAGACCGTGCAGCGCACGCCGCAGCCGACCTCGCCCAGCAACCCCACGCAGCGCACCGGCTTGGCCTCGGTGCCGCGCATGGCGGCATGGTACGGGCCGACCTGCACCACCAGATCGTCGGGTACGCTGCCGCCGGCGGAACGGCACTCGCCCCAGTAGAAGGACACACGGAAATGCGCGCAGCAGGCGCCACAGTTCAAACACGGATTGTCGATGGACATGATGTGCGAATGCACCAGAAGAAACCGGCGAGCGCCGGCGGGCAGCGCAGAATTCTAGCGATTGCGCAGCCGTTGTGAAGAGCCCTCCGGCGCGCTGCGCATCGCGCCGAGGGCAGGTACAATGGAGGGTTCATGTCCATCGAGTCCGCTTCATGGCGCTGCCGACACTACGCACCCTCGGATACATCATCGGCCTGTTCCTGATCACCCTGGCGGTGGCCATGCTGGTGCCCATGGCCACCCTGCTCTACTACCACCGCCCGCAGGAACTCTCGCCCTACATCTGGTCGAGCCTGATCACCTTCAGCGCCGGCCTCGGCCTGGTCCTGCCCGGCCGCCCTGAGCAGGCCCACCTGCGCCCGCGGGACATGTACATGCTCACGGTGTCGAGCTGGGTGATCGTCTGCTTCTTCTCCGCCCTGCCCTTCATCATCGCCCGCCACATGAGCGTCACCGACGCCTTCTTCGAGAGCATGTCGGGCATCACCGCCACCGGCTCCACGGTGCTTTCCGGGCTGGACAACATGTCGCCGGGCATCCTCATCTGGCGCTCGATGCTGCACTGGCTGGGCGGCATCGGCTTCATCGGCATGGCGGTGGCGATCCTGCCGATGCTGCGCATCGGCGGCATGCGCCTGTTCCAGACCGAATCCTCGGACCGCAGCGACAAGGTCATGCCGCGCTCGCACATGGTCGCCAAGTACATAGTCGCGGTGTACGTCGGCATCACCATCCTCGGCACCCTGGGCCTGTGGTGGGCCGGCATGGGCCTGTTCGATTCGCTCAACCATGCCATGTCGGCGATCTCCACCGGCGGTTTCTCCACCTCCGACCAGTCCCTGGCCAAGTGGCACCAGCCGGCGGTGCACTGGGTGGCGGTGGTGATCATGATCCTCGGCAGCCTGCCCTTCGCCCTCTACGTCGCCACCCTGCGCGGCCATCGCAAGGCGCTGCTCAAGGACAGCCAGGTGCACGGCTTCATCGGCCTGCTGGTATTCACCTGGCTGGTGATGGGCACCTGGTACGCCTTCAATTCCGACCTGTCCTGGCAGGACGCCTTGCGCATCGTCGCGGTGAACGTCACCTCGGTGGTCACCACCACCGGCTTCGCCCTGGGCGACTACAGCCTGTGGGGCCACTTCTCGATCATGGTGTTCTTCTACCTGGGCTTCATCGGCGGCTGCTCCGGCTCCACCGCCGGCGGTTTGAAGATCTTCCGCTTCCAGGTCGCCTACATCCTGCTCAAGGCCAGCCTGTACCAGCTCATCCACCCGCGCGCGGTGCTGCGCCAGAGCTACAACGGCCACCGCCTGGACGAGGAGATCGTGCGTTCGATCCTGACCTTCTCGTTCTTCTTCGGCGCCACCGTCGGCGGCCTGGGCCTGGCCCTGACCTTCCTCGGCCTGGACTGGATGACCGCGCTGACCGGCGCCGCCAGCACCGTCTCCGGCGTCGGCCCGGGCATGGGCCCGGTGATCGGCCCCTCGGGCAACTTCTCGTCCCTGCCGGATGCCGCCAAGTGGCTGCTGTGCGCCGGCATGCTCGCCGGGCGCCTGGAGATCCTCACCGTGCTGGTGCTGTTCACCCCGGCCTTCTGGCGCCACTGAGGCGCGTCAGCCGAGGATGCCGGCGGCGATGTTGATGCTCAGGCCGAGGATCGCCGTGTTGTACAGGAAGCAGATGATCGACTGCGCCAGCGCTACCCGGCGCAGCGCCGGCGAGGCGATGGCCACGTCCGAGGTCTGCACGGCGACGCTGAGGGTGAAGGAGAAGTAGGCGAAGTCCCAGTAGTCCGGCTGCCGCCCGCGATCGGGGAACTGCAGCGGCGCCTCGCCGTCCGCCGCCGTGTAGAACATGCGCGCGTAGTGCATGGCGAAGATGGTCCCGATGAGGAACCAGGAACCCAAAACCGTGCTGCCGGTGAAGGCGTAGCGCAGCAGCCGCTCGCTCCCCGGCAGCTGGCGCGCGCCGGCCAGCTCGTAGACGATCGCCACCAGGCTGGCGATGGCCGCGGCGCTGACCAGCACCAGCACCGCCTGGGCGTTCTCGTCCTCGATGGCGGCCAGGCGCTGCACCTGGTCCGCCCCGGCACGCAGGGCGAGCACGGTGATCAGCAGCACATAGCCCCAGGCGGCGACGTTCCAGCCGACCAGCGTGCGCATCAGCGGCGGCAGGTGGTAGCAGGCCAGCCCCAGCGCCAGGCCGGCGGCGCAGGCGAGGAGCAGGCGCGGATGGGTGTGCAGCAGGGTACGGCTGAGCAGCATGCGTGGCGTTCCAGGCGGCGGACCTGGGCTGAGCCTAGCTCAGTAGACCGGCGGCCGCAGGCGCTGGGCGAATTCGTCGAGCTGCTTCTGTTCCTGTTTGTCGGCCAGCAGCCGCGCTTCCTCGCGGTAGCGTTCCACCAGCTTGCGCAGGCCCTCCAGGCGGGCGTACTTCTCCGACCAGGCGACACGCGCCTTCTCCACCACGTCCTGGTGCCAGGCCAGGCTGCGGTTCTGCTGCTCCACGGCGGTTTCCAGCTGCGCCAGGAAGCGCTGGTAGTCCAGCAGCCACTGGCCGCTGACGCCCTGGCGGCCGCGGTCGATCCACTGTTGCTGGTAGTCGGCGCGGAAGCGCTCCAGCTCGGCCAGCTTGCGCTGCGCCTGGAGCAGTTGGTTCTGCGCCTGGCCGAGCTGGCGCGCGGCCTCGCGTTCGGCCTTCAGGGCCATCTCCACGACAGGAGCCAAGCGGTCGGCGCGGCGGTTCATGGCAGGCGGGCCTCAGGCATGATGCGGCAACCTCAGCCGGCCTTGCCGGACAGCACGGCGTCCAGCAGCTGGGCGCTGTCTTCCAGGCTCTGGCTTTCGTTCAGGCCCTGGCGGAGGAACTGGCGCATCACCGGGAAGCGCTGGATGGCCAGGTCGGTTTCCGCATCGCCGCCAGCGACGTAGGCGCCGACGCTGATCAGGTCGCGGCTCTGCTGGTAGCGCGACCATAGCTGCTTGAAGCGCTGGGCGTGCTGCAATTGCTCGGGGCTGACCACCTGGGGCATCACCCGGCTGATCGAGGCCTCGATGTCGATGGCCGGGTAATGGCCTTCCTCGGCCAGCCGGCGCGACAGCACGAAGTGGCCGTCGAGCACGCCGCGGGCGGAGTCGGCGATCGGGTCCTGCTGGTCGTCGCCCTCGCTGAGCACGGTGTAGAAGGCGGTGATCGAACCGCCACCCTTCTCGCCGTTGCCGGCGCGCTCCACCAGGCGCGGCAGGCGGGCGAACACCGATGGCGGGTAGCCCTTGGTCGCCGGCGGCTCGCCGATGGCCAGGGCGATCTCGCGCTGGGCCTGGGCGAAGCGCGTCAGCGAGTCCATCAGCAGCAGCACGTTCTTGCCCTTGTCGCGGAAGTATTCGGCGATGCGCGTGCAGTACATGGCCGCGCGCAGGCGCATCAGCGGCGCGTCGTCGGCGGGGGATGCGACCACCACCGAACGCTTGAGGCCTTCCTCGCCGAGGATGTGCTCGATGAATTCCTTCACCTCGCGGCCCCGTTCGCCGATCAGCCCGACCACGATGATGTCGGCCTTGGTGTACTTGGTCATCATGCCCAGCAGCACCGACTTGCCCACGCCGGTGCCGGCGAACAGGCCCAGGCGCTGGCCGCGGCCGACGGTGAGCAGCGAGTTGATCGAGCGGATGCCGACGTCCATGGGTTCGTGGATCGGCTCGCGCTTGAGCGGGTTGATGGTCGGGCCGTCCATCGGCACCCAGTCCTCGGCGCGCATCCCGCCCTTGCCGTCCAGGGCGCGGCCGACACCGTCGAGCACCCGGCCGAGCATGGACATGCCCATGGGCAGGCGGCCGCTGTCGGGCAGCGGCACCACGCGGGCGCCGGGGGCGATGCCGGCGAGGCTGCCGACCGGCATGAGGAAGATCTTGCTGCCGGAGAAGCCCATGACCTCGGCTTCCACCTGCACCGAGTGGTAGCCGCTGTCGTTGATCACCATGCAGCGGCTGCCCACCGCAGCCTGCAGGCCCTCGGCCTCCAGGGTCAGGCCGACCATGCGCAGCAGGCGGCCTTCCACCACCGGCTGCGCCGGCAGTTTGGCGGCGTCCAGGTAGCCTTCCAGGCGCTTGGCGAAACTCACCCGGTCAAGGCGCATCGGGCTGGTCCAGGTCGATGTGCAGGTCCGGCTCCAGGGCGTGGGTGGCCTGCTCGCGCTGCTGTTCGAAGAGTTGCTTGGTGATCTGCGCCAGGCGCGTCTCGATGCTGGCGTCGATGCGCGAATGCTCGGTCTCGATGCGGCAGCCGCCGGGCAGCAGCTGCTCGTCCTCGAGGATGCGCCAGCTTTCCTCGTGGCGGTCGCGCAGCGCCTTGACCAGTTCGAAGTCCTGCGGGTTGACGTGGATGCGCACGTTGTCGCTGCCCATCGGCAGTTGCTTGAGCGCCTCGCGCAATACCTGGCGCAGCTGGCTGGAGTCGCCCTCCAGCTCGCGCTGGATGACCTGGCGCGCCACCTGGCCGACCAGGTTGACCAGCATCTGCTCGATCAGCAGGTCCTGCTCGGCGATGGGCTCGAACAGCTGGCCCATCAACGTCTCCAGGCCGGCCAGGCGCTCCTGCAGCGCCACCTCGGCCTCCTGTCGGGCCTTGAGCTGGCCGGCGTGGAAGCCGTCCTTCTCGCCGGTGGCGAAGCCTTCGTTGTAGGCGTCCTGGCGGATCGCTTCCAGCTCTTCGAGCGTCAGCGGCTTGACGTCCTCGACGGGGACTTCCTCCACCGCCGGGGTTTCCGGCGCCTGCGGCTCGGGCGCAGGCTCCGGCGGCCGTTCCACCACCGGGTCGAAGCTGGGCAACGCCCAGCGGTCGAAGCCGGCGACGTCGCGCGCGCGGATCAGGCCATCGTGTTCCTCGCCCTTGGGTTTCGCGGGACCACTCACTTAGATCATCTCCTCGCCACCCTTGCCGCCGAGGACGATCTCGCCGGAGTCGGCCATGCGCCGGGCGATGGTGAGGATTTCCTTCTGCGCGCCCTCCACTTCGCTGACGCGCACCGGGCCGCGGGCCTCCAGGTCGTCGCGCAGCAGTTCGGCGGCGCGCTTGGACATGTTGCGGAAGATCTTCTCGCGGATGCCCTCGTCCGAGCCCTTGAGGGCCAGCACCAGCACGTCCGAGGAGACTTCGCGCAGCAGCGCCTGGATGCCGCGGTCGTCGACGTCGGCGAGGTTGTCGAAGACGAACATGAGGTCCTCGATCTGCCCGGAGAGGTCTTCGTCGACGTCGCGGATGGCGTCCATCAGGGCGCCTTCCACCGAGCTGTCGAGGTAGTTCATGATGTCCGCCGCGCGCTTCACCCCGCCCATGGTGGTGCGGGTGGCGTTGGCGTTGCCGGCGAACTGCTTCTCGAGGATCAGGTTGAGTTCCTTCAGCGCCGAGGGCTGCACGGTGTTCAGCGAGGACACGCGCAGGACGATGTCCAGGCGCACCTTGTGGTCGAAGTGGCTGAGCACTTCGGCGGCCTGGTCCGGGTCCAGGTAGGCGACGACGATGGCCTGGATCTGCGGGTGCTCGTAGCGGATGACGTCGGCCACCGCGCGCGGCTCCATCCACTTCAGGCTGTCCAGGCCGCTGGTGTTGCCGCCCAGCAGGATGCGGTCGATGAGGTTGTTGGCCTTGTCCTCGCCCAGGGCCTGGGTGAGCATCTTGCGGATGTAGCCGTCGGCGCCGACGCCCAGGCTGGTCTGGTCGCCGACTACCTCGACGAACTCGCTCATCACCTGCTCGACCTGCTCGCGATGCACGTTGCGCATCTGCGCCATGGCCACGCCGACCCTCTGCACTTCCTTCGGGCCCATGTGCCGCAGCACCTGGGCCGCGTCGGTCTCGCCGAGGGACAGCAGGAGAATCGCAGCCTTGTCGACCTTGGTCAGTTTGGCGTTCAACCGGGTCTCGCTCATACCGCATCACTCATCGGAGTTGATCCAATCCTTCACTACCTGGGCCACGCGGCCCGGGTCCTGAGCCACCAGGCTCTTGATCGCGTTCAGCTGCGCATCGTACCCCTCGCTGGGGCTGGGCAACAGGATGCTCGGCGGGCCGCCCAGGCTGACGCGGTCCTCGGCCAGCTCGCCTTCCAGGCCGCCCATCTCGCCCAGGGCCATGTCGCCGCCGGCGCCGGCCACCAGGGCCTTGTTCTTGTTGCCGGCGAGGTTGTTCAGCACCGGGCGCAGCACGCCGAACACCAGCACCAGGATGAAGACGATGCCCAGCACCTGCTTGACGATGTCCCAGAACCAGGGCTGCGAGTAGAACGGCGGCGAGGCGATCTCCAGGTTCTGCTCCGGGGCGAAGGGCGCGTTGATCACGCTGACGCTATCGCCGCGGCTGGCGTCGTAGCCCACCGCGTCCTGCACCAGGCGGGTGAAGCGCGCCAGTTCGTCGGCGCTCCAGGGCTTGTGGCTGACCTCGCCGGTCTTGGCGTCGGCGACCATGTGGTCGTCCAGCACCACCGCGACGGAAAGCCGGCGCAGACGGCCCTGTTGCTGCTTGGTGTAGCTGATGGAGCGGTCCAGCTCGTAGTTGCGGGTGTTCTGCTCGCGCTTGTCGGTGGGGTACGGTGCCAGCACCGGACGGCCGGTCTTCGGGTCGATGATGGTCTGGCCGTTGGCGTCCTTCAGCGGCTGGCCCGGGGCGACGAAATCGCCGCCGGCGCTCTTGCCGGTCTGCTGCGGCGCGCTGGCCGGGCCCGGCGGCTGGTTCGACAGCGCACCCGGCACGCCCTGCGGGCCGTTGCTGTTCTGGCGTTCCTCGTTGTTCACCTGCTCGCTGCGCAGGGCCGGCTGGTCCGGGTTGTAGGACTCGGCGGTGGATTCCACGGCGCTGAAGTCGACGTCGGCGGACACCTCGGCCTTGTAGCGGCCGTCGCCCAGCACCGGCTGCAGGATGCTGTGCACGCGCTGGGTGAACATGCTTTCCATGCGCCGGGAATAGTCGAACTGCTTGCCGGCCATGGTCAGCTCGGACAGCTCCTGCTGGTCGGAGAGCAGGTTGCCCTTCTGGTCGACCACGGTGACCTGGGACTTGTCCAGTTCCGGCACGCTGGTGGCCACCAGGTTGACGATCGCCAGCACCTGGCTGGGCTCCAGGCTGCGCCCCGGGTACAGCTCGACCAGCACCGAGGCGGTGGGCTTGCGCTCGTCGCGGACGAACACCGAACTCTTCGGGATGGCCAGGTGCACGCGGGCAGCCTTGACGTTGTTCAGGCTGGAGATGGTGCGCGCCAGCTCGCCTTCCAGGCCGCGACGGTAGTTGGTCGCCTCCATGAACTGGCTGGTGCCCAGGGCCTGTTCCTTGTCGAGGATCTCGAAGCCGACGTTGCTGTCGGTGGGCGTCAGGCCGGCGCCGGCCACCTTGATGCGGGCGCGGCCGAGGTCGTCGGCCTTGACCAGCAGGGCGCCGGAGTTGGGGTCGACCTTGTAGCCGATGTCGGCGGCGTTCAGCGTCTCGATCACCTTGTTGGCGTCGACGCCGTTGAGGCTGCCGTACAGCGGCTTGTAGTCCGGCTGCTGCGACCACAGCACCATGCCGAAGCCGATGGCGATGCTCGCCGCCAGCCCGACCAGCAGGCCGACCTGGCGCAGCACCGGCATCTCGGCGAGGTTTTCGAGGAACTGCAGGCCCATCAGCGGCTTCTTCAGCATTTCGGCTGCGCCGGCTTTGGCGGGGACCTGGTTGTCTACAGTGGCTTCGGCCATGAACTATCTACCTACCCCGTGGCTCAGATGGGCATCTGCATGATGTCCTGGTAGGCCTGGACCAGTTTGTTGCGCACCTGGGTCATGGCCTGGAAGGACACGCTGGCCTTCTGCGAAGCGATCATCACGTCGGTCAGGTCGACGTTGCTCTGGCCCACCTCGAAGGCATTGGCCAGCGCGCTGGCGGCCTGCTGGGTGGAGTTCACCTTGTTCACCGCCTGGCCGAGCATGTCCGAGAAGCTCGGCGCGCCCTCCACGGCAGCCGGCGCCGAAGCGGCCGGCTTGGCCTTGGCCATGGCGTCCATCTGCATGGAGCGCATTTCCAGCAGCAGGCGGTTGAACTCGATACCCTGACTCATTGGCTTTCCCTCTGACTACGGGCCGCGGCTTTTTTGACGCCGCGGCGCTTTGGCATAGGGGATTGCAACAAGGGTGCCAGGTTTCAGGGGGGCTTGTAGGATGTGGCTATTGGGAGGCAAGAGCCCCTCACCCCAGCCCTCTCCCGGAGGGAGAGGGAGCCCCTCCTCTGCCGTGCGCAGGAAGGTGTGCAGCCGGGAACATTGGTGTCGGCCACACCTATATGCCAGGAGAAATCCATTACTTGTCGCCGCGCCGAACGGCCCCCTCTCCCTCTGGGAGAGGGCTGGGGTGAGGGTGCTCTATCCAGACTCCAATGCCAACAGAATCGCCTCCAACACCCCCTCCGTCCGCACCAGCACGTCGTGGTTCCAGAACCGCAACACCCGCAGCCCCTGGCCCCTCAACCAGGCATCCCGCTCGACATCCGCGGCACTTCCCAGGTGCTGCCCGCCGTCCAGTTCCACCACCAGTTGCCGCTCATGGCAATAGAAATCCACCACATACGGCCCCAGCGGCACCTGGCGCCTGAATTTCCAGCCGAGTAGCCGGCGATCCCGCAGGCGACTCCACAACAACCGCTCCGCGTCGGTTTGCCGACGCCGCAGCTCCCGGGCGAATTCCGTTGGCCTCGACATGCCCTGCCCTTCCTCCATGGAAAAGCAGAACCCTGCGCCACCCACCGCCGTCACGACTGCCGGCAAGCGCTGAAACCACCACGGGAAACGCCCCTCACCAGACAAAGAAAAGGCCCGCGAACAGCGGGCCCGAACAGGGGAAACCGGCACCACTCAACTGGCGTACAAGTAGGCCTCCACATCCATCCCCGCGTCACGCATCTGTGCCAGCTTGTAGCGTAGGGTGCGCGGGCTGATGCCCAGGCGTTCGGCGGCCTCCTTGCGGCGGCCGCGTTCGCTGCGCAGGGTGTCGATGATCATCTGGAACTCGCGGCGGCGCAGGTCTTCGCCGAGGCCGCCGGCGTTGTCCGCGGGCGCCGACGGAATTCCGGCACTGGCGGCGGCCGCCACCGGGGCGGGCTGCACCAGGGGGATCACGGGCGCTGCGGGCGCCATGCCGATGGGGGCGTTCAGGCACAGGTCCAGGGCGCGGACCTGGCCGCCCTGCTGCAGGATCAGCGCGCGCTGGATGGCGTTGTCCAGCTCGCGCACGTTGCCCGGCCAGGGGTGCGTCAGCAGGGCGTCGCGGGCGTCGGCGGCCAGGCTCACCGCGCCCAGGTTCATCTTCTTCACGTACTTGGCCAGCAGGCGCTCGGCCAGCGGCAGGATGTCCGCCGGGCGCTCGCGCAGGGCGCGCCAGGCCAGGGGGAAGACCGACAGGCGATAGTACAGGTCCTCGCGGAAGCGCCCCGCCGCCACCTCGCCGAGCAGGTCGCGGTTGGTGGTGGCCAGCACGCGGATGTCCAGCTCGATCGGCTTGCGCGCGCCCACGCGCTCCACCTCGCGCTCCTGCAGCACGCGCAGCAGCTTGGCCTGCAGCGCCAGGGGCATCTCGGAAATCTCGTCGAGGAGAATGGTGCCGCCGTCGGCCAGCTCGAACTTGCCCGGCTGCGCGGCGATGGCGCCGGTGAAGGCGCCCTTCTCGTGGCCGAACAGGGTGGCCTCGAGCATGTTGTCGGGGATAGCCGCGCAGTTGATGGCGATGAAGGGCTTGTTGGCGCGCGGCGACTGCTGGTGGATGTAGCGCGCCAGCACTTCCTTGCCGGTGCCGGACTCGCCGGAGATCAGCACGGTGGAATCGCTGCGCGCCACCCGCGCGGCCAGTTCCAGCAACTGGCGGCTGGCCGGCTCCATGGCCACCGGGCCCTCGCCTTCGGCGGCGACCGCCTGGCCCTGGGCATGGCGGGCCACCAGTTCCAGCAGCACCTTGGGCTCGAAGGGCTTCACCAAGTAGTCGGCGGCGCCCTGGCGCATGGCGTCGACGGCGCGCTCGACGGCGCCGAAGGCGGTCATCAGCAGCACCGGCAGCTGCGGGTAGCGGGCGCGGATCAGGCCGAGCAACTGGTGGCCGTCCATACCGGGCATGTTGACGTCGCTTACCACCAGGCCGAAGGCCTCGCGCTGCAGGGCGACCAGGGCCGCCTCGGCGCTGTCCACGGCGGTGAACTCGCAGCCGCCGATCAGCAGGGTATCGGAGAGGGCTTCGCGCAGGGCGCGGTCGTCTTCGACGAGCAGGATTCTGGCGGGCATGGGGTTATTCCTTGTGTTCACGGACGGGGGCCGCGATCAGCGGCAGGACCAGGCTGGCGCAGGTGCCACGGCCCGGTCGCGATTGCAGGCGCAGTTCGCCGTGGTGCGCCTTGGCCACCGCCTTGACCACCGCAAGGCCGAGGCCGGTGCCGGTGGTCTTGGTGGTGAAGAAGGGCTCGCCCAGGCGCGCCAGGGTGGCGGCGTCCATGCCCGGGCCGCTGTCGCTGATGGCCAGGCGCAGGCTGTCGCCGCGAGCGTAGAGGTGGACTTTTAGGCGCACGTCCTGGCCGCCGGCCTGGATGGCGTTGTGCAGCAGGTTGAGGACGCTGCCGACCAGGGTGTCGCGGTTGCACAGCAGCTCGCCGCCGCGCACGTCGCATTGCCAGCGCAGCTGCAGGCCGGCGACATGGGACTCGGCGGCGGCGCGTAGGCCGGAGAACAGCTCCGCCGGGCTCAGGCGGTCCGGCAGCGGCAGGTCGCCGCGGGCGAACACCAGCATGTCGCGCACCTGGTTCTCCAGTTCCTGCAGGCGCTCCTTGAGGCGCCCGGCGAAGCGCTGCTGCTGCTCCAGCGGCAGCGCCTGCTCGCTCAGGTGGCCGGCATAGAGCATGGCCGCGGACAGCGGCGTGCGGATCTGGTGGGCCAGGGACGCGACCATCCGGCCCAGGGCCGACAGGCGCTCGTGGCGGGCCAGTTGGTCCTGCAGGCGGCGGGTCTCGGTGAGGTCGTTGAGCAGTACCAGTTGCCCCGGCTCGCCGTTCAGCGAGCGGGTGGCGATGGACAGGCGGCGCCCGTCGCGCAGGGAAATCTCGTGGCCGTCATCCTTGCGCGGCGCGAAGCAGCGGGCGATGACCTGGCGCCACAGCATGCCCACCAGGGGCTGGCCGAGCAGGCCGCGCGCCGCCGGGTTGGCCTCGCGCACCACGCCCTGGCCGTCGATGACGATGACGCCGCCGGGCAGCAGGTCCAGCAGGCTCTGCAGGCGGTTGGCCAGGCGTTCCTTCTCCGCCAGCTCCTGCATGCGCTGGGCGCTGACCAGGGCCAGTTGTCCCTTCAGTTCGCTGACCCGCGCCTCCAGCATGCTGTACGACTGGTTCAGCTGGGTGGACATCTGGTTGAACAGGGCGAAGGCCTGGTCCAGGCCGGCGCGGCCGTTCTCCTCCGGAGCATCGCTGGAGGTCGGCTGGGACTGCTGGGGTACGGCTGGCATCATGCTGTCTCTCTTCCATCCGACGTCGTGAAAGCGTCGGCTGGCAGAGTCTTAGCAATCTGCGTGCCTAAAAATTAGTCCTTTATTTTCAGACACTTATTGAAACGCAAAGGCAAGCGGCGTCAATCCTCCGCCACTTCCTCCTCGCGGCGGCTCATGCCGTACTTGCGCATCTTCTCCACCAGGGTGGTGCGGCGGATGCGCAGGCGCTCGGCGGCGCGGGCGACCACGCCGTTGGCGTCGTCCAGGGCCTGCTGGATCAGCCCCTGTTCGAGGTTGGCCAGGTAGTCCTTGAGGTCGATGCCCTCGGCCGGCAGCATCGCCGGCGAGTCCAGGCCCGGCAGCCCGGCGGTGATGGCGGCGCGTTCTTCCAGCTCCTCGCGCAGGCTGCTGGCGAGTTGCTCATCCTCGTCGTCGACGTGGCGGAATTTCTTCGGCAGCTCGCCCACGCCGATCACCCCGTAGGGGTGCATGATCGCCAGACGTTCCACCAGGTTGGCCAGCTCGCGCACGTTGCCCGGCCAGTCGTGGCGGCACAGCGACATGATGGCGGCGGAGTTGAAGCGGATGGAGCCGCGCTTCTCGTGCTCCATCCGCGAGATGAGTTCGTTCATCAGCAGCGGGATGTCTTCCACCCGCTCGCGCAGCGGCGCCATCTCGATGGGGAAGACGTTGAGGCGGTAGTACAGGTCCTCGCGGAAGCTGCCGCCCTCGATCATCTTCTCCAGGTTCTTGTGGGTCGCGGCGATGATGCGCACGTCGACGTTCTGCGTCTTGTTGCTGCCGACGCGCTCGAAGGTGCGCTCCTGCAGCACGCGCAGCAGCTTGACCTGCATCGGCAGCGGCATGTCGCCGATCTCGTCGAGGAACAGGGTGCCGCCGTTGGCCAGCTCGAAGCGCCCGGCGCGGCTGGTGATGGCGCCGGTGAAGGCGCCCTTCTCGTGGCCGAACAGTTCGCTTTCCAGCAGCTCGGCGGGAATGGCCCCGCAGTTAACCGGCACGAAGGGCGCTTCGCGGCGCTTGGAGTGGTAGTGCAGGTTGCGCGCCACCACTTCCTTGCCGGTGCCGGACTCGCCGAGGATGAGCACGCTGGCGTCGGTGTCGGCCACCTGCTGCATCATCTGCCGTACCTGCTGGATGGCCCGGCTGGTGCCGACCAGGCTGCGGAACAGGTTGGGCTCGCGCTGGCGGCCGCGTTCACGGGCCTGGTCGTACATCTCGCGGTAGACCTGGGCGCGGTGCAGGGAATCGAGCAGCTTGTTGTAGCTGGGCGGCATCTCCAGGCTGGCCAGCACGCGGCGGCGCAGCTCTTCCGGCCAGTCGGTCGGCGCCGAGTCGCCGATCAGCAGCACCGGCAGGAATTCGTCCCAGGCCGAAAGCTGCTTGAGCAGCTCCAGGGCGCCGCCCTTGTGCTCGACGCTGCCGAGCAGCACGCAGAGCACGCCGCGGCTGCCGTTGGACAGGTCGTCGACCGCCAGGCGCCATTCGCGGCTGCGGCAGGACAACTGGTCCTCGCCGAGGAAGTTGAGGATGGTGGAGAGTTCGCGGCAACGCTCCAGGTCGTCGTCAATCAGCAGAATCTTGGTTTCACGCCACATCTTGCTCTTGTCTTCCGAAGGCATGTGGGCCGGCGAACGGCAACGGGAAAGAGGCGGAAACAATCCGCCATCATTTAGCCACCAAGTAAAGTCAAAAATGTGGCAGGAGTCAAATTTATGGCGTGATTTATTCGTTGTTTCCGACGGAAGAACTTACCTGCTGGCACGAACGGCGGCAACGGAGAAAACGAGGGGCCGCGCCGAACGGGCGACCCGCGGGGCTCAGCCGAAAAGCTGATAGACCTTGGCGCCCTTGTGCGACCGATTGACGCGGATGATCTCCTCGGCCACGCCCTGGCGCTGGCGGGTAACTTCCTGGACCAGTTCGCGGTACAGCACGAGCAGGCCTTCGAGGCTGCGCTTGAGGTCGCTGTCGTCGTCCAGCGGCTCGTGCATGGCGGCATCCACGTGCTGGCGGCACTCCAGGTCCAGCCGGGCGATGGCTTCCCAGTCCTGCTCCGCCAGGGCGGTGCCCAGGGCGCTGCGGGTTTGTTCGATACGCTCGACGGCGAGGGTCATGCTTCGTGTCTCCTGGAGGGACGGTATTACTGCGGGATACCGTCCCAGCCTTCCTTGATGGTACGCAGCAGGCCCGACACCTCATCGAGGATTTCCGCCTCGTTGCTGCGGTTGGCGTCGCTCAGGCGACGGCTCATGTAGTCATAGAGGTTGGCATAGTTCTGCGCCAACTCACCACCAGCTTCGAAGTTCAGCGCTTCGCGCAGGCCGGCAATGATAGCCGCTGCCTTGGCGATCAGCATGCCCTTCTGGGCGAATTGCTCGCGCTCCATGGAGCCCTTGGCCTGGGCGATACGGCTCAGGCCACCCTCCATCAGCATCTGGATCAGGCGATGGGGAGAAGCGTCGTGTACCTGGGACTGGGTGTTGACGTTCTGGTACTGGCGCAGCGCGGCCATGGCGTTCATGCGATATCCCCTTGAATCCTTGAACGATCACATCGTTGGTATTCAGGGTATCGGCGAACGCGGGAATTTCTTTAGACCAGGATCGCCGCCAATCGCCCGCCCCGGAGCAGGCCGGGGCGCGGTTCAGGCTCAACTGCTCGAACTGTTCTTGTTGTTCAGCGCGTTGAGCGTGGTCAGCACGCTGCTGCTGGTGGCGTTGAGCTGGGCGACCAGGGAGTCCATGGCGTTGTATTTGGCCATCAGGGTCGTGGTCAGCTTGTCCATGCGGTTGTCCAGCGCGGTCTGCTGGGTGGCCAGGTCGCTAAGGGTGTCGTTCAGCGAAGCCTTGCGCTGGTCGAGCAGGCCATTGCTCTGGGTATACACGTCGAGGCTGCTGCTCATCCGGTCGAGCAAACCACCAGTGCCGGTGAAGAAGCCCTGCACAGAAGCGAAGTTCTTTTCCAGCGCGGCATCCAGCTTGTCGCTATCGACTTCAAGGGTGCCATCGTTCTGGGTCGAGACCCCCAGTTGCGAAAGCAGCTTGATGGTGCCGCCATTGCTCGAGGAGCCGACCAGTTCACTGCGCAGGGTGTTGAGCAACGAGCGGGTCATCGAGTCGCTGGCCAACGCGGCGGAAGAGGTGGTTGGATTGCCGTCGCTGTCGGTGGTGGTGGTGACCTTGGTCAGCGAGTTGATCGAGGTCATCAGCGTATTGTAGGCATCGACGAAGGATTGCACCGAACTCTTCAGGCCATCGGTGTTGGTGTCGACGGTAATGGTCGATTTGCCCTCGGCCACTAGGTCGAACTCGACGCCGCTGATGGCGCTCTTGATGCTGTTGGTCGAGCTGCTCATCTCCAGGCCGTCGATGGTGTACTCGGCATTTGCCGCAGGCGCGGAAATGTAGCCGCCAGCGGTGGCAGACGCCTGGGTATTGGCACCATCGATATTGAGCACCGACAGGCTGCTATCCCCCGAGGCGGTGACACTGATATCGCTGCCAGCGCCGGTCACGCTGGAGCTCAGAACCAGGCGCGGGCCATTGGCGTCGGTGATGATGTTCGCGGTGATGCCGTTGGACTTCAGCTGGGTATTGATGCTGTCACGAATGTCCGACAGGCTCGCCCCGGAGCTGACATTGACCTTGTAGCTGCTGCTGCCCTGCGTAAGGGTCAGGCTGCCAGTGCCGAAAGTGGCGGACTTGTCGATGTACTGGGTGGCGACCTTGGAGCTGGTGGCCAGGCTCTTCACTTCGATCTTGTAGGTGCCAGCGGCGGCCCCTGTGCCTAGCTTGGCGGTCAACGCATCGGTATTGGACGACTTGACCGCAAGGCCGGCGAACGCACTGGAAGAGGAGTCGTTCAGCTTCTCAAGGGCGCTCTGGAAAGTCTCCAGGGCGTTCTTCAGCGTCCCCACCGCGGACAGCTGGGTATTGGCGGTGCTCTTCTGGTTGGTGATCTGGTTCTGCTTCGGCGTCTTCTGCGCATTCACCAGCGAGGTCACGATGGAGTCGATGTCGATCCCCGAACCTACGCCATTGATCGAAGTCCCAGCCATTTGCCCACCCTCCTGTCCAAATTTCTGGCGGTTTCGGTTTCCGCCTTGCGTCTAGGACGCTTCAATTCAAGAATCGCGCCAAGCCTCAGGCGCGCTCGCTGAATAACAGATTGCCAGCGTCCTTGAAGCTCTCCGCCAGCCTTAGGGCGACCTCCGACGGAATCTGCCGGATCACTTCGCCCGTGTCGGCGGCGACCACCTTCACCACGGTTTCGCCACTGGCCTCATCCACCGAGAAATCTAGGTTGCGCTGCACCGATTGGGCCTGTTCGCGCAGCCGGCTGACGGCATCGTTCAGGCTGCGGCGGCTATTGGTAGCCGGTGAATCCTTGGCGCCTTGCGGCAACGCATTGCCACCCGCCGGCTTGGCTCCGGGCGTGGCGCCGCTGTCCACGGGGCGCAAGGTGTTGATTCCGAGGCTGGTATCCATCTGGGTTTACCCTCCACACGCAAAGCAAGAAAGGGCGCAGGGCGCCCTTCCTCGGTTTTCGCCTTCCGGCGAGCCCTTACTGCAGCAGCTTCAGGACAGCGGACGGCAGCTGGTTGGCCTGGGCCAGGACCGCGGTGGCGGCCTGTTGCAGGGTCTGCTGCTTGGTCATCTCGGCAGTCTCCGAGGCGAAGTCCACGTCCTGGATGGTGCTACGTGCAGCGGTGGCGTTCTCGGCCACGTTCTGCAGGTTGGAGATAGTGCTGTCCAGACGGTTCTGGATGGCGCCCAGGGCAGAACGTTGGGTGTCGATCTGCTTCAGAGCGGCGTCGATGACCTGGGTAGCGGACTGTGCTCCCTTGGCGCTGGTGATGTCCAGTTGCTGGACGGTGAACGCCGAACTGGTAGCGTTGGCGGCACTACCTGCACCGGCGCTCACCAGGCCAGCGCTAGCAACTTTACCTGCGTGGAAATCAGCACTGGAGGTCAGGGTGATTACAGGAGTGGCGCCTGCACTGGCCGCGCTGTTGACTGCAGCGACACCACTGACGTTGGTGTTGATCGCGCCAACGATGTCGTTGACGCTCGCACCCGCCTCATAACTCACAGCGGTACCATTGATCGAGATAATCCCCGCACTAGCCACAAGACCGGCGCTGTCAAAGGTAATACCGGTCAGGTTGGCCGAAGCCAGTTGCGACGTGCCTTTCAGGGCCTGGGCGCTCATGTCGCTAAGAGTGAAGCTCACGGTCTCGTTGGCATTGGCACCGACCTGGAAAGTCAGAGTACCGTTGCTGCCGGCGGAGCCGTCGAGCAGCTTGATGCCGGAGGTTCCGCCACCGAAGGTGGTGGTCTTGGAAATACGGGTCAGTTCGGCGGTCAGCGACTTGAACTCCTGGTTCAGGGAGGTCTGGTCTTCGGTACTGTTGCTGCCGTTGGCCGACTGCAGGGACAGTTCACGCATGCGCTGCAGGATGTTGGTGGACTCCTGCAGGGCACCTTCGGCGGCCTGGGCGATGGAGTTGGCGTCCTGGGCGTTCTTCACGGCGACGTTCAGGCCGTTGACCTGGCTGGTCAGACGGTTGGAAATCTGCGAACCGGCGGCGTCGTCCTTGGCGCTGTTGATGCGCAGGCCGGTGGACAGACGGGTCATCGACGTGTTCAGGGCATTGGAGGCCTTGGTCAGGTTCTTTTGAACCGACAGCGAGGCGATGTTGGTATTGACGGTAAGAGCCATGACGAAATCCTCGTGTTTGGGCTTTTTGGCCTCCCTGCCGTGATCAGATTTGAGATGGCGTGGAGAACCTTCGTTAGGGTTATCGTCCAGCCCGCCAGGCGCTTTAATTTTTTTTCGTAGATTCTTCAGAAGGGCTACCCCATGGGATGCTGGCCCCATTCTTGCTGTCCCCCCGTATCGCGCCAAACTACCGCCACACGGAATCCCACATGTCAGCATCCCAAGACCGGGCCGAGATTCAGCACATTGCCCAAGCCTTGCAGCTAGCCGAGCATGCAGATGACCTGCCGCAACAGATTGAGTTGTACGAGCGACTACTGGACATCACGCCACAGGTCGCCCTGATCCACGCGAAGATCGCCCACCTTCACCTGCGTCTGAAGCAAGTGGACTCGGCGCAACCCTATATCCATCAGGCACTCTCCATGCCCGGTGACGACCAGGTAGACGCCGAACTCTTCGAGCACATGGCCGAATGCCCCGAACTCGCAGCGGATCTGGAGCAGGCGCGAGCTTGGTATCGACAGCGTCCCAACCTATGGCGCTTCAAGCTCTATTCCTCTGCACTCACAAACGCTCAGTTGCATGCAGAAGCCGAACGACTCTATCTGGACGTGCTGCAGACTCCCCTGGCCGTCAGCCAGCAGGTGTGGATACTCTGCGCGCTCTCGAAGCTGTATTACGACACCGGCCGTTATCACGATTGTATCGCTTGTTGCCAGTTGGGCCTGGAAGGTTCACCGGACGACCCCCGCCTGCATTTCAACATGGCCACTTCGCTGGAACAGGTCGCGCGTTACGAAGAAGCCTTCCAGCACTACGCCATAGTCCTGCGGAGCGATCCGCAACATATAGGCACGCATAACAATCTCGGCCTACTGATGCTGCGGCTGAAACAGTTCGAGGTCGGATGGTCCCACTACGAATGGCGTTGGCTGGCCAGCCAGCAGAACCAGCAGCAGTACTTCAACACCCCGCAATGGCAAGGCGAATCGCTCAAAGGCAAAAGCCTGTTGATCTGGGCCGAACAAGGCATTGGCGACCACATCATGTTCGCCAGTATGCTGCCAGACCTACTTGAGCTCGAAGGCAAGGTGCACTTCGAGACCTACGCCCGGCTGGACCCGATTCTCGAGCGTAGCTTCCCTGAAGTCGCTTTCATTCGCCGCGAGCAGACCGGTAACGTGCTGGATGGCGTACAGATGCTCTATCGACAGAGTTGGCCACAAAGCGATTACCAGATACCCATGGGCAGCCTGGGCCGACTACTGCGCCCCGACCTCGGCTCCTTTGCCGGGCCAGGCAAATTCCTGCGGGCCGATGAGGAGGCAAGCCGCTGCAAGCGTGAAGAATACACACGGCTATTCCCTGGCAAAAAGCTGATTGGCCTTGCCTGGAAAGGAGGCTCCAACATCTCCAACGACATACAGAGCCGCCGCATCGCCATGAACGAACTGGCTCGACTTGCGTCGCAGAACCACGTGCAATTCATCAACCTCCAGTATGGCGATACCTCGGCTGAGCGCGCCGAGGCAAAGGCCTTGGGGCTGTATATCCATCACGATGAAAACGTCAATCCGCTCGTCAACATGGATGCCCAAGCCAGCCAGCTCGCAGCACTGGATGCCGTGCTCAGCATCGACAACACCGCGGTCCACCTCGCCGGTGCGTTGGGGGTACCGACGTACGTGTTGCTGCAGCTGAATCCCAACTGGCGCTGGGGACTGGAAGAAGGTCCCAGCTACTGGTACCCCAGCGTCTACCTCATCCGCAATCGCGAGATCGGTCGCTGGGAAATGGCATTGGACAGAGCCGTCGCCGCCATGCGCGACAACGGCCATCTCTGATCCTCTTGAAACACAGGACAAGACTATGAAGTGCTGCGTAATCATCCCTGTCGGCCCCGGACACAAAGAGCTGTCCCAACGCGTGATCAGCTCCATTGAACAAGCCATCGCCAACGGTATTGGCGGCTTCAGCGAAGTGGAAATCCTTCCCCAGGACGATACTTTGGGCCAAGGGCGCTCGCGGGCCAGGAACCTTGGTGTGGCAGAAGCAGGCAGGCGGGGCGCGGAATGGATCTTCTTCATCGATGCGGATGAACTGATGGTCCCCACCGCGTTCGACGATGTCCAGCATCTGCTGAATGACTACGACGCCATCTGGGGGGCCATCTACGAGGCCAACCTGTCCACCCAGCAGGCAAGCCGCAGAGCCAATGACATCGCTCCCATCACCACCCTGGAACAGGTACTGATAAACCACCCGTTTCTGACCCTGCACAATGGCCATTTCGTGCGCCGCAAGGTAGCCGAGGCGCATCCGTTCCATACTGAAATGGATTGTGGTGAAGACTTCGAATATTACCTTCGGGTATGGCGCGACGCCAGGTGCATCAAGATCGAGAAGCCACTGTTCCTCAATGTCCGGGGCCAGCACTCGACCGGCCCCCGCGCCGCAACGGGCAAGGACTGGAACGAAGCCATGCCTCATGTGTTCACGAACTTCTGCCGTGAGAACGAAGTCGTTGCCAGCGTTCCGTTCGGCGACAAGCAGGTCAAGTTCCGCCTGAGTAATACTCTGGATCTCATCCAGAATCATCTTGCCCGCGAACGGTTCTTCGAGAGCAATGAACTCACCGAAACGCTGCTCGTGCTTCCGCGCAACCCGGTGATATTCGACGTGGGGGCAAATATCGGCAACCACGCCTTGTTCTTCACCTGTATCGGCGACGCCTCGCAGATACATTGCTTCGAACCCACCGATGCCGCCGCCGACTTGCTCCAGGAAAACTTCCGTCTCAACGAGATCGATCCCGCGCGCGCACACATTCACCGCATAGGCATAGGCGCCACCGCCGGCAAGGCCAGCTTCGACCACATCGAAGCCACAAACCTCGGGGCCACGAGTATCAAGACCGATGACACCGGCGATATCGTCATCGACTCCCTGGACAATCTCTACCCTGACACAAGCGTGGACCTGCTCAAGATCGACGTGGAAGGCATGGAGTTGGATGTCTTGCAAGGTGCCGAATACCTTATCGGGCACTCCCGTCCTATCATCCTGATCGAAGTGGCCAACGCCAACAAAGGGCGCTTCCTTGCCTGGGCAGGCTTGCACCATTACCGAGTCCACCGCGCCTTCGAACTGGTGCACGCCTCCAACTACCTTCTCCTTCCCCAGACAACGCGCCCAGGCTTCTACGACAACGGGCTAGCCGCCACTCGCAACTGGACGTCTCGTACTCCCTTGGCACCACAACAGGCTCCGTGTGGCTGGTCGATCCGCGACTTCCTGCAGACCTATCTTGATGGGAGGCCAGCCCTTGAGCTACTGGTGAGGGACGGCCGCCTGATAGCTCTTGACCTCGCCGGCGACCAGGAGATAGCACTGGGCGACAACGCCCTGGCGGACCTCTCTCAACGCTTCAGTGGGGCGAACGTCATTCTGGGGGAGATTCTCGGCACGCTGAACGACGAACAGTTCAGCCTGATCCTCAGTGGCCTGGCGCAACACCGTGGCGAGGTTCTGCTGCTGGATCTCATGGATGCCCGTTGGAACAATGCCTTCAACCTGAATAGCCGCTATCACGACGCCGAGTGGTACCTGGCCGCGGCCAACCAGCGCGGCTTCGCCCTAAAGCACTATCAGAAGCTACCGCACAAGGCCGCGCTGGGTGCCCATGAGCAGCTCGACAGCCGCCTTACCCTCCTCCATCTGAACCGCGCCTGATCTAGGCGCGGCAAAAAAGGGGATGTCCATGACATCCCTTTTTTCATCGCGCAGCGTAGGACAGCGCTAGAGCTTGTTGAACAAACTCAACTGACTGATCCGCGCAAACGCCGCCTGCGCCGCTTCGAGCATGGTCTGCTGCAGCACCAGCTGCGACGTCGCCGCGGCCATGTCGGTGTCGCGGATCGACGATTGGGTGGTGGTGTTGGTCAGGCTCAGGCTCTGGTTTTCCTGGTTGAGCACCTCGATGGTGTTCAGGCGTGCGCCTATCGACGACTGGGTCGTCAGCACCTGGTTGGTGGCTTTGTCGAGGTTGGTCACCGCGCTGGCCACCATGTTGCGGATGTTCAGCTGCGCCTGCGGATCGTTGGCGGTGGAGGTATCCAGCGCCGCGCGGAGGTCGCCCAGGGTATTGAGGATGTTCTGCCGCTCCGGTGAGCTGGCGGTGACGCTGAACTGGTCGCCGGCCGCCGGCGCCGAACTGATGGCCATGTCGATACCGGCGACGCTGATGGTCTGCGGGAAGGTCGCGCCCAGGGTACCGCTGGCCATCGGCGTAGCACCCTGGACTGCCGGCAGCGCGTAGACCTCGTAGTCGGTGGCGCTGGTGAATTTCAGCTGCACGCCGTTGCTCGGGAACTGGGTGGTGTAGGTGTTCGCGTTGCTCACCGTGGCCGAAGTGACCTGGGCCGACGAGGTGTTGGCGGCGCTGCGCTTCACCGAGAGGGTATCCGGGGCGGTACCGAAGCTGAAGCTGTAGCCATCGACCAGGCTGTCCATATTGCTGGCGTCGTCGGTCTTGGGCAGGGAGACGTCGAGCTGGAATTGCGCACCACGGAAGATGATGGCGTTGCTGTCGGTGGAGGTGGCGTCGTAGGTGCCGTTGGTATTGGCCTCGCTGGTGACGTCGTTGCCGTCCTTGTCGAGGATCTGGTACTGGGTGCCGCTGAGCACCTTCAAGGTGTAGGGCGCGCCATCGCGGAAGCTGCCGTTGTAACTCTTGTCGTTGGTCACCGTGCCCTGGGACAGGAAGGCCCGCTGTACGCCATCGGCGTTCGGCTCACTGGTCAGCGAGCTGACGGTGCGGCTGGCGTTGGCTGCCATCTCGAAGATGCTCCAGCCATTGTCGTTGGTGGAGATCAGCAGGTTGTCCGAGACTTGCAAATTCAGCGAGCTCTGGTCGCCCTGGTAGCTGTAGCTGCCATCGGCGTTCTGGATGAACGGCTGCACTGTGCTCTTGCTGCCGGAGAACAGGTAATTGCCGCTGGCATCCTTGCTGTTCATCAGCGTCAGCAGCTGTTTCTGGATCTGGCCCAGCTCCTCGCTGATGGCGCCCCGGTCGTCATCGCTCAGGGAGCCGTCGCCAGCACGGAGGGTCAACTCGCGGGCGCGCTGCAGCGCGGTATTGATCGAGTCGAGGACGCTCTGCTCCTGGTTCAGGCTGTTGGTGGCTGTGGTCATGTTGCCGCTGTACTGGCCCAACAATGCCTGCTGTTGCTCGAGTTGCAGCAGGCGCGCGGCGCCGACGGGGTCGTCGGCGGGGGTCTGGATGCGCACACCGCTGGAGATCTGCTCCTGGGTCTTGGCCAGGCTGGCGTAGCCGCGGTTGTAGTTGTCGATGTTGGAACTGAAGATCTGCGGGGTGGAAATACGCATCACGGCCGCCTCAGATGTTGTTGATCAGGGTGTCGAAGAGCGTCTGCGCGGTCTTGATGATCTGCGCGGAGGCCGTGTAGTACTGCTGGAACTTCACCAGGTTGGCCGCTTCCTCGTCGAGGTTGACCGCCGACAGCGAGTCGCGGGTGTTCTGCGCCTGGGTCAGCACCGCGTCGGTGGCGGTGGCGTCCAGCTTGGCCTGGTTGGCCTGGGCGCCGACGGTCTCGGTCAGGCTGCTGTAGGCGCCGGTCAGGCTCATGCCGCTGCCACTGCCGGTGCCGCTGCCCACGGTCTTGGCGCTCTGCAGGTCGATGAGCTTCTGCGCGTTGCCGTTGTCGGCATCGCCATCGGAATTGAAGGCGACGGTGAAGCTGTCGCCCTTGCCCGGGTAGCCGCCGATGCTGGTCTGGAAGCTGAACGACGGCGTGCCGGGCACGGTGACGCTGATGTCGTTGCTCTGCCCCGGCACTATGCTGCCGGTGCCCAGCGAGTTGCCGGCGGAATCGTAGATCGTGTAGCCCTGGGTGCCGTCGCCGGCAGCGGCGTCGAACACCAGCTTGACCGGCATGCCGGCCTTGATCGCCGCCGCCAGGTCGGCGCTGTTGCTGGCGTCGAGCTCGGTGGTCAGGCTGGTGCCGCTGATGGTGCCGCTGCCGATGTTGCCGGTGGTGGTGGTGGAGACCAGCGGCGAGGCCAGCGCCAGGCGATTGGCGTCGGTCATGGCCACGGAGATGTCCGCCGCCGCGGTACGCGTCGGGATCACCGTAAAGCGGTCGCCGGCCTGGATGGTGCCGACGCTCTGCTGGCTGAGGCTGAAGCCGTCGAATTCCTTGGGCGGATCGTCGCTGAGGTCGCCGCTGCCCAGCACCTCGCCATCGGACAGGCGTCGGACGCTGTAGCCGGTGGCCGAGGTGAAGGTCACCTCGTAGTCGCTGGTGGTCAGCGCGCCACTGTCGTCGATGCTGACGTTGAGGTTGCCGGTGCCGCCGTTGAGGCCGTTGGCCAGGCTGCGGTTGCCGATCACGCTGGCGTCGTTGATGTCCTTGAACAGCTGGGCGCCGAAGTTGCCGTTGAGGTCCAGGCCCTGGGCCAGTTGGCTGTTGAAGGTGTCGGCGAGGACGATGGCCATGCGCCCCAGTTCGTTCTGGGTGGTGTTCAGCACCTCGCTGCGGTAGCGCAGCAGGCCGCCCATCTGGCCGCCGGTGACCACCGAGGTGACATCCACGGTCACGCCGCTGGAGCTGGAGTTCAGCGACAGGCTGTACTGCGACGGGTTGCTGGCGCTGGGCGCGGCGCTCAGGGTCGAGGCGTTGCTGCCCACCACCAGCGGCTGGCCGGAGCCCAGGTAGAGGTTGTAGCTGCTGCCCTGCTTGACCACGCTGACGCCGATCATGTCCGACAGCTGCACCACCGCCTGGTCGCGCTTGTCCTGCAGGTCGTTGGCGCTGGCGCCGGCGGATTCGGCGGCGGTGATCGCCTGGTTGTACTGGGCGATGGTCTTGGCCAGGTCGCTGACCTGCCCGGCCAGGCTGCTCATCTGGGTGTTGACGTAGCTGTTCTGGGTGCCCAACTGGGTGGAGATGGAATTGAAGCGTTGCGCCAGGTTCTTCGCCTGGGTCAGCACCAGTTGCCGCGAGGCGGCGTCGGTCGGGGTGCCGGCCGCGGTCTGCAGCGAGGCGAAGAAGTTCTGCATCACCGAGGACAGGCCGGTGGTGCTGTCCGACAGCAGCGAGTCGACCTGGTTGACCTGGCTCAGGTAGGTCTGCGCATCGCTGTTCACCGCCGTCGCGCCGCGCAGCTGGTTGGCCAGGAACTCGCTGTACATCCGGCGCACGTCCTGCACCGTGGTGCCGGTGCCGACGTAGTAGCGCCCGGAGAACTGCGCGGCCGAGCTGACCTGCATCGATTGCTGGCGGGTATAGCCGGCGGTGTCGACGTTGGTGATGTTGTTGCCGGTGGTGCTCAGCGCCGTTTGCGAAGCGTTGAGGCCGGACAGTCCTATGGATAACAGGCTCATGGGCTTTCCTTAGAGCGTTCCATTCTTCAAAGCGTACGGGTCGGGGCGTCGGCCATGGCCACGGTCTGGTAGACCTGCACCTGCCTGGCGATCTGCGAGACCTTGCGCGCATATTGCGGGTCGGTGGCATAACCGGCGCGCTGCAGTTCCTTCATGAACTGCTCGGGGCGCGCGGCGGAGTCCAGGGCGCCCTGGTAGCGGTCGTTGTTCTGCAGGAAGCTGACGTAGTCCTGGAAGCTCTGCTCGAAGGAGTTGTAGGCGCGGAACGAGGCCACTTCCTTCACCTGCTTGCCGTTCTCGTACTCGCTGGTGAGCGCGCGCGCCGAGTCGCCCCTCCAGCTCGAACCGCTCTTGATGCCGAACAGGTTGTGGCTGCTGCTGCCGTCGCGCTGGGCGATCATCTTCTTGCCCCAGCCGGTTTCCAGCGCGGCCTGGGCCACCAGGTAGCGCGGGTCGACGCCGATGCGCTTGGCCGCGCGTTCGGCCATGGGCAGCATGGTGGCGACGAAGTCGTCGGCCGAGGCGAACATGGACTTGCCCGGCTTGGTCGAGATGGCCGAGGTATCGGCGACGGCGGCGCTGCCGGCGGTATCGTCCTGGCGGGTGTAGCCCCTGCCGTTGCGCCAGTCGCTGCTGGCCAACTGCGCCGGCTGGCTGGTGCCGGCGGCATTGGCGTCCGGCACTATGCCGGCGGCGATGCGCTTGGCCAGCGTGCCCGGCAGGGCCAGGCGCCGCGCGTTCAGCGCCTGGCGGTCGTCGCGGCCGGGCTCGGGCTGCGTCAGCGGCTTGCCGCTGGCGGACCACAGGCTCTTCGCCCGCTGCCGGTCCTGCCCCGCCACCGCCTGGGTAGCCTGGGTATCGGATTGCGCCTGCACCTGGGCGAAGGGGTTGTTGCCGGTGTGGCGCACGCCCTGCATCTTCTCCATCTGCTTGACCAGCACGTCGGCCAGGCCGATGCCGTGCCCCTCGCGCGCCAGGGACACCGACAGCTGGTGGTCGTACATGTCCTGGTACTGCTTGGCGGTCTCGCTGTTGAGTGGGTTGTCCTTGGCGAACACCTCGTTGGCCGAGCGCATCGACTTGAGCATCTCGTTGAGGAACAGCGACTCGAACTCCTGGGCCACCTTGCGGATGTTGCCCTGGCTGTTGCGGTCGCCGCTCTTCAGCTGGCTCAAGCGGTTGAGGTCGGTGTAGGCCTGGCTGTCGCTGGCGCTGGCGCTGACGCCGGAGTTGAGCAGTCGTGCGTCCATGGCGGCGTCCTCAGATGACGATCAGCTCGGCCTGCAACGCGCCGGCCTGCTTGAGGGCTTCGAGAATGGCCATCAGGTCGCTGGGCGCCGCGCCCACCTGATTCACCGCGCGGACGATCTCGTCCAGGGTGGTGCCCGGGCCGAACTTGAACATCGGCTTGGCTTCCTGCTCGGCGTTCACCCGCGAGCGCGGCACCACCGCGGTCTCGCCGTTGGAGAAGGGGCCGGGCTGGCTGACGATCGGGTCCTCGGTGATGGTCACGGTGAGGCTGCCGTGGGTCACGGCGGCCGGCGATACGCGCACGTTCTGGCCGATGACGATGGTGCCGGTGCGCGAGTTGATGATGACCTTGGCCACCGCCTCGCCGGACTGGATCTCCAGGTTCTCCAGCACCGACATGTAGTCCACCCGCTGGTTCGGGTCCAGCGGCGCGCTGACGCGCACCGAGCCGCCGTCGATGGCCTGGGCCACGCCCGGGCCGAGCATGTCGTTGATGCGGTCGACGATATGCTTGGCGGTGGTGAAGTCGGGGCGGTTGAGGTTCAGCGTCAGGCTGTTGCCCTGGTCGAAGCCGCTCGGCACCGCGCGTTCGACGGTGGCGCCGGAGGGAATGCGCCCGGCCGACGGCACGTTGACGGTGATCTTCGAGCCGTCGCGACCCTCGGCGTCGAAGCCGCCCACCACCAGGTTGCCCTGGGCGATGGCGTAGGTCTGGCCGTCGATGCCCTTGAGCTGGGTCATCAGCAGGCTGCCGCCGCGCAGGCTCTTGGCGTTGCCGATGGAGGAGATGGTCACGTCGATGGTCTGGCCCGGCTTGGCGAACGCCGGCAGGTCGGCGTGCACCGACACCGCGGCGACGTTCTTCAGCTGCACGTTGCCGCTGCCGGCCGGCACCTTGATGCCGAACTGCGCCAGCATGTTGTTGAAGGTCTGCAGGGTGAAGGGCGTCTGCGTGGTCTGGTCGCCGGAGCCGTTGAGGCCGACCACCAGGCCGTAGCCGATCAGCTGGTTGCTGCGCACGCCCTGGATGCTGGCGATGTCCTTCAGGCGCTCGGCGTGGGCGGCGAGCGTCAGGCAGGACAGGCCGAGTACTAAGAGCAGGCGGGAGAACATCGACATCTCAGGTCACCTGCTCAGAACGGCCACAGCGGGCTGAGGAAGAAGCGGTCCAGCCAGCCCGGCTGGCTGGCGTCGGCGAAGGCGCCGGTGCCCGAGTAGGTGATGCGCGCATCCGCCACGCGGGTCGAGGACACGGTGTTGTCGGTGGCGATATCGTCGGCGCGGATCAGCCCGGCGATGCGCACCAGCTCGTTGCCGGTGTTCAGCGTCATCCACTTCTCGCCGCGTACGGCGAGGATGCCGTTGGGCATGACTTCGGCCACGGTCACGGTGATCGAGCCGGTCAGGCTGTTGCTCTGCCCCGCCGCGCTGTCGCCCTTGGTCTCGCGGTTGCCGCTGTACTCGGCGCTGAGGCTCAGGTCGCCGCTGCCGAAGGGGTTGTTGGTGGTGGCCTTGCTGCCGAACAGCGAGGTCAGCCCCATCTTGTTGCTGCTGTCCTTGGAGATGTCCGAGTTGGCCTTCTTGCTCGCCTGGGTCTTCTCGTTGAGGGTGATGGTGATGATGTCACCGATGCGGAAGGCCTTGCGGTCGCCGTAGAGGTTGTTTTCGAACCCGGCCTGGTAGATGGAACCGTTGTTCTGCGCCGCGGGCATGGGCGTACGTGGCATGACCGGCGCGTAGTACGGGTCGTCCGGCTTCGGCGGAGGACTGACGCAACCGGCCAGCGCGGCGAGCGCCAGCAGCGGGAGAAGATGGGAACGGTTCATTGCAACTACCTCTCGGGGAGAGCCACTAACTGGCGGGCCGCGGGGCCCGCGTCATGCATCAAAGGTTCTGGGTGACGAAGGACAGCATCTGGTCGGCGGTGGAGATCACCTTGGAGTTCATCTCGTAGGCGCGCTGGGTGGTGATCATGTTGACCATCTCCTCCACCACGCTGACGTTGGAGTTCTCCAGGGTGTTCTGCTGCACGGTGCCCAGGCCGTTCAGGCCCGGGGTGCCGACCTGCGGCGCGCCGCTGGCGGCGGTTTCCAGGAACAGGTTGTTGCCGGTCGCCTGCAGGCCCGCCGGGTTGATGAAGTCGGCGGTCTGGATGTTGCCGATGATCTGCGGCTGCGAGTTGCCGGCCACGGTCACCGAGACGGTGCCGTCGTTGCCGACGGTGAAGGTCTGGGTTTCCGCCGGGACCACGATGGCCGGCTCCAGGGCGTTGCCGTTGGAGGTGACGATCTGGCCGTCGGAATTCAGGTGGAAGCTGCCGTCGCGGGTGTAGGCGACGGTGCCGTCCGGGGTCAGCACCTGGAAGAAGCCGCGGCCGTTGACCGCCATGTCCAGCGGGTTGTCGGTGGTCTGCAGGCTGCCGGCGGTGAAGTTCTTCTGGGTGCCGACGATGCGCACGCCGGTACCCAGCTGCAGGCCCGAGGGCAGTTGGCTGTCCTGGGTCGACTGGGCGCCGGGCTGGCGCTTGATCTGGTACAGCAGGTCCTGGAACTCGGCGCGGTCGCGCTTGAAGCCGGTGGTCGAGACGTTCGCCAGGTTGTTGGAAATGGTGGTCAGGTTCATGTCCTGGGCGGACAGGCCGGTCTTGCTGACCCACAGTGCCGGAAGCATATGTCTTCTCCTCGGGCGTCGGATTCATGACGCCTCGATCTGGTGATTAGCTAAATTGCAAAACCCGCGCCATGGCCTGGGAATCGTCCTCGGCGGTACGCATCATCTTCACGTGCAGCTCGAACTGGCGGGACAGCGCCAGGATCGAGGTCATCTCTTCCACCGCGTTGACGTTGCTCGCCTCGAGGAAGCCGGACTGCACGCTGGCGTTGGCGTCGGGCTGCGGCGCCGGCTGGCCCTGCTTCATGCGGATCATGCCGTCGGTGCCCTTCTCCAGCTGCTTCGGGTCCGGGGTGACCAGCTTGATGCGGTCGACGGTGGCCAGCGCGTTGGGATTGTTGCCCTGGCCGCGGACGGTGATGGTGCCGTCCTCGCCGATCTCGATCTTCTCTTCCGGCGGAATGGCGATCGGCCCGCCGTTGCCGAGCACCGGCAAACCGTCGCCGGTGCGCAGCTGGCCGAGGGCGTCGATTTCCAGGCTGCCGGTGCGCACGTAGGCTTCGCCGCCATCCGGGGCCTGCACGGCGATCCAGGCGTCGCCCTTGGCGGCGACGTCCAGGTCACGCCCGGTTTCCTGCAGGGCGCCGGCGGTGAAGTCGGTGGCCGGGCGTTCGCTCATGGCGAACACGCGCGCCGGAAAGCTGTCGCCGAAGACCGGCATCGCGCGCGCCTGTTCGAAGTCGCGACGGAAACCGGTCGTGGAAATGTTCGCCAGGTTGTTGGCGTGAGCCTGCATGGCCTGCGTGTTCTGGCTCGCGCCGCTCATGGCGACATACAGCATTCTGTCCAAGGCATTCCTCCAGTGCCGGGTCGGATTCCCGGCGGTGCTGGAGGTGTCTCAGCAAGGGCTGTGCCAGAATTGAAAAATCAGCGCAAGCCGCTGATTCGAAAGGACGAATGAAAAAGAAAAGGCTCCCGAAGGAGCCTGAGGGGCCGTCAGGCGGCGAGGGGCTGCCGCCTGCGGCAAGAGCGCTTTGCCGCCATCAACGCAGGTTGATGATGGTGTCGGAGATAGTGCTCTCGGTCTGCACGGTCTTGGCGTTGGCCTGGTAGTTGCGCTGCGCGACTATCAGGTTGACCAGTTGCGCGGTGAGGTCGACGTTGGACTCTTCCAGCGAGCCGGAGCCCACCGAGCCCAGGGTGCCGGAGGTCGGCGTGCCGATCACCGCCTCGCCCGAGGCCAGCGACTGTTTCCAGGCGGTGCTGCCGACCGGGGTCAGGCCCTGGGTGTTGGCGAAGTTGGCCAGCACCAGTTGGCCGATCACCTTGGACTGGCCGTTGGTGTAGGTGGCGTACATCTGCCCGTCCACGTCCACCGACAGGCCGGACATCTGGCCGGTGGCGTAGCCGTCCTGGGTCACCGCGGTGACCGCGAAGGCGGCGTTGGTCTGGGTGGTCTTGGTCAGGTCGAGGCTGATGCCGCCGGTGGCCCCGGCGGCGCCGTTGGCGCCCCAGGTCACCGGGTCAGTGGTGGAATCGGTGATCGCCGCCGGCACCCAGCCGGTGAGGGTCATGGTCTTGTCCGCATTGACGGTCATGCCGGTGGAGGTGACGCCGGTCAGCTGGCCGGAGCTGTTGAAGCTCAGCTGGCTGGTCAGCGGCGTGGTGCTGGTCGGGTCGGTCGGCGAGCGGCCGTCCACCAGGGTGTGCATGGTCCAGTTGTTGCTGCTGTCCTTGACGAAGTAGTTCGTCATGGTGTGCGAGTTGCCCTGGGAGTCGTAGATGTCCACCGAGGTCGACCAGTTGTAGCTGTCGGAATCGGCCGGGTCGAAGGTGGCGTTGGTCGGCGTGCTGGCCGCCGAGTTCAGGCTCAGCGTCGAGGTGATCTTCGAGGTCGGGCTCGGCGGCTGGTTGGCGGTGTCCACCTTCAGGTCGGTGATCACGCCGTTGACGACCGCGCCGCTGCCGTTGACGCCATAGCCCTGCAGGCGGTTGCCGGAGCCGTCGACGATGTAGCCGTTGGCATCGGTGTTGAAGGAGCCGTTGCGGGTGTACAGGCGGCTGCCGTTGTCGCTGACCATGAAGAAGCCGTTGCCGCTGATGGCCAGGTCCAGGCTGCGGCCGGTGGAGGTCAGGTTGCCTTGGGTGAACTGCTGCGACACCGACTGGGTGATCACGCCGCTGCCCACGGCGTTGCGCCCGGTGCCGAGCATCGAGGCGGCATAAAGGTCGGCGAACTCGGTGCGCGAGGACTTGAAGCCGGTGGTCCCGACGTTGGCGATGTTGTTGCCGGTCACGTTCAGGTCCGTGCTAGCGGCGTTCAAACCACTCAGGGCGGTATTGAAAGACATGGTCAGCTCCCGTGCCGAAGGACGGCGTTATTTTCCGATGGTCTGAATGCTGGAGGCGGAGACACTGCCGATGCCAGCGAGATTGAGGGTCATTTCCCCGCCGCTCTGGCCCAGCGTGACGCTGTTGACCGTGGCCGGCAGGTAGGTGGTCAGGGCGGTGCTGGTGCCGTCCAGCGAGGCCGTGGCCTTGATGGTGTAGGTGCCGGAGGCCACCTGCTCGCCGCTGTCGTCCTTGCCGTCCCAGGTGAAGTCGATGTTGCCGCTCTTCTGGCTGCCCATATCGATGGTGCGCACCAGCTCGCCGTCGTCGTCATAGATTTTCAGGGTCACGCCATCGCCGTTGGACGGCATCACCAGCGAGCCCTGCACGCCGGCGCTGGGGTCGTCGACCTGGACCTTGCTGGAGTTGACGATCACCGAGCGGCCGACCAGGGACGAGGCCTGCAGCGCCTGGGACGACTGGAACGAGGAATAGAAGTTGCCCAGGGTGGTATCCAGGTTCTCCATGCTCTCCAGGCTGCTGAACTGGGCGAGCTGGGAGACGAACTGGGTATTGTCCTGCGGGTCCAGCGGGTTCTGGTTGTTCAGCTGGGTGACCAGCAGTTGCAGGAACGAATCCTTGCCCAGCGCACTGGTGCCGGTTTCCGAGGTGGAAGACGAGGAACTCGACCCGGCGTTCAGCGACGAGAGGATCGAGTTCGAAGTGCTACTGGTGTTGTCGATGCTCATGGGGCGTCCTCTGCGCTTACTGACCCAGGGTCAGGACCTTCTGCATCATCTGCTTGGCGGTGTTCATCATTTCCGCGTTGCTCTGGAAGGAGCGGCTGGCGGACATCATGTCGGCCATTTCCTCCACCACGTTGACGTTGGGGTAGTACACGTAGCCGTTGGCGTCGGCGGCCGGATGGTTCGGCTCGTAGCGCGGCACCAGCGGGCTCTGGTCCTCGACCACGCCCAGCACCTGCACGCCGGTGCCGGCCTGGTCGGTGTCCTGGAACAGCGAGCCCTGGCCGCTCTGCGCCTGCTGGAACATGGCGGAGAACACCGGGTGGCGGGCGCGGTAGGTCTGGTCGATGCTCGAGGACACGCTCTCGGCGTTGGCGATGTTCGAGGCGGTGGTGTTCAGACGGGTGGTCTGGGCACTCATGCCGCTACCGGCGATGTTGAAGACACTGGCAAGGGACATGGCTATCACTCTCCGCGCAGGGCGCCCATCAGGCCTTTGAACTTGCTGTTGAGGAAGGTGAAGCTGGCCTGGAACTGCACGGCGTTCTGCGCGTAGTTGGCCTGCTCGACCTGCTCGTCGACGGTGTTCTGGTCGATGGAGGGGTTGGTCGGGATGCGGTATTTCAGCGAGTCGTCGCCCATGGCCACGCCGTCGGCCTCGATGTGCCGGGCGTTGGTGACGGCGGTGCTGAAGGTGCCGCTCTTGGCCTTGTCGGCCTGGGCCGCGAGCACGGAAGCGAAGTCCAGGTCGCGCGCCTTGTAGTTGGGGGTGTCGGCGTTGGCCAGGTTGTTGGCCAGCACTTCGGCGCGCTGCGAGCGGAAGCTGAGCGCTTGTGCGTGGATGCCGAGGGCGGAGTCGAAGCTGATGCTCATGGTCACGAACCTGTTTGCCGGTGTGGGCTTGCCAGCACTTCAGCAAGGTGCGTGCCAAAACGTTAAAGCCTTATTAATCAATGAATTGCCGATGATCCGCAAGCGGCAAGGGGCGGCAAACCGCGGCAAGCGGCAAGGCCTTACCGCCCGGCGGCAATGCGTTCTGCCCATTCGAAGGGGTTACCCTCACCCCGGCCCTCTCCCGCAAGCGGGAGAGGGGGCTGCCCGAGCCACCGGGGCGTCCGGTGTGGGCGGTGAGTCCAATCGCGGACAAGGTCCGCTCCTACGCGCCCGTGCTTCCCTGGAACCGTAGGATGGGTTGAGCCTGCGAAACCCATGCGGTGGTGGCGATGGGTATCGCTTCGCTCAACCCATCCTACGGGGCGTGGTGTTTGCCGGAAGCGTAGGAGCAACTGTCTTGCCGGCCGCGCCGAGACGCGCCTCAACGGATGGGTTGAGCCTTGGCGAAACCCATGCGGTTGCGGTGATGGGTATCGCTTCGCTCAACACCATCCTACGAAAGCCATGCTCGCTCATGCGGTAGGAGGACCTTGTCCGCGATTGGACTCACCGCACACGCCGAAACGCCCCTTCAATCCATCCTACGAAAAGCCCCCAGGCACAGCCGGCAAGACGGCGAACGGCTCGTGCGGATAGGCGAAGGGCGCCCTTCCGTGATCGGCATAATGCCCGGCTACTTGGCCTTGTAGATGATCCCCGGGTTGCACTGGACCATCTGGTAATGCTCCGGCAGCCCATTGAGCGCCTCGGAGGCGCCGAGGAACAGGTAGCCGCCGGGCTTGAGCGCCGCGTGCATGCGCAGCAGGATGTCGCGCTTGACCTCGGCGGAGAAGTAGATGAGCACGTTGCGGCAGAAGATCAGGTCGAACTTGCCGAGGGTGGCGTAGCTCTCCAGCAGGTTCAGCGCGCGGAACTCGACGCGGCCCTTGATCGCCGGCTTCACCGCCCAGCGCCCCGGCCCCTTGGTGTCGAAGTAGCGCTGCAGGCGCTCCTGGGACAGCCCGCGGCCGATGGCCAGGCTGTCGTACTCGCCGGCCTTCGCCGCGTTGAGCATGGAACCGGAGAGGTCGGTGGCGACGATCTGCACGCCGGCCTTGAGCTGGCCGAGGTTGGTCTTCTCGAACTCGTCGATGGTCATCGACAGCGAATAGGGTTCCTGCCCCGAGGAGCAGGCCGCCGACCAAATGCGCAGGCGCTGGCCCGGGTTGGCCTTGATCAGCTCGGCGAGGATGCGGTTCTTCAGTACCTCGAAGGGATAGGTGTCGCGAAACCAGAGGGTCTCGTTGGTGGTCATGGCATCCACCACCTGCTCGCGCAGCTGGCTGCGGACCTGGATCTTCTGCACCAGCTCGCCCAGGCTCCTGATGCCCTGCTGCTCCATCAGCTTGTTCAGGCGGCTGGCGACCAGGTACTGCTTGTTGGCACCCAGGACGATGCCGCAGGCCTTTTCCAGGAAGTCCCGGAACAGCTCGAATTCCATGTTGGTCGATGTCACCGATCACGCCTCTTTCCAGTTGGCCGGGCGTCGATCCCGACGCCAGGCGGCCGGGGTCGCCCCCGGCCGTTGCAGACTACCCCGAAGTGCCCTCCTCAGCGTGCGTCCGCCGCCTTGATGCGCTCGACGACACGCGCCGCCAGATCATCGGGCCGGAACTTGGCGAGGAAGTCGTTGGCGCCGACCTTCCGCACCATCGCCTGGTTGAACACCCCGGACAGCGAAGTATGCAGGAGAATGTGCAGGTCCTGCAGCCGCGGATCGTGGCGAATCTCCGCGGTCAGGGTGTAGCCATCCATTTCCGGCATCTCGATGTCGGAGATCACCATCAGCAATTCCTGGCCCGGATTGCCACCGGCGGCCAGCATCTGTTGAAGGTAGTCCAGCGCCTGGCGTCCGTCATTGAGCGCGAGCACTTCCACCCCGACGGTCTCCAGGCAGCGGATCAACTGCTTGCGCGCCACCGAGGAGTCGTCCACCACCAGCACCCGCTTGGTCACCGCCTGGGCCTGGGTGTCGGCGTCGATCACGCCTTCGGAGATGTCCTCGCTGGTGGGCGCGACCTCGGCGAGGATCTTCTCCACGTCGATGATCTCCACCAGTTGCTTGTCCACCCGCGTCACCGCCGTCAGGTAGTGGTCGCGGCCGGTGCCCTTGGGTGGCGGATGGATCTCCTCCCAGTTCATGTTGACGATGCGTTCCACCGAATGCACCAGGAAGCCCTGCACCTTGGTGTTGTACTCGGTGATGATCACGAAGCTGTTGTCGATCTCGCGCAGGCCGCGACGGCCGGTGGCCATCGACAGGTCGAGGATCGGGATGGTGCCGCCACGGATGTTCGCCACCCCGCGCACCACCGGACTGGACTTGGGCATCACGGTCAGGCGCGGGCACTGCAGTACCTCCTTCACCTTGAACACGTTGATGCCGTACAACTGGCTGCCATCCAGCCGGAACAGCAGCAGTTCGAGACGATTCTGCCCAACCAGCTGCGTTCGCTGGTTGACCGAATCCATGACTCCGGCCATTGCGCCCCCTTCGTATCCGCCGTGCCGCCCAGGGCGGCAATCGGCACGAGCCTTGCTTGAAGTCGTGGCATGAAACTGCCAACGACGTTTTTCCGACGGTCCCGAGCCCATGCCCTGTCACTCTGCGGAGTGCTCGGCATGCTGGGCGCGTTCGCCCCGGGTCCGACCTGGGCCGACGACTTCACCGCGCCCGAGATTCTTATCGGCTCCACCCAGGGCTTTCTTGAGTTCAAGGTGGAAGATTATCTGCAACGCAGCGGCATCGAAGCACGCTACGAGATAGAAGTGGCGCGCATCGACCCGCGCCTGCGCCTGGCGGCCTGCGACAAGGACCTGACGCAATCCCTGGAAAGCCCCGCGCAGCCCGTGGGGCGCGTCTCGGTGCTGGTGCGCTGCGAAGGCTCCTCGCCCTGGTCGGTATACGTGCCGGCCCAGGTCAAGCTGTTCCGCCAGGTAGTGGTGACCACCCAGCCGCTCAAGCGCGACCACGTGCTGGAGTCGGGCGACATCAGCCTGATGGAGCGCGACATCGGCCTGCTCAGCCAGGGCTACCTGACCGACCCGCAGCAGGCCGTGGGGCAGAAGCTCAAGCGACCGACGGTCAGCGACCAGATCCTCGCCCCGGTGTTCCTCGAACAGGCCGCGGCGGTGCGCAAGGGCGACCAGGTGGTGATCCGCGCGCAAACCGGCGCGGTCAACGTGGTGATGCCCGGCGAGGCCATGGCCGACGGGGTGCCCGGCGAGCAGATTCGCGTGCGCAATCTGCGTTCGCAGCGCATCATCAAGGCCCGGGTGGTGGAGCCAGGCGCGGTGCAGGTCACGCTCTAGCGGCGGAAGTCTGGCGCTTGCGCGCCAGCCTTCACTAAACTGTGCGAAGGCGCACGAAAAACCGCCCTAAAGTTTTATGGATGTCAGCCGAAACCTACAGGCAAGCGTCCTAAACCCGCAGAGGTTCACTACCATGGTCATCGACTTCAACCGGCTGAACAATGCCAGCGCGCCGGTCTCCACCGGCAGCACCGGCAAGCCCCAGGCCGGCCGCAGCGAAGCCGCCGGCAGCGAAAGCGCCGGCAGCGCGTCGGCCACTGGCAGCGGTGAGTCCGTGCAACTGAGCAGCACCGCCCAGCAATTGCAGAAAGCCAGCGACCAGCTGAAAGACCAACCCGTCGTCGACTCGGAAAAGGTCGCGCGGCTGAAGCAGGCCATCGCCGATGGCAGCTACCAGGTCGACAGCCAGAAAGTCGCCGGCAAACTGCTCGACTTCGAATCCCAGCGCTGAGCGCGGGGTTCCCCAAGGACGCCCTGAACGCCGAGCCGCCATGCCAAACGCCAGCCTGCTCCATCTGATCACCGAGGATATCGGCGCCGCCGAGGCTCTTCTGCAGCTGATCGAGGACGAATTCCACGCCCTCGACGCGCGTGACCTGGAGCGCCTGCAGGGCCTGCTCGACAGCAAGCTGCCGCTGCTCCAGCAGCTGGAGCGCAATGGCCGCCAGCGCAGCGAGACGCTGCGCCAGGCCGGCGTCGGCAGCGACCGCACCGGCCTCGCCGCGCTGGCCGCGCAGGGCAAGGTGGAGCCGGGCACCGTGGAACTCAGCGAGCGCCTGGCGGCGCTGCTGGAACAATGCCAGCAGGCCAACCTGCGCAACGGCCGCATCATCCGCAACAACCAGCACGCCACCGGCCGCCTGCTGGACATCCTCCGCGGCCAGGACACCCCCAGCCTCTACGATCGCCGTGGCGGCGCGACCCAGGGCAGCCGCCAGCGTCCCCTCAGCCAGGCCTGAACCCTGGCGTCCGGCAGGGCGATGCGGCAGAATGCCATCGCCTTGCAAAAGAAAATTCCCACAATAAATACATCTGGAGATCGTAGGACAGTGGCAAGCCCGTTCGCCGAGGAAAATGGCCCGCAACCGCCGAAAACGCTCAAGGCGGCCGTGGAGATCCAGGCCAACCTGCGAATCCTGATGGATAGCCATGACCCGCTGGTGATCAGCTTCGCCGAGCGCAACCAGCGCTTCCAGAGCTTCGTCGTCGCGGTGGACCGCGAACGCAACCGGGTGGCCCTGGACGAACTGATCCCCAATGACGGCGAGCGTTTCCTGCAGAATGGCGAGAACTTCCGCATCGAAGCCTTCCATGAAGGCGTGCGGATCGCCTGGGAATGCCAGCAGGCCGCGCAGTTCAGCGAACTCGACGGCGCCCGCTGCTACTGGCTGCCGATGCCCGCCGAGATGCTCTACCACCAGCGCCGCAACGCCTACCGCGCCGCCCTCAAGCAGACCCAGCCGGTCGCCGTGGAACTGGCCGGCGACAAGCTCAAGGCCGCGCTGAGCGGCAACCTGCTGGACATCTCCGCCACCGGCTGCAAGGTGCGCTTCGCCGGCGACGTGCACGAGCGCCTGCAACCCGGCCAGCTCTACGAGCGCTTCACCGCCCGCCTGCCGTTCGGCGCCATCACCGTGGAAGTGGAACTGCGCCACGTGCACTTCGACGAGAAGGTCAACGCCAGCTTCGCCGGCCTGCGCTTCAACCGCCTGAGCGGCCTGGAGCAGCGCCACATCGAGCGCTTCGTCTACCAGCTGCAGCGCGAAGCGCGTCGCTTCGAGAAGGACGAGCTGTTCTAGCGCCCGTCCTTCCCCGCCCTACCCCGGCCGGCTTTCCTCTTCCGCCTCGGGCACGCCGGGTGCCTCCGGCACCGCGGGCGCTGGCGCCGGGGTGGTCTTCATCTGTTCTTCCACCGTTTCGTCGGCCACCCGCGGGTCGAGCGCCGCCGACAGCGGCGAGCTGGCCAGGCTGTCGGCCATGGGCACGTGCTTCACCGGCGCCTCGTCGACACGGTGCAGACCGGTGACCTTCTCCGGGCGCACGCGCCAGATGACGATCAGCGCGCAGGTCGCGGCGAAGGCGTAGAGCATGTTCGGGCCGAAGGCACGCATCAGCGCTCCGGTCGCCAGCGGGCCGACGCAGGCGCCAACGCCGAAGGTGACCAGCAGCATGGCGGTCAGCGATACCCGCCGCTCGCCCTCGACGTGGTCGTTGGAGAAGGCCACCGCCAGCGGGTAGAGGGTGAACTGCACCAGGCAGACCATGAAGCCCATCGGCACCATGGCCTCCATCGGCAGCGACGGCAGCACCGCCAGCGGCAAGGCGAACACCAGCAGCAGGATGCCGGCGCTGCGGATCAGCAGCGCGCGGTCGTAGCGGTCCGACAGCCAGCCCAGCGGCCACTGCACCAGCAAGCCGGCGAAGATGCACACGCCCATGAACACGCCGATCTGCTCGACGCTCAGGCCCTGCTCGGTGGCGTACAGCGGCGCCAGGCCGTAGAAGGAACCGATCACCAGCCCGGAGACCAGCACCGTGGTCAACGACTGCGGCACCCGCTGGATGAAGAAGCGCGGCTCCAGCGGAGCCGGATGCAGCGGCGCGGGGTGGACCTTGTGGGTGATGGACACCGGGATCAGCGACAGGGCGAAGGCCAGCGCGATCATCATCGGCAGGTCCGGGCCCAACCCCGGGTGCGCCACCAGGATCAGCTGGCCGGCCACCAGGCCCAGGTAGGAGGCCACCATGTAGCCGGCGAACACCGCGCCGCGCTGGCGCGCCTCGGCCTGCTCGTTGAGCCAGCTCTCGATGACCATGTACTGGCACATCATGCCCAGGCCGATGAGCGTGCGCAGCAGCAGCCAGATCGCCGGCCAGCTGGTCAGGCCGATGCCCAGCACCGCCGCCACCACCAGGCCGCCGCAGGCGACGTAGGCGCGGATGTGGCCGACGCGTGCGATCAGCCGGTGGCCGATCTTGCCGCCCAGCACCAGGCCCAGGTAATAGGCCGCCATCATGGCGCCGATCCACAGGCCGTCGACCTTCTCGGCGGCCAGGCGCAGGCCCAGGTAGGTGCTCAGCAGGCCGGAGCCGGTGAGCAGGGTGAGGGTGGCGAAGTAAAGCGCACGGAAGGCAGTGAAAATCCGCATCGGACCTCCGGTCCAAGACGGGCGGCAGGACGCCGCCGTACTACACGAAGCACGCCCGCGCGAAGGCGGGCGTTCGCTACCAGCCTAGAGCCTGCCGCAAGGCGCGTCGAGCCCTTTGACGGGTACGCAAAGAAAGGCGTCGTCCATGGCAAAGCCGGAGGTCGGAACCCGCCGTGGCGGGCTCCGCTCGGCCTCAGGCCTGGGCGGCCAGCACCCGGCGCTCCCAGGGGGTGATTTCGTCGAAGAAGCTGGTCAGTTCCAGCTCCTTGCTAGCCACGTAGCCGTCGACGAATTCGGCGCCGAACATCCGCCGCGCCAGCTCGCTGCGCTTCAGGCGGCGCAAGGCGTCGTACATGGTGCAGGGCAGCAGCAGTTCGTCCGGCACCTCGAACTCGCCCTGGATGGCCGCGCTGGGTTCCAGCTCGTTGTCGATGCCGTGCAGGCCGGCAGCCAGGCTGGCGGCGATGGCCAGGTAGGGATTGGCGTCGGCGCCCGCCAGGCGGTTCTCCACCCGCCGCGCCACCGGCGGGCTGGCCGGGATGCGCAGGCCGGCGGCGCGGTTGTCGTGGGACCAGCAGGCGTTGTTCGGCGAGGCGTAGGGGTGGCACAGGCGCTGGAACGAGTTGACGTTGGGCGCGAACAGCAGGGTGAAGTCGGCCAGGCAGGCCTGCAGGCCGCCGATGAAATGCCGGAAGGCCGGCGTGGCCTCGCCCTCGGCGTCGCTGAAGATGTTGCGGCCCTCGCCGTCTACCACGCTCTGGTGGATGTGCATGGAGCTGCCCGGGGTGTGCGCCAGCGGCTTGGCCATGCACACGACGAGCAGGCCGTGCTTGAGCGCCACTTCCTTGAGCAGGTGCTTGAACAGGAAGGTCTGGTCGGCCAGCAGCACCGGGTCGCCGTGCAGGAAGTTGATCTCGAACTGGCTGGTGCCCATCTCGTGCATGAAGGTGTCGCGCTCCAGCCCCACCGCGGCCATGCAGCGGTAGACGTCCTCGAAGAACGGGCGCAGGCCGTTGTTGGACGACACGCTGAACGCCGAGTGGCCCATCTCGCGGCGGCCGTCCAGGCCCAGCGGCGGCTGGAACGGCTGCTGCGGGTCCGGGTTGGGGGCGAAGACGAAGAATTCCAGCTCGGTGGCCACCACCGGTTGCCAGCCATATTCGGCATAGCGCGCCACCACCTGCTTGAGCAGGCCGCGGCTGGACAGGCCGGAGGGCTGGCCGTCCAACTCCACCGCGTCGCAGATGGCCAGGGCGCGCGGAGTGTCGCTCCAGGGCAGGCGGTGGACCTGGGTGGGCTCGGCGATCAGGGCCAGGTCGCCGTCGTCGCTGCCGTAGAAGCGCGCCGGCGGGTAGCCGCCCATGATGCACTGCAGCAGCACGCCGCGGGCCAGCTGCAGGCGCCGCCCGGAGAGGAAGCCCTCGCCGGTCATCACCTTGCCGCGCGGCACCCCGTTGAGGTCGGGGGTGACGCATTCGATCTCTTCGACTCCAGCCAGGCGCTCGGCGAGCGGGCTGCGTCCTTCGCTAGTCATGACTTCTTATCCTTGTAATACGGCCGCACACAGGCTGTGCGACCTGTACAAAATACGCACCGGTCGTTCGATATTTCAAGCAGGTGGATGAAGGGAATTTCCGTACGCCACCGTAGTGTGCCGACTGCGCCGAGGCGCTCTTCGTAGGATGGGTTGAGCTTGCGAAACCCATCGGGCCATGGTGATGGGTATCGCTTCGCTCAACCCATCCTACGGGGCTGCCCCGCCCGCTCCTGCGGGGTACGCCACACACCGCGCCCATGAACGAAAACGCCGCCCCGAGGGGCGGCGCTTCGAACCTGGCTATCCGTCAGAACAGCTTGGTGAACAGCCAGTACAGCGAGCCGGACAGCATGATGGCCGCCGGCAGCGTCAGCACCCAGGCCATCAGCAGGTTGCGGATGGTGCGCATCTGCAGGCCCGAGCCGTTGGCCGCCATGGTCCCGGCCACGCCGGAGGACAGCACGTGGGTGGTGGACACCGGCAGGCCGTACATGTCCGCCGCGCCTATGGTGAGCATCGCCACCACCTCGGCCGAGGCGCCCTGGGCGTAGGTCAGGTGGCTCTTGCCGATCTTCTCGCCGACGGTCACCACGATGCGCTTCCAGCCGACCATGGTGCCCAGGCCGAGGGCGATGGCCACGGCGATCTTCACCCACAGCGGGATGAAGCGGGTAGCGTCGTCGATCTTGCCCTTGAAGGCCATCAGCCGCGCCTGGGTATCGGCGTCGAAGTCGCCGGCCTTGTCCTTGTCCATCACGCGGATGGTCTCGGAAGCCAGGTACATGTCGTTGCGCACGTTGGCCATGGCCTCGGCGGGCACCTTGGCCAGGCTGCCGTAGCTCTTCACCTCGGCGCCGATGCTGCCGGTCAGCGCGGCCAGCGAGGGCACCACGGCCGGCTTCACTTCATGGGTGCGGATGTATTCCGAGAGCACCGGGCGCGGGTCGGCCGGCGCCGAGCCCTGGGCGCTGCGTTGCAGGCCCTGCTGGGTGGCCTCGGCGAGGACCACGAAGGCGGTGGTCTGGTCGGCCGGGATGGCGCGGTTCAGCGCGTAGGCCATGGGCACGGTGCCGATCAGGATCAGCATGATCAGGCCCATGCCCTTCTGCCCGTCGTTGGAGCCGTGGGCGAAGGACACCCCGGTGCAGGTCAGCACCAGCAGCCCGCGAATCCACCACGGCGGCGGCGCCTTGGCCTTGGGCGCCTTGTACAGCGCGCGGTTCTTCACCAGCAGGCGCAGGGCCAGCAGCAACAGCGCCGAGCAGGCGAAGCCGATCAGCGGCGAGAGCAGCAGCGAGTAGCCGACCTTGGTCGCCTGCGCCCAGTCCACGCCGTTGGTGCCGTCGCGGCCGTGCATCAGCGCATTGGCCACGCCGACGCCGATGATCGAGCCGATCAGAGTGTGCGAGGACGACGCCGGCAGGCCCAGCCACCAGGTGCCGAGGTTCCACAGGATGGCGGCGATCAGCAGGGCGAAGACCATGGCGAAGCCGGCCGAGGAGCCGACCTGCAGGATCAGCTCCACCGGCAGCAGGGCGATGATGCCGAAGGCCACCGCGCCGCTGGAGAGCAGCACGCCGAGGAAGTTGAAGCAGCCGGACCAGACCACCGCGAAGTGCGGCGGCAGCGAATGGGTATAGATGACGGTGGCCACGGCGTTGGCGGTGTCGTGGAAGCCGTTGACGAACTCGAACCCCAGGGCGATCAGCAGGGCCACACCGAGCAGCAGGAAAGGCGTCCAGGTGGTGACCGCGCTGGCCACCTCGTCGACGTCGTGGACCAGGCTCCAGGCAGAGAACAGCAGGCCGACGGCCAGCAATGCATAGAACGCCAGGGCGGTGAGACGGCCGGGCTTGCTGTCCAGGTGCGGGCGGCCTTCGAGAACGGCGGCGCCGTCCCTGGCCAGGGTTTCGCTAGTCATGCGGGAATCCGGTTGCGGGAGATGACCGCGCCAGCATGACGGGCAAGTGTGACAATTTATGTCTGGGAGGCCGAGAACATCCCTGGCGTAGGGCGGATAACCGTTCGCGGTTATACGCCGCCTCGCCTTCCTCATCGACCACGCCCTGGCCGCGCCGGTGTCAGCCGCGTGACAGTTCAGGCGTCGTTGCGCTTGCGGAAGGCCCAGCGCCAGGCCAGCAGGGTGAAGCTGGCCACCAGCATCACCAGCAGCCAGAAACCATGGGGGTTCTCCGCCAGGGGAATGCCGCCGACGTTCATGCCGAAGAAGCCGGCGACTATGTTGATCGGCAGCGCCAGCACCGTGACCACCGTCAGGGTGAACAGGGTGCGGTTGCTCTGTTCGTTGAGCTGCGCGGCGATCTCTTCCTGCAGCAGCTTGATGCGCTCGCCCAGGGAGGTGAGGTCGCTGATCACCAGGGAGAATTCCTCGGTGGCCTCGCGCAGGTCGCGCACGTCGGCCTCCTGCAGCCAGTCCGGCGGGCGGTTGAGCAGCCGCAGCAGCGAGCCCGGCTCCAGCGCCAGCAGGCGCTGCAGGCGCACCAGCACGCGGCGCATGGCGCCCAGGTCGGCGCGATTGTCGGAGAGGTTCTGCGACAGCAGGCGGTCCTCGATGCGGTCCACGCCCACGGTGGTCTCGCGGACGATCTGGGTGAGGATGTCGCCCTGGTCGCGCAGCAAATGCACCAGCAGCTCCAGCGGCGAGCGGAAGCACTCGCCGTGCTTGACCGAGGAGCGCAGGCGGTCCACCGAGCGCAGCGGCTGCATGCGCGCGGTCACCAGCAGGCGGCGGCGCGCGCAGACCCACAGGGTGGCCACGTCCGAGGAGACGCTGCCGAAGTTGAACACCACGTCGTTGACCACCGCCAGCAGCGCCGCGTCGACGTGCTCGATGCGCGTGGAGCGCGAGCCCTCGCGCAGGGTCTCGAAGAAGGTTTCGGGCAGCTCCAGGTGGCTCTTCATCCAGCGCTCGCAGGCGGCGTGGGCGAGGTTCAGGTGCAGCCAGACGAAGTCCTCGCCCTCCCCCGGCGCCTCCAGCCAGCGCAGCGCGGCGCTGGAATCCAGTTCCTGGCCGCGCTGCCCGGGATGGAAGCGGAAGCCGTAGAGCAACCCGAACAGGTCGGAATCCCAGGGGTCCTGGGTGAAACGTTGGTTCATGCGCGCTCGCTGAATGTGGCATCGCCCTGGGCCGGGCCGGCGACCTTCCTGCTTAGCAGGCCGGCATGACGATCCGGTGCCAGAACGATGACAGCGCGATGACGAATGCTTCAGCCGAACAGCCCGGCGATGGTCCGCTCGCCCAGCGCCGGCCCCACGCTCATGCCGACGCCGGTGTGCATCAGCACCGCGCTGATGCCCGCCTCCACCTGCAACACCGAGAACGGCGCCGGGCCGCGCGCGCCGTACACGCCCTGCCAGCGCTCGACCACCTCGACGCGCATGCCCAGGGTGTCCTCGGCCAGGTCGAGCATCAGGCGGTCCACCGCTTCGGCGTTGAAGGGCGCGGCATCGCTGCCGTAGTCGTGGGAATCGCCGATGATCAGTTCGCCGTAGGGCGTGGGGCTGATCAGCAGGTGAATGCCGTGGCGCTCCAGCGCCGGCGTCTCGCGGCGGATCTGCTCATGGATCGCCTGGGCCTGCGGCAGGTCGGCGAAGGCGCCGTAGTGCACGCAGCTCAGGCCGGTCAGCAGCGCGTGGCCCAGGTCCAGGTCGCGCTCGGGACGGGCGCGGAGCATCTGCAGGCGACATACCTGCGGCTTCAGCGCGGCCAGTTGCTCGGCCAGCAGGGTCTGGTAGTCGTGGCCGGAGCAGACCAGGATCTGCCCAGCCTGGAAGGTGCCGGCAGTGGTGCGCAGCAGGCCCGGCTCGATGTTGCGCACCAAGGTGGAGAAGTGGAATTCCACCTTCAGCTCCCGGCGCAGCCAGTCGATCAGCGCCGGCAGCGCTTCGCGAGAGTAGAGCTGCTGGTCGTCGAGGCTGTGCAGGGCCGCGCGGTGCTTGCTGAACGCGCCATCGTAGAGCGCGTCCAGGGCCTTGCCGCGAAGCAGTTCGGCGCGGTAGCCGTGCTCCCTGGCGCGGCCGGCGCAGAAGGCTTCCAGCAGGTTTTCCTCGGCCTCGCTGCGGGCGAACAGCAGCGAGCCGTTGCGGCGGATGGCGAAGCCGGCGCGCTCGGCCCATTCGGCCCACAGCGGGCGGCTGGCGCGGGCCAGGTCGAGCATGACGCCCGGCGGCTGGCCGCCGACCAGGGCCTGGCCGAAGTTGCGGATGGAGGCGCCGAGCGGCATGGCGCTGCGTTCGAAGACGCGCACGCGCAGGCCGCGGCGGGCGGCGGCGTAGGCGTGGGACAGGCCGAGGATGCCGGCGCCGATGATGGCGATGTCGGTGTTTTGTTGGGACATGGGGGTAGTCCTTGGGTGCGTGAAGAGCCCCTCTCCCCAACCCTCTCCCTGAAGGGAGAGGGAGCTGTTCGGCGCGTGGATCGATATCTGAGCCCGCCTGAAACCTCAGGAGGAACGCCATGACGATGACGCTGCAGAGGGAGTCCCCTCTCCCTTCAGGGCGGGGCGCGCAGTCGAGGGCTAGGGAGAGGGTGCTCTGCTCTGCTTCGCGCTTACTGCTGCGCCACCTTCTCCGACTTGCCGTCATAGCGCTTGCGCCATTCGGCCAGGATGGCGTCGCGGTTCTTCGAGGCCCAGGCGAAGTCGTTCTTGATCAGGCGCTGCTCGTAGTCCGCCGGCAGTTCGGTCTGCGGCTTGGCGATGCCCGGCTGGGCGAGCACGGCGAAGTTCTCCTTGTACAGCTCCATGGCCGCGGGGCTTGCGGAGAAGTCGGCAAGTTTCTTCGCCGCATCCAGGTGCTGGGTGCCTTTGACGATGCCGGTGGCTTCGATTTCCCAGCCCAGGCCTTCCTTGGGCAGCACTATGTCCAGCGGCGCACCCTGGCGCTTGAGCTGCACCGCCGGGTACTCGAAGGAGATGCCGATCGGGAACTCGCCAGCGGCGGCCAGCTTGCACGGCTTGGAGCCGGAGTGGACGTACTGGCCGATGTTCTCGTGCAGGGCGTCCATGTAGGCCCAGCCCTGTTTCTCGCCGAAGGTCTGCAGCCAGGCGGAGACGTCGAGGAAGCCGGTGCCGGAGGACGCCGGGTTGGGCATGACGATCTTGCCCTTGTACTCGGGCTTGGTCAGGTCCTGCCAGCTGATGGGCTTCGACAGGCCCTGTTTCTCGGCTTCCACGCTGTTGAAGCAGATGGTCGCGGCCCACACGTCCATGCCCACCCAGGCCGGCGGGTTGGCCGGGTCGCGGTAGTTCTTGCCAATGGCGGCCAGGTCCTGGGGCGCGTACTTCTCCAGCATGTCCTGCTGATCGAGAATGGCCAGGCTGGAGGCGGCCAGGCCCCAGACCACGTCGGCTTGCGGGCGGTCCTTCTCGGCCAGCAGCTTGGCGGTGACGATGCCGGTGGAGTCGCGCACCCACTTGATCTCGATGTCCGGGTTCTGCTTCTCGAAGGCTTCCTTGTAGGCCTTCAGCTGCTCCGGCTCCAGGGCGGTGTAGACGGTCAGTTCGGTGGCGGCGCTGGCGTGCAGGCTGAAACCGGCGAGCACAGCGGCGGCGAGGGCGAGGCGTTTGAACATGGTGCGCTCCTTCTGTTTATTGGGCCCCCGCGTTCGCGGGGGTGGCGGTCAGGTGCAACGTGGGTCGTGGGGAATCAGTGGCCGCTCCGGCGCCAGGCCTGGGACCGGCGCAGCAGGCCGCGCGAGGCCAGGGCCAGGACGAGCGAGGCGGCCGCCGAGGTGAGCAGGATCAAGGTGGACATGGCGGCGGCGCCGCCGACGTTGCCGGCGTCGTCCATGTTCAGCACGGCGACGGCGGCGAGGATGCTGTCCGGGCTGTAGAGGAAGATCGCCGCCGACACCGTGGTCATCGCCGAGACGAACAGGTAGCGGACGATGTCCAGCAGCGCCGGCAGGCAGATCGGCAGGGTTACCTTCAGGTAGTGACGCCACAGCGGCATCTTCAGCGACAGCGCGGCGGCCTCGAACTCGCCGTCGAGCTGGCGCAGCGCGGTGGTGGCGGTCATCTGCGCAGTGGTCAGGTAGTGGGCGATGGTGCACACCACCAGCAGGGTCATGCTGCCGTAGAACACGTGCAGCGGGTTGCCCGGCAGGTTGAAGAAGAACACGTAGCCCAGGCCCAGGACCAGGCCCGGCACCGCCATGGGCACGAAGCAGAACATGCGCAGCAGCTGGTTCAGCCAGGCCTGCTCGCGGGTCTTCTCGATCAGGTAGGCGCCGGTGAAGATCAGCGCACTGCCGAACAGCGCGGTGCAGCAGGCCAGGGTCAGGCTGTTGCGGTAGGCCAGCCAGCCGCCGCCGGCGGTTTCCTCGAAGGCGTAGTGGCGCAGCGACAACGACAGGTTGTACGGCCAGAACTTCACCAGCGAGGAATACACGGCCATGCCCAGCACGCCGAGGATCACCGCGCTGACCAGCAGCACCAGCGCCAGGTAGGCGCCATCGCGGCGGTGCGAGGGCTTGGGCTGGTAGACCTGGGCGCGGCCGCTCATGGAGTCGCCCTGGCGCCGGCGCAGCCAGGCGTCCACCGCGAAGCTCAACAGCGCCGGCAGCAGCAGGAGCATGCCGATCTGCGCGCCGCGGCCGAACTGCTGCTGGCCGACCACTGCCTTGTAGGCTTCCAGCGCCAGCACCTGGTAGTCGCCGCCGACCACCACGGGCACGCCGAAGTCGGTGATGGTCAGGGTGAACACCAGGCAGAAGGCGGCGAACACGCCCTGCCGCGAGGCCGGCCAGGTGATGCTGCGGAACGCCTTCCAGGGGCTGGCGCCCATGCTGGAGGCGGCGTCGAACAGCCGCGCGTCGGCCAGCGACAGCGCCGAAAGGAGGATCATCAGCGCATGGGGGAAGGTGTAGATGGCCTCGCCCAGGACGATGCCCCAGAAACCGTAGATGTTGTCCGGCACCCAGCTGCGCAGCAGGCCCTGGTTGCCGAACAGGTAGATCAGCGCGATGCCCGGCAGCATCGACGGCGCCAGCAGCGGCAGCAGGGAAATGCCGCGCCACAGGCCCTTGGCCGGGATCAGCGTGCGCTGCAGGGCGTAGGCGAAGCCATAGGCCAGCGGCACGACTATGGCCGCCACGCTCAGCGAGACCTTCAGGCTATTGCCCAGCAGCCAGTGGAAGTTGGCGCTGGCCAGCAGCTCGGCCATGGCTGCCAGGCCGCCGCCCTGCCCTTCGGCGCCGCTGAAGCCGCGCCAGAAGATGGCCAGCAGCGGCAGCAGCACGGCCAGGGCCAGCAGGGCGAGCAGCAACAGCTTGCCGCCGAGGATGAACAGGCGGTCGCCGAGGTCGCCGCGCAACTTGCCAGCGGCCAGGGCCGGGTCGAGTTTCACTGCGGCATCCATCTCAGGCGAACACCTGCAGGCTCTGCGGCGGCAGCGAGACCCAGATGTCCGCGCTGCCCAGGCGCGGCATCTGCTCCGGGGCCAGCTCGGCCAGCAGCGCGTGGCCGGGCAGCTCGTGCAGTTCGAAGCTCATGCGGCAGCGGTTGCCGAGGAAGGTGATCTCGCGGACCTGGGCGCGGAACAGGTTCTCCTGGTGCACCACCGGGTTGATGCCGATCGCCTCCGGGCGGCAGAACAGCCGCCCGCGCGTGGCGTTGGCGCGCTCGCCATGCAGGCGCAGGCTCAGGCCACCGACCCGCGCCAGGCCGTCGACGCCGCGCTCGAAGGGCAGCCAGTTGCCCTGGCCGACGAACTCGGCGACGAAGGGCGTGGCCGGGGCGCTGTAAATGTCCTGGGCGCTGCCGTACTGCTCGACCTTGCCGTGGTTCATCACGGCGATGCGGTCGGCCATCAGCATGGCCTCGTCCTGGTTGTGGGTGACCATCAGGGTGGTGATGCCCAGGCTCTTCTGCAACTGGCGCAGCTCGCCGCACAGGTGCTCGCGCACCCGGGCGTCCAGCGCCGACATGGGCTCGTCGAGCAGCAGCAGCGACGGCGCCGGGGCCAGCGCGCGGGCCATGGCCACGCGCTGCTGCTGGCCGCCGGAGAGCTGGCCGGGGTACTTCTTCTCGCTGCCGGCCAGGCCGACCAGTTCGAGCATCTCGCCCACGCGCTGGCGCGCTTCCTCGCGGCTGGCGCCGGTCAGGCCGTAGGCGACGTTCTGCTCGACGCTGAGATTGGGGAACAGCGCGTAGGACTGGAACAGGATGCCGTAGTCGCGGGCCTGGGGCGGCAGGCGCGAGACGTCGCGCTCGCCGATATGGATGATGCCGCCGTCCTGGCGCTCCAGCCCGGCGATGCAGCGCAGCAGCGTGGTCTTGCCGCAGCCGGAGGGGCCGAGCAGGCAGACCAGCTCGCCGCCCTCGATATCCAGCGAAACGCCGTCGAGGGCGGCGAAGTGGCCGAAGCGCTTGTGCATGTCGCGCACCCGCAGCGGGGTGCCGGTGGAGAGGGAATCGTGCATGGCGGAACCTCTTGCAGCTGGCCCGCGGCGACAGACCGCGGGGCTCGATGGAAGGCCATGCTAGGGAAGGAATGCGAAGGCTCTGTTGCGATGGGTGCAACTGCGCCGATAGAGGTATAGGCAGATTTGCGATGGCGAAAGGCTTTTTGCAGGAGCTGCCGGCTGCGCCGAGATGCTTTTCGTAGGATGGGTTGAGCTTGCGAAACCCATGCGGCCGCGCTGATGGGTATCGCTTCGCTCAACCCATCCTACGTCAGTGTTTCTCCTGCAGGAGGAACATCCGGCTATCGCGGACGGCTACGCGGCGGGCGCGGTTTCCCGTGCCAGGGCCAGGAAGGCGCTGGTCAGGCGCGCCTGGCGGCGTTCCTTCAGGCAGAACAGGTATTCGTCGATCAGCGGCGCGCCCTGCAGCTCCAGTACCCGCAGTTCGGGGTTATCCGGCACTTCCTGGCGCGAGATGATGCTCACCCCGAGGTTGCGGATCACCGCCTCGCGGATCGACTCGCGGCTGCCGATCTCCAGCATCGAGGCCGGCGTCACCGCGGACTCGCGCAGCAGCTTCTCGGTCAGTTCGCGGGTGGTCGAGCCGGCCTCGCGCATCAGCAGGCAATGGTTGCGCAGCTCGCCCAGGGCCACCGAGCGCTGCGCCGCCAGCGGGTGGCTGCGGTGCACCGCCAGCACCAGCGGGTCGCGGCCGAGCACCAGGTGGATCAGCCGCGCGTCCTCCACCGGCTGCGACGAGGCCGCCAGGTCGACCCGGCATTCGTAGAGGGCCTCCAGCACCTGCTGCGAGTTGCCGATCTCCACCGATACCTCGATCTGCGGGTAACGCTCGCGGAAGGCCTTGATCAGCCCCAGCACGTAGTAGGGCGAGGTGGCGCCGATGCGCAGGCTGCCCTGCATCTGCCCGCAGTTGCGCAGGAAGAACTCGATGTCCGACTCCTGCTGCAGCAGCGCCTGGACCATGGGCAGCAGGCGCGCGCCTTCGTCGGTGAGGGTCAGGCGGCGGCCGCCGCGGTAGAACAGCTCCACGGCGTACTGGCCTTCCAGGCTGCGGATCTGCGTGGTCACCGTCGGCTGGCTGAGGCCGAGCTTCTTCGCCGCCTGGGTGATGCTGCCCAGGCGGGCCACCATATAGAAGGCCTTGAGTTCGGCGCTCAGCATCGCTCGGACCGCTCCGGGAAATGGCTCATCGCTTCTCCGTCATCGCCAGACGTCTGGATTCGACTATCGGGTATCGGCGCCAGGCGCAGTGGCAAGAAACCGGGGGCAATGAGGAAACGGCGGGAAGAATGGCGTCCCCAACTGGATTCGAACCAGTATCTAGCCCTTAGGAGGGGCTTATTCTATCCCTTGAACTATGGGGACACGCCTGGGCCCGCGGCGGCTGCCGGGACCGGGTGGGCATGTTAACCAGCGTCGACGCATTTGTCATGCCGCGGCGCGGATTTCACACCTGCCGAGAAGGCCCGCCTGAACGAACAGCGGCCTCAGCCTGGCGTTGCCGCTGCGCTGAGCCCGGCATCCTCCAGCAGGGCCAGCAGGCCGCGCACGCTGGTCTCCAGGCTGGCGGAGTTGTCCAGCACCCGCAGCGGCGGCGCCAGACCCTCGGCGAAGGCGGCATTGCGCGCCAGGCGCGCCTCGATCTCCGCCAGGGTTTCCCGGCCGCGAGCGACCAGGCGCTGGCGCAGCACCTCGGGGGCGACCTGCAACAGCACCGCGAGCAGGCCGGGATAGCGCCGCCGCGCTTCCTCCAGGTAGCCGCGCGAACCGTTGACCAGCACGACGCGTCCCTGGGCCAGCCAGTGGTCGATCTGCCGCGGAATGCCGTAGCACAGGCCATTGGCCCGCCAGCTCATGGCGAAGGCGCCCTCGCGCTCCAGGCGCTCGAAGACCTCGGGGGTCACCGCTTCGGCGTCCTCGCCGCGAGCCTCGGCGGAGCGGGTGATGACCCGCCGCACGACCTGCCCGCCCCGCTCGGCCAGCGGCGCCGCCGCAGCCTGGAGCAGGCTGTCCTTGCCCGAGCCCGAAGGCCCCATCAGATAGATCAACTTGCCGCTCATGCTCATCTCTGCACCGCGCCTCCCGGGGCGCGGACGCCGCGTATGATACCCGCCCGCCGGCGCCGCGGAAGCGGGAAAATGGCCGGCCCGGCGCTGCATGGCGAGCCAGGTTGCGACATCATCCGCGCCCCTCGTGAACCATTGCCCGTGCGGGTGGTCGGATGATGGCGCAATGGCGGCCGGGACCTGGGACTTGAGCTAATCTGAGCGAATGGAGCCCATGGGCCGCGCCACCCATCGAAAGAAAGATATGCAGATAGCCTCGCATTTCGGACGATTGGTGCTGGCATTTAGCCTTCATACGACGCAAAATACGTCGCAGAATTGACGTCAAGTAATTGGCCGGCCACCTGATTACTGCCCTTGCGCTGAACGGCCAACGGATTTCGCTGTCATAGGGACTCGAACACAGACCCCCTGGCACCGTTTCCCTGACTTACAGGTTTAATGTATGCGCCCATTGAAACAGGCAACCCCAAGCTACTCCAGTCGCACCGCCGACAAGTTCGTCGTCCGTCTGCCCGAAGGCATGCGCGAGCGTATCGCCGAGGTCGCCCGCAATCACCATCGCAGCATGAACTCGGAAATCATCGCCCGCCTGGAGCAGAGCCTGCTGCAAGAGGGCGCCCTGCAGGACAATCTCGGCATCCGCCTGGACAGCCCCGAGCTGAGCCTGCACGAGCGTGAGCTGCTGCAGCGCTTCCGCCAGCTGACCCACCGCCAGCAGAATGCCCTGATCGCCCTGATCGCCCACGATGCGGAAATGGCCAGCAACGCCTGAGCCCAACTGCACCGAAGCGCTGTTCGCTTAAACGGAAATGCCGTTTCTCCCATGGGGGAAACGGCATTTTTCATTCCCGCGCCCCATGCCCCGTCCGGCGTGGCCGGTGAATCCGATCGCGGACAAGGTCCGCTCCTACGCCCGCGCCTCCCTGAACCTTAGGCTTGCGCCGAGGTCCTCTTCGTAGGATGGGTTGAGCTTGCGAAACCCATCGAACCCTGATGATGGGTATCGCTTCGCTCAACGCCATCCTACGAAAAGTCGTGCTTCCTGGACATGCGACACGGATGTCGCGAGAGCCCCGATTCCTGCCTGCAAAAAAACCTCCCCCGAAAACGCAAAAACCGCCCGAAGGCGGTTTTTCGCGGCCACTGCGGGCCTACATCAGGAACAGCGTGGCCAGACCCAGGAAGATGAAGAACCCACCGCTGTCGGTCATGGCGGTGATCATCACGCTGGAGCCCATCGCCGGATCGCGCCCCAGGCGCAGCAGCGTCATCGGGATCAGCACCCCCGCCAGCGCCGCCAGCAGCAGGTTGAGGGTCATGGCCGCGGTCATCACCACGCCCAGCTCCCAGTTGCCGTACAGGTAGAAGGCCACCACGCCTATCACCCCGCCCCACACCAGGCCGTTGACCAGCGCCACGCCCAGCTCCTTGCGCAGCAGGCGCGTGGCGTTGCTGGTCTGGATCTGGTCCAGGGCGATGGCGCGGACGATCATGGTGATGGTCTGGTTGCCCGAGTTGCCGCCGATGCCGGCGACGATGGGCATCAGCGCGGCCAGCGCCACCAGCTTCTCGATGGAGCCTTCGAACAGGCCGATCACCCGCGAGGCGACGAAGGCGGTGATCAGGTTGGTGGCCAGCCAGGTCCAGCGGTTGCGCACCGACTTCCACACCGAGGCGAAGATGTCTTCCTCCTCGCGCAGACCGGCCATGTTCAGCACTTCGGTCTCGCTCTCCTCGCGGATGAGGTCGACCATCTCGTCGATGGTCAGGCGGCCGATCAGCTTGCCGTTCTTGTCCACCACCGGGGCGGAGATCAGGTCGTAGCGCTCGAACGCCTGGGCGGCGTCGTAGCCGTCCTCGTCGGGCTGGAAGGTCACCGGGTCGGTGGCCATGACCTCGGCCACCTGCTTGTCCGGGTCGTTGACCAGCAGGCGCTTGATCGGCAGCACGCCCTTGAGCAGGCCGTCGTAGTCGACCACGAACAGCTTGTCGGTATGCCCCGGCAGCTCCTTCAGGCGGCGCAGGTAGCGCAGCACCACTTCCAGGCTGACGTCGTCGCGGATGGTGACCATCTCGAAGTCCATCAGCGCGCCGACTTCGTCTTCCTCGTAGGACAACGCCGAGCGCACGCGCTCGCGCTGCTGCGCATCGAGGGTTTCCATCAGCTCGTGGACGACGTCGCGCGGCAGTTCCGGCGCCAGGTCGGCGAGTTCGTCGGCGTCCATCTCCTTGGCCGCGGCGAGGATCTCGTGATCGTCCATGTCGGCGATCAGCGTCTCGCGGACGGCGTCGGATACTTCCAGGAGAATGTCGCCGTCGCGCTCGGCCTTGACCAGCTGCCAGACCGTCAGGCGGTCGCCCAGCGGCAGCGATTCGAGGATGTGGGCGATGTCGGCGGGGTGCAGGTCATCGAGCTTGCGCTGCAGCTCGGCGAGGTTCTGCCGGTGTACCAGGTTCTCGACGAGGTCCTGGTGCTGGCCCTCCTGGCGGTGCGCCAGGTCTTCGACCAGCTTGTGCTTGTTCAGCAGCTCGACCACCTGGTTCAGGCGGTCCTGCAGGCTTTCCTGCGGCTTCTTGGCTTCTACTTCGGTCATAGCACGCTCCACCCCCAGCGGCGGAGCGCGCACGGGGGCTTAAAACATCAGGTCGTGTTGAGGCAATCGGGGTTCTGGGTAACTACTGGGTAAGTCCATGGTGGTGTGCCCACGCGCCCATATCGGGCAGATAGGAGAAATGATAACACTCCGGAGCCTGTTCAGCGTTACAAAATAGCGGCTAGAACAATCGCTTGCGGCACAAAGTTGAGGGTTACTTCACTGGCTATCACAGACGCCGGAAAAACCTGTCGAGACACCCGGAAATTTCGCGGAGGCCAGGCGGGATAGGCTGCATGCAACCCTGTCACGGAGGATCGGAGATGCGCCTGTCGCCCCTGCACTGCCTGCTGCTCCCGCTGCTCGCCCTCATGCCAATGGACAATCCCGCCGCCACGCCGTTCCGCTGCGAGGCCGCAGATGGCCGTGTCAGCTTCCACCAGCATGGCTGCCCGCCGGGCCAGGCGCAAAGCCGGCAGCGCGCGCACAACCCGACGCCGGGCAGCGGCAGGCCGGTGCCCCTCGCCCGCCCCTCCCAGGAGAGCCGGCGCACGCCATCCGACACGCCGCTGGTGGTGGTCGGCGAACGCGAGGACGGCTGCGGCAACCGCCTCGACGAGCGGGAAAGACGCACCGCCATCCTGCAGAAGCGCATCCGCGCCGGCATGACCCGCGCGGACGTGGAAAGCGCCTTCGGCCGCCCGGACCGCATCAGCCAGTTGGATGACCGGCAGCGCTACCACTACGACGCCAGGCCCGGCCAGGGCCGGCGCACGGTGACCTTCGACGAGTTCGGCTGCGTGCAGGGCAAGGCCACACGCAAGCGGCGCTGAGCCTGGCCGACTTGGAAAAATGCGGACAAAGAAAAAGGGCCTGCATTGCTGCAGGCCCTTTCGGTAGATGGCGCACTCAGGAGGATTCGAACCTCCGACCGCTCGGTTCGTAGCCGAGTACTCTATCCAGCTGAGCTATGAGTGCGCTGGTTGGTGCAGTTTAGCCAGGTTCACCAACTGGTGCAGCTTCTCGGGCCGAGGCCTTTCGTCGCTGCTGGCGTCCGCTTTCGCGTACCGCCTGTGTAGTGGCGCACTCAGGAGGATTCGAACCTCCGACCGCTCGGTTCGTAGCCGAGTACTCTATCCAGCTGAGCTATGAGTGCGCTGATGGGGCGCAAATTCTAGTCCGAACATTCAGACGTGTCAAACAGATTTTTCAATCTTTTCAGTAGCTTAGCTACCTGACTCGTCATTCGCAGCAGAACGTGCAAATGGCGGAGAGGGGGGGATTCGAACCCCCGACACCCTTTTGAGGTGTACTCCCTTAGCAGGGGAGCGCCTTCGGCCACTCGGCCACCTCTCCGCAACACGGGGCGCATGATATCCATGTTTTCCCCGTTTGCAAAGAATTTTTTATAGAAAAATTAATGGTTTGGTTCTTGGTCTTTCTCTTTCTGGATGCGCTGGTAGATCTCTTCGCGGTGAACAGCGACTTCCTTCGGCGCGTTCACGCCAATGCGCACCTGATTTCCCTTGACGCCCAGCACAGTCACAGTGACGTCATCACCAACCATCAGGGTCTCTCCGACCCGGCGAGTCAGAATCAGCATTCCTTTCTCCTTTCGTGTTTCGGATAAGCAGTCTGCAAAAAAAGAAATGGCGGCAGAGCCACTGAATATCAAGTGTGTGCTCCTTCACCCAAGTATTGACCAGTCCGCGCGGAATGAAAGTTCCGGCGGCCCGGTCAAAAACGACAAAAGGCGCGGGATGAGCCGCGCCTTTTGCATGATGCCCTCTTACTCGCCCTGGCGGGCCGGGGCATCCAGCTCGAAGGCAGTGTGCAAGGCGCGCACCGCGAGCTCCAGGTATTTTTCCTCGATGACCACGGACACCTTGATTTCCGAGGTGGAGATCATCTGGATGTTGATGCTTTCCTTGGCCAGCGCCTCGAACATGCGGCTGGCGACGCCGGCGTGGGAACGCATGCCGACACCGACGATGGAGACCTTGGCGATGTTGGTGTCGCCGGTGGCTTCGCGCGCGCCGATGTTGGCGGCGGTCTGCTTGAGGATTTCCAGGGCGGCCAGGTAGTCGTTGCGGTGCACGGTGAAGGTGAAGTCGGTGGTGTTATCGTGCGAGACGTTCTGCACGATCATGTCGACTTCGATGTTCGCGGCACTGATCGGCCCGAGGATCTTGAAGGCCACCCCGGGGGTATCCGGTACGCCACGGATGGTCAGCTTGGCTTCGTCGCGGTTGAAGGCGATGCCGGAGATGATCGGCTGTTCCATGGATTCCTCTTCATCAAGGGTAATGAGGGTGCCCGGACCCTCCTGGAAGCTGTGCAGCACGCGCAGCGGAACATTGTACTTGCCGGCGAACTCCACCGAGCGGATCTGCAGCACCTTGGAGCCGAGGCTGGCCATTTCCAGCATTTCCTCGAAGGTGATCTTGTCCAGTCGGCGGGCCTGCGGCACTACGCGCGGGTCGGTGGTGTAGACGCCATCGACGTCGGTATAGATCTGGCACTCGTCGGCCTTCAGCGCCGCGGCCAGCGCCACGCCGGTGGTGTCGGAGCCGCCGCGGCCGAGGGTGGTGATGCTGCCGTGCTCGTCCACACCCTGGAAGCCGGCGACCACGACCACGCGGCCGGCCTTGAGGTCGGCGCGGATGTTGGCGTCGTCGATGCTCAGGATACGCGCCTTGGTGTGCGCGCTGTCGGTCAGGATGCGCACCTGGTTGCCGGTGTAGGAAACCGCCGGCACGCCGCGCTTGATCAGGGCCATGCTCAGCAGGGCGATGGTCACCTGCTCGCCGGTGGAGACCATGACGTCCAGTTCGCGCGGAACCGGTTGGTCCATGATCTGCTTGGCCAGGCCGATCAGGCGGTTGGTCTCGCCGCTCATGGCGGAAACCACCACCACGATATCGTCACCCGCCTCGCGGAATTTCTTCACCTTCTCGGCTACCTGCTCGATACGCTCGACGGTGCCGACGGAGGTCCCTCCAAACTTCTGTACGATCAAAGCCATTTCAAAAGCCGCCTGATTCCTGAAGGGCGCCCATTAGACAGACATCGCTGCCCCTTGCCAAGGCCCGCCGGGCGCGCCGCGGGCCTGGCCTTGCCGGTGCTTACCGGCCCTGTTCGACGAAGGCCTTGGCCAGGGCCAGGGCCTCGTCCAGCTTGCCGGCGTCGGTGCCGCCGCCCTGGGCCATGTCCGGGCGACCGCCGCCCTTGCCGCCCACGGCTGCCGCGGCCTGCTTCATCAGGTCGCCGGCCTTGAGTTTGGCGGCCAGGTCCTGGGTCACCCCGGCGACCAGCACCACTTTCTCCTCGAACACGCCGCCGAGCAGGATCACGCCGCTGCCCAGCTTGTTCTTCAACTGGTCGACCAGCGCCAGCAGCGCCTTGCCGTCCAGGCCGTCGAGACGCGCGGCCAGCACTTTCACGCCCGCCACGTCCACGGCCGAGCCGGCCAGGTCGTCGCCGGCGGCGCTGGCGGCCTTGGCCTTGAGCTGCTCCAGCTCCTTCTCCAGCTGGCGGTTGCGCTCCAGCAGGCCGGCGAGCTTGTCCAGCAGGTTGTCGCGGCTGCCCTTGACCAGGCCGGCCGCTTCCTTGAGCTGCTCTTCGGCGCCGTTGAGGTAGGCCAGCGCAGCCGCGCCGGTCACCGCCTCGATGCGGCGCACGCCGGCGGCCACGCCGCCTTCGCTGGTGATCTTGAACAGGCCGATGTCGCCGGTGCGGCCGACGTGGGTGCCGCCGCACAGTTCGACGGAGAAACCGCCGCCCATGGTCAGCACGCGCACCTGGTCGCCATACTTCTCGCCGAACAGCGCCATGGCGCCCTTGGCCTTGGCGGTGTCGATGTCGGTCTCTTCGGTTTCCACGACGCTGTTGGCGCGGATCTCGCGGTTGACGATGTCCTCCAGCTGCTTCAGTTGCTCGGGCTTGATGGCCTCGAAGTGGCTGAAGTCGAAGCGCAGGCGCTGGCTGTCCACCAGCGAGCCCTTCTGCTGCACGTGGTCGCCCAGCACCTGGCGCAGCGCGGCGTGCAGCAGGTGGGTGGCGGAGTGGTTCAGCGCGGTGGCCTGGCGCACGCTGGCATCGACCTCGGCCTTGACCGCGGCGCCGACGCTCAGGCTGCCCTGGGCGACGATGCCGTGGTGCAGGTGGGCGCCGCCGGCCTTGGTGGTGTCGCGCACGTCGAAGCGCACGCCAGCGCCGGAGAGGGTGCCGCAGTCGCCGACCTGGCCGCCGGATTCGGCGTAGAACGGCGTCTGGTCGAGGACGACCACGCCCTCCTCGCCTTCAGTGAGCTTCTCGACGGCCTTGCCGTCCTTGAACAGCGCGATGATCTGGCCGGCGCCGGACACGCCCTGGTAGCCCAGGAAGCGGGTGTCGCCGTCGACCTTGACCAGGGCGTTGTAGTCCATGCCGAAGGCGCTGGCGGAGCGGGCGCGCTCGCGCTGGGCCTCCATCTCGCGCTCGAAGCCTTCCTCGTCGAGGGTCAGGCTGCGCTCGCGGGCGATGTCGTTGGTCAGGTCCACCGGGAAGCCGTAGGTGTCGTACAGCTTGAACACCACGTTGCCGGGGATGACGCTGCCCTTCAGCTCGCTCAGGTCCTGCTCGAGGATCTTCAGGCCCTGCTCCAGGGTCTTGGCGAACTGCTCTTCCTCGGTCTTGAGCACGCGCTCGATGTGCGCCTGCTGCTGCTTCAGCTCGGGGAAAGCCTCGCCCATCTCGGCCACCAGGGCGGCGACGATCTTGTGGAAGAAGCTGCCCTTGGCGCCCAGCTTGTTGCCGTGGCGGCAGGCGCGGCGGATGATGCGGCGCAGCACGTAGCCGCGGCCCTCGTTGGACGGTAGCACGCCGTCGGCGATGAGGAAGCTGCAGGAACGGATGTGGTCGGCCACCACCTTCAGCGACGGCGCGTCGTCGTTGGCGCAGCCGATGGCTTCGGCGGAGGCTTTGAGCAGGCTCTGGAACAGGTCGATCTCGTAGTTCGAGTGGACGTGCTGCAGCACGGCGCTGATGCGCTCCAGGCCCATGCCGGTGTCCACGCTCGGCGCCGGCAGCGGGTGCATGACGCCGTCCGCGGTGCGGTTGAACTGCATGAACACGTTGTTCCAGATCTCGATGTAGCGGTCGCCGTCCTCTTCCGGGGAGCCGGGCGGGCCGCCCCAGATGTCGGCGCCGTGGTCGTAGAAGATCTCGGTGCAGGGGCCGCAGGGGCCGGTGTCGCCCATCGCCCAGAAGTTGTCGGAGGCGTAGGGGGCGCCCTTGTTGTCGCCGATGCGCACCATGCGCTCGGCGGGCACGCCGACTTCCTGGGTCCAGATGTCGTAGGCCTCGTCATCGCTGGCGTAGACGGTGACCCAGAGCTTGTCCTTGGGCAGGTTCAGCCACTTGTCCGAGGTGAGGAATTCCCAGGCGTAGTGGATGGCGTCGCGCTTGAAGTAGTCGCCGAAGCTGAAGTTGCCCAGCATTTCGAAGAAGGTGTGGTGGCGCGCGGTGTAGCCGACGTTTTCCAGGTCGTTGTGCTTGCCGCCGGCGCGGACGCACTTCTGGCTGGTGGTGGCGCGGGTGTAGGCGCGCTTTTCCAGGCCGAGGAAGCAGTCCTTGAACTGGTTCATGCCGGCGTTGGTGAACAGCAGGGTCGGGTCGTTCGCCGGAATCAGCGAACTGGACGCTACGCGGGTGTGCCCCTTCTCTTCGAAGAAGCGGAGGAAGGCTTCACGGATTTCAGCGCTTTTCATAGGTTCTTCCACGGAAAAATGCGGCCACGAATCGCCGGCAAAGGGCCGCATTATATCGGCCCTGCGCACCGGGTACAGTGTGTTTCTACGATAGATGGCAGCTATTGCGCCTCTATCCTAGTCAGTCGCGACGAAAGGCGGCGAAAGCCTCGACGATACGGGGAATGTCCGCGGTTTTCACGTCCAGGTGGGTAACCAGGCGCAGGCGCGGGGCGGCGCTGACGCGGATGCCGCGCCCGCCGAGGAAGTCGCGCAGGGCCGCGGCGCGCTCGCCGAGGTCGACGTAGACCATGTTGGTCTGCACCGGCTCGACGGCGTAGCCCAGGTCCGCCAGGCCGCGGCCGAGGGTTTCGGCGTTGGCGTGGTCCTCGGCCAGGCGCTGCACCTGGTGGTCCAGGGCATACAGCCCGGCCGCCGCGAGCCCGCCGGCCTGGCGCATGCCGCCGCCGACCATCTTGCGCAGGCGCCGGGCCTTGCCGATCAGCCCGGCGCTGCCGCACAGCACCGAGCCCACCGGCGCGCCCAGGCCCTTGGACAGGCACACCGAGACGGAATCGAAGTGGCGGGTGATCTCACTGGCATCCACGCCCAGCTTGACCGCGGCGTTGTACAGGCGCGCGCCGTCCAGGTGCAGGGCCAGGCCGCGGCGCAGCGTCAGCTCGCGGGCGGCGGCCAGGTAGGCCAGCGGCAGGACCTTGCCCTGCATGGTGTTTTCCAGCGCCAGCAGGCGGGTGCGGGCGAAGTGGAAGTCGTCCTGCTTGATGGCCGCCTCGACCTTGGCCAGGTCCAGCGAGCCGTCGGCCTCGCCCTCGATGGGCTGCGGCTGGATGGAGCCGAGCACCGCGGCGCCGCCGCCTTCGTATTTATAGGTGTGGGCCTGCTGGCCGACGATGTACTCGTCGCCGCGTTCGCAGTGGGCCATCAGCCCGAGCAGGTTGCTCATGGTGCCGCTGGGCACGAAGAGCCCGGCCTCGAAACCCAGGCGTTCGGCCAGGACGGCCTCCAGGCGGTTGACGGTGGGGTCCTCGCCATACACGTCGTCGCCCAGCTCGGCCCGGGCCATGGCCTCGCGCATCCCGGCGCTGGGCAGGGTGACGGTGTCGCTGCGAAGGTCGATGACGGACATGACGGGGCTCCTGGGACGCGGGGAAAGAGCCCGATGCTATGTGCTTGGCTGCCTGGGGACAAGGCTTGGAAGGCGGCTATTCGCGGCAGGGGAATGGCGTGGGTGGAACAGAGTAGGAGCGGATCTCATCCGCGATTCGCGCCGGAACGTTCGGCTATCGCGGACAAGGTCCGCTCCTACGATGGGAGGAATGCCGTGCCTCCCGCCAACCTGTAGGAGCGGGCCCTGCCCGCGATTTCGCGCGCAGGGCGCGCTCCTACAGGGGAATTGCACGGGTGGCGCAGCGTAGGGATCTCATCCGCGAATCGCGCCGGTGATTTCGGCTATCGCGGACAAGGTCCGCTACGATGGGAGGAATACCGTGCCTCCCGGCAACCTGTAGGAGCGGGCCCTGCCCGCGAAATCGCGCGCAGGGCGCGCTCCTACAGGGGAATGACCTGGGTGGGGCAGCCCCCGAGCGCCAGGCGCTCAGAGCTTGGTGGGCACCACGAGAATGCCGGCGCGCAGGCCGTTCCGCACCCGCGGGTTGGGGAAGATGATGCGCGCGCCTTTCTCTTCGACGATCCAGCGGGTACCGCCGATGTCCTCGGCTAGCAGGTAGCCGTGGTCCAGCTCGGTGAAGTTGTCCACGGCGTCGTCCAGGTGCAGGCGGAAGTGGTCGCTGTGCTTGATCACCTCGCGGGACACGGCGAACAGCTGCAGGCCGTCCAGCCCGCCCTCCTCCACCGGCGCCTCGCTGCCGTCGACCAGCACCTGCAGCAGCGCCTCCAGGCGGCCCAGGTTGACCACCTGGTTCTGCCCGAACGGCCGCGCCTTGCCCAGTTCCAGGGTGAAGGCCTCGGCGCCCAGGCGGCTGTAGGTGTAGGAGCTGAAGGTGATGCCGGTCTTGTTCTGCAGCAGCACCGCGTCTATCCCGGCGCTGCGCAGGCGCGCCAGCTCCGCGCGGGAATGCTCGCGGCCCTCGCTCCAGGGGTAGAGGGCGAACTGCTCGATCTTCGAGCCGCGGATCGCCGTGTGCAGGTCGTAGTGCAGGCGCTGGCGGCCGTCGCGGGCGAAGAAGGCCGCGGCCAGGCGTTCCAGCTCGGCGGCGCGCAGGGCCTCGCTGCCGCTGCCGTCCTCGTGGCGGCCGCAGAACAGGCGGTTGATGTCCTGTTCCAGGTAGCGCTCGCCACGGCGCATGGCCTCCGGGTTGCCGAGCAGGAACAGCAGGCGCGCCGCCGGCTTCAGCTCGCCGCGGGCGATGCGCTGGACCAGGCGGTCGAGCAGTTCGATGGGCGCCGTCTCGTTGCCGTGGATGCCGGCCGAGAGCAGCAGGTCCAGGCCGTTGTCGCGGCCGCTGGCGGGGGTCACCTCGAGGGCGCCTTCGGCCAGCCAGTGCAGGCGCGTGCCGTCGGCGGTGAGCTGGATCTTCTCGGTCGGCTCGCGACCGACGAGGGTCAGGTCGAGCAGCTTGCCCAGTGCTAGCATGCGCGGGTCTCCCGGTTGGCCGCCGGCACCTGCGGGCGGCGGCCCCTGCGATCAGTGATGGTCACATCCACAGTCTGGACCATGTTCGTGGACTTCGGCGGCCTCCAGCTCCAGGCTCAGGCTGAGCTGGTTGACCGCCTGCGGGCGGACCACCAGCAGCGGCACCTCGGTGTCCTCCTCGAAGGACTCGGCGTAGATCAGCAGGCCGCCCTTGCCGTCGGCCTCCAGCCACAGGTCGCGGCCCTCCAGGCGGATGGCCAGGCGGGCGCTGTGGGTCTCGCGACGGGCGCCGGTGGCGTCTTCGAGGATCAGCGGGAGGCTTTCGGTGGTCATGATGTTCAACTCATCTGGAAGGGATAGACGGAGCCCAGTTTAAGGATCCGGCTCAGTTCATCCAATGCCGTCCGGCACTCCACCAGCAACTGCGGGTCGGCCAGGTCGGCTTCGGACAGGCGGTCGCGGTAGTGCTTGTCGACCCAGGCCACCAGGGTGTCGTACAGCGCCGGGGTCATGACCACGCCCGGGTTCACCGCGGCCAGCTCGGCCTCGTTGAGCGCCACGCGCAGGCGCAGGCAGGCCGGGCCGCCGCCGTTCTGCATGCTCTGCTTGAGGTCGAAGACCTTCACTTCGCGGATCGGCCCGCCCTCGGCAGTCAGGCGCGACAGGTAGTTCCACACGCGCTCGTTCTGCCGGCACTCTTCCGGGACGATCAGCAGCATGCTGCCGTCGGCGCGGCTGAGCAGTTGGCTGTTGAACAGGTAGGACCTGACCGCGTCTTCCACGCTCACCTGGTCGCCCGGCACGCAGACCGGCTGGAAGCGTCCGCCGCGGCGGCCCAGCTTGGCGTCCAGCTCGGCCAGTACCTTGTCGGTGTCGAGGAAGGCGTCCTGGTGGTAGAACAGCACCTCGCCGTTGCCCACGGAAATCACGTCGTTGTGGAACACACCCTGGTCGATCACCGCCGGGTTCTGCTGGGCGTAGACCACGCCCTCCTCGCCCAGGCCGTGCAGGCGGGCCACCGCCTGGCAGGCTTCGAGGGTCTGCCGCGCCGGGTAGCGCTGCGGCGCCGGGAAGCGGCTGTCGAAGGCGCTGCGGCCGAACACGAAGAACTCCACGCCGGCCTCGCCGTAGCCCTTGCAGAAGCGCGTGTGGTTGGCCGCGCCCTCGTCGCCGAACTGCGCCACCGCCGGCAGCGCCGCGTGGTGGGCGAAGTGTTTCTCGTCGCGGAACATGGCGCCGAGGATGCGGCTGGTGACCGGGTGCTCGATGGAGCGGTGGAACTTGCAGTTCAGGTTCGCCGCGGTGAAGTGCACGCGGCCATCGGCGGTGTCCGCGCTGGGGCTGACGGTGGCGGCGTTGGCCGTCCACATGCAGGAGGCCGAGCTGACCGCGGCGAGCAGCGGCATGGCTTCCTTCGCCGCCTTGGCGATCACCTCGGCATCGCTGCCGCTGAAGCCGAGGGCTCGCAGCGAGGCCACGGCCGGGCGTTCCTGCGGGGCGAGCACACCCTGCTTGAAGCCCATTTCCATCAGCGCCTTCATCTTCGCCAGGCCCTGCTTGGCGGCTTCCTTCGGGTTGGACGCCACCTGGCTGTTGCTCTGCGAGGCGACGTTGCCGTAGGACAGGCCACCATAGTTGTGCGTCGGGCCGACAAGACCGTCGAAGTTCATTTCATGGGCGGTCATCACAGGCTCACTCCCGGAGTCAGGGTTGCAGGCAGGGCAAGGCTTTCGCTTTCCAGCGAGGCCACCGGATAGGCGCAGTAGTCGGCGGCGTAGTAAGCGCTCGGGCGGTGGTTGCCGGAGGCGCCGATACCGCCGAAGGGCGCGCTGCTGGCGGCGCCGGTCAGTTGCTTGTTCCAGTTGACGATGCCGGCGCGGCTGTCGAGCAGGAAGCCCTCGAAGCGCTCGCGGGAATCGGACAGCAGGCCGGCGGCCAGGCCGTACTGGGTGGCGTTGGCTTCGCGCACGGCTTCGTCGAAATCGCCGTAGCGGATGACCTGCAGCAGCGGGCCGAAGAATTCTTCGTCCGGGCGCTGCGCCACGCCGCTCACGTCGAGGATGCCGGGGGTCAGCAGGGCCGCGCCTTCCAGCGGCTGGGACATGGCCAGCAGGGCCACGGCGCCGTTGGCCAGCAGCTGTTCCTGGGCCTTGAGCAGGTGCTCGGCGGCGGCCAGGGAGATCACCGAGCCCATGAAGGGCGCCGGCTGTTCGTCGAAGCGGCCGACCTTGATGCTCGCGGTCACCGCCACCAGGCGCGCCAGCAGGGCGTCGCCCCACTCGCCCGCCGGCACCAGCAGGCGCCGCGCGCAGGTGCAGCGCTGGCCGGCGGAGATGAAGGCGGACTGGATGATGGTGTAGACGGCGGCGTCGATGTCCTTCACTTCATCGACGATCAGCGGGTTGTTGCCGCCCATCTCCAGCGCCAGGATCTTCTGCGGCTGGCCGCCGAACTGGCTGTGCAGCAGGTTGCCGGTGCGGCTGGAGCCGGTGAAGAACAGGCCGTCGATGTCCGCGTGCGCAGCCAGGGCCACGCCGGTGTCGCGGGCGCCCTGCACCAGGTTGAGCACGCCCGCCGGCAGGCCGGCGTCGATCCAGGCGCGGACGGTCAGCTCGGCGACCTTGGGCGTCAGTTCGCTGGGCTTGAAGATCACGCAGTTGCCGGCCAGCAGCGCCGGCACTATATGGCCGTTGGGCAGGTGGCCGGGGAAGTTGTAGGGGCCGAACACCGCGACCACTCCGTGCGGCTTGTGGCGCAGCACGGCAGTGGCGTCGGCCAGCGGGCCGCTCTTGATGCCGGTGCGCTCGCGGTAGGCCTGGACCGAGATGGCCACCTTGTTGACCATGCTGGTGACTTCGGTGCCGGCTTCCCACAGCGGCTTGCCGGTTTCCTCGCCGATCGCCCGGGCCAGCTCGTCGCTGCGCGCCTTGAGGGTGGCGGCGAAGGTTTCCAGCACGACGATGCGCTCTTCCAGCGGACGCCGCGCCCAGGCCGGGAAGGCGGCGCGGGCGGCGGCCACGGCGGCGTCGACCTGTGCAGCGCTGGCGGCGCGGCCGCTCCAGACCACGGCCTGGCTGACCGGGTCGAGGGATTCCAGGGTAGCGCCCTCGCCCGCCTGCCACTGGCCGGCGATGTAGTGGGTAGTCATCTCTTGTTCTCCTCCGATCCGCGCGGGATCAGCGTTTTCCGGCGGACAGCGGCACCGCGCGCACCGAGGCGCCGGCGGACAGGCGCAGGCGCTTGGCGGTCTGCGCGTCGACCACCAGGGAGCCGGCGGCGACCCGCGCCGGGGCCGCGGCGATGCGGCATTCCTCGCGCTTGCGGTTGTGGATCAGGTAAGGCTCGGCGTCGTCGCCGGGCGTGCCGATGGCCAGCACCAGTGCCTGGCTGTCGGCGATGGCGCGGATCTTCTCGGTCGGCGCCTCGATAGCCGGGCCTGCGTCGAAGATGTCGACGTAGCCCTGGTAGCTGAAGCCCTCGGCCTTGAGCATGGCCAGCGCCGGCTCGGTGTCCGGGTGCACGCGGCCGATCACGTTGCGCGCCTCTTCCGAGAGGAAGCAGGTGTACAGCGGGAATTTCGGCATCAGTTCGGCGATGAAGGCCTTGTTGCCGACGCCGGTCAGGTAGTCCGCCTGGCTGAATTCCATCTTGAAGAAGTGCCGGCCCAGGCTTTCCCAGAACGGCGAGCGGCCGTCGGCGTCGGACATGCCGCGCATCTCGGCGATCACCTTGTCGCCGAACAGCTCGCGGAACTCGGCGATGAACAGGAAGCGCGCCTTGGACAGCAAGCGGCCGTTGAGGCCCGTGCGGTGGTCGGCATGCAGGAACAGCGAGCACAGCTCGGACTGCCCGGTGAGGTCGTTGGCCAGGAACAGCGTGGGGATCTCGCGGTGGATGCCCAGTTCCTGGGAGGCGCTGACGGTGAGGCCGACGCGATAGTTGTACCAGGGCTCGCGCAGGCCGACGGCGCCGGCCACGGCGGAGATGCCGACGACCTTGCCGGCATCGTCCTCGAGGACGAACAGGTAGTCGGCGTCGGCGCGCTCGGCTTCGCCGCGGAAGGCCTTCTCGGCCCAGCCGACGCGGTGCGCCAGGCGCTGTTCGTTGGCCGGCAGCGTGGTCAGCCCGGTGCCGGTGCTGCGCGCCAGTTCGATGAGGGCCGGCAGGTCGGCGCTGGTGACAGGACGAACGATCATATTCACTCCGTTCAAGCTATGAGCCGGAAGCCGGAAGCTGGAAGTTGAAAGCGCTGAGCCTCCAGCTTCCGGCTTCTGGCTTCCAGCTCGTTAAACCGCTACCAGACGCACGCTGGCGCCTTCGCCGATGCCCAGGGCCTCGGCGGTTTCGGCGCTGAGGGTCACCGGCTTGCCGGGCACCCAGTCCAGCTCGGCGACCAGGGCGCGGTAGTCCTGCAGCAGGCCGTTGGTGACCAGGTAGCTGCGGGTGGCCTTGGGCACCTCGCCGATGCGCACCGGCACCAGGCGGCTCTGGGCGATGGAGCGGATGCCCGAGGTGCGCGCATGCAGGGTCGGGCCGCCATCGAAGATGTCGATGTAGTTGTCGGTCTCGAAGCCTTCGCGCATCAGGATGTCGAAGGTGATCTGCGCCCGCGGGTGCACCTGGCCCATGGCTTCCTGGGCCTCGTCCGGCAGCAGCGGCACGTAGATCGGGTAGTGCGGCATCAGCTCGGCGAGGAAGGTGCGGCTCTTCAGGCCCGAGAGCTTCTCGGCCTCGCTGTAGTTGAGGTCGAAGAAGTTGCGCCCCACGGCGTTCCAGAACGGCGATTCGCCCTGCTCGTCGCTGTAGCCGACGATCTCGGTGACCACGGCGTCGGCGAAGCGCTCCGGGTGGCTGGCCATGAACAGCAGGCGGCCGCGGGAGTTGAGCTCGGCGATGGGCGTGTTCACCAGCTCGCGCTGCACGTAGAAGCTGGTCAGCAGGCTGTTGCCGGTGAGGTCGTGGCACAGCGAGAGGACGTGGATCTTGTTGTGGATCTTCAGCTCGCGGGAGGCGTGCACGAAGGTCTCGTTGCGGAAGCTGTAGAAGGGCTCGGAGAAGCCGGCCGAGGCGACTATGGCCGAGCAGCCGACCAGTTGCCCGGTCTGCGTGTCCTCGAGGACGAAGAAGTAGCTTTCCTCGCCGTTGTAGCTGACTTCGGCGGCGAACGAGGCCTCCGAGGCCAGGATCTTTTCCTTCAGCCGTTCCGCGTCGTCCGGCAGCGACGTGACGCCGACCGGGCTGTCCGCGGCGAGACGCTGCACCTGCTGCAGGTCGGCCGCTTGGGCGGGGCGCATCACCAGCATGGCGTCACTCCTCTAACCAGACAAAACCATATGAACTTCCCCTTCGCGTCGCGGGCACGGCACAGCCTGCGCCAACGCATTCGGGGCCTGCGAAAAACGGCCGGGCAAGCCGGCCGCATCGAACCGGCGCCGGCGGGGTGCCCGGCGCCGTACTGCGGATCAGCCGCGGGTGAGCTTGGCCACCGCGCGCGCTAGGCGATCCAGGCCTTCGTCGATGTCGGCGTCGTCGATCACCAGGCTGGGCGCGAAGCGCACCACGTCCGGGCCGGCCTGGAGGATCATCAGGCCTTCCTTCTCGGCGGCGTTGAACACATCCTTGGCCTTGCCCTTCCAGGCATCGGCCAGCACCGCGCCGATCAGCAGGCCGAGGCCGCGGACCTGGGTGAAGATGCCGTATTCCCGGCCAAGCTTCTCCAGGCGCGCCTTGAAGCGCTCGTGCTTGGCGCGCACGCCTTCGAGCACCTCGGGCGTATTGATCACGTCGAAGGCCGCGCCGGCCACCGCGCAGGCCAGCGGGTTGCCGCCGTAGGTGGTGCCGTGGGTGCCGACGACCAGGTGTTCGGCGATCTTCGCGGTGGTCAGCATGGCGCCGATGGGGAAGCCGCCGCCCAGGCTCTTGGCGCTGGAAAGGATGTCCGGGACCACGCCGTAGTGCTGGTAGGCGTAAAGGTAGCCGGTACGGCCGAAACCGCTCTGCACTTCGTCGAAGATCAGCAGCGCGCCGTTGTCGTCGCACAGCTTGCGCACGCCTTCCAGGTAGGCCTTGTCGGCCGGCAGCACGCCGCTCTCGCCCTGCACCGGCTCGATGATGACCGCGCAGGTCTTGTCCGAGATGGCGGCCTTGAGCGCATCCAGGTCGTTGAACGGGATGTGGGTGATGCCTTCGACCTTCGGCCCGAAGCCGTCGGAATACTTGGCCTGGCCGCCGACGTTGACGGTGAACAGGGTGCGGCCGTGGAAGCTGTTGACCATCGAGATGATCTCGTACTTCTGCGGGCCGTAGACGTCGTGGGCGTAACGGCGCGCCAGCTTGAGCGCGGCCTCGTTGGCCTCGGCGCCGGAGTTGGCGAAGAACACCCGCTCGGCGAAGGTGGCGCCGATCAGCTTCTGCGCCAGGCGCAGGGCCGGCTCGTTGGTGAACACGTTGGATACGTGCCAGATCCTGTTGGCCTGCTCGGCCAGCGCGCCCACCAGCGCCGGGTGGCAGTGGCCCAGGGAGTTCACGGCGATGCCACCGGCGAAGTCCACCAGCTCGCGGCCGCTCTGGTCCCAGACTCGCGAACCCTGCCCACGCACCGGAATGAAAGCGGCCGGGGAGTAGTTGGGGACCATCAGCTGGTCGAAGTCGGAGCGTTGTACCTGAGCGTGCGGAGCGGACATCGGTGTTCTCCTGCCTGGTGAGGCGGCTATCGATGGAAGGATTGTAGGGACGAAAAACCGGTTGGCATTGCCGCCAAGCGACAACTTCTTATAGCGCCAACCCGTGGATTTCCGAGGCTTTCGGAAATGCGACAGAAAGCGTCGGTAAGGCGCAGTGTAAAGCCAGGGCGGGCCTGCGGGTACAAGGCGCGGGGGAATTTGTTCGATGGTCGGACGGGGGAAGGTTGGGTGGGGTTTTCGTGGGAGCGAGAGGACGCCTGGCCCTTCCCCTTCGGGGCGTTCGGCGGTGCCGGGAAATCCCGATTGTTCGCGAGCAAGCTCGCTCCTACGAAAAGCCCACGCAGCACCGCGCTTGCTCTTGTAGGTGCGAGCTTGCTCGCGAAGGGGATTCCCCGGTGGCTACGGTGCCTTGGCTCGGCTCCGCCCCTCTCCCTAACCCTCTCCCTGAAGGGAGAGGGGACCGTTGGGCAGGGCTGGATGTTCTGGCGTCAGCCGGCAACGCCAAATATCGCCGACTGAAACCTGGCCTCCTCTCGGCACGGACGGCTCCCTCTCCCTTCAGGGCGGGGCGCGCAGCCGAGGGCTAGGGAGAGGGAACGCGGCCACGCCCAACACCAGCGTAACCGGGAGCCTCCCCCACTCAGCTCACCCCCGCTCCCCAGGCCCCGGCGCACCATCGGCAGCCCCCTGCCCACGACGCTGGTTCCGGTCCTCACGAGGGGTAACGCCAAAGAAATTACGGTAAGCACTGGAGAAGTGCGGCCCACTGGAGAACCCGCAGGACAGGCCAATCTGGATGATCGACTTGCTGGTCTGCATGAGCATCTGCCGCGCGCGGTTCAGGCGCAGTTCCAGGTAGTACTGGCTGGGCACGCGGGTCAGGTACTGCTTGAAGATGCGCTCCAGCTGGCGACGCGACACGCAGACGTGCTGGGCGATCTCGTCGGTGGTCAGCGGCTCTTCGATGTTCGCTTCCATCAGCAGCACCGCCTGGGTGAGCTTCGGGTGGCTGGAGCCGAGGCGGTTCTTCAGCGGGATGCGCTGGCGCTCGCTGCCCTCGCGGATGCGCTCGACCACCAGCTCCTCGGACACCGCGCCGGCCAGTTCCGCGCCGTGGTCGCGGGACAGCACCGCCAGCAGCAGGTCGAGCACGGCCATGCCGCCGCAGGCGCTGAGGCGGTCGCGGTCCCACTCGAACAGGTGGTTGGTGGCGATGACCTTGGGGTAGCGCTCGGTGAAGTCGTCGTGCCAGCGCCAGTGCACCGCGGCGCGGTAGCCGTCGAGCAGGCCGAGCTGGGCCAGCGGGTAGATGCCGGCGGACAGCGCGCCGACGCTGGCGCCACCGCGGGCCAGTTGCTTGAGCGCGGCGGCCAGCGGCGCGGAAACCTGCTGCGGCGCCTCGTCGGCGACCAGGAAGACGCGCTGGCACTGCTCCAGCACGCCCTGCCAGGCCTGCCCCGGCAGGCGCCAGCCTTCGCCCTCGGCGGGTTGCTCGGCGTTCATGAACACCGGGTCGTAGAGCGCTTCGGGGTGCAGGCGCCGGGCGACCCGCAGGGCCTCCTCGGCGAGCGCCAGGGTCAGCGCGCGGGTCTGGGGCCAGAGCAGGAAACCGATGCGTTGGGCAGTCATGCGGAGGCTTCTGTCGACTTCGTCGGGGGACAGCTTACTTCAAGCTGCCGGAAAGGAACTGCTTGAGGCGGTCCGATTGAGGATTTGCCAGGACTTCCTTCGGGCAACCGCGCTCTTCCACCAGGCCCTTGTGCAGGAACACCAGCTGGTTGGAGACCTCGCGGGCGAAGCCCATCTCGTGGGTCACCACCACCATGGTGCGGCCTTCCTGGGCCAGGTCCTGCATGACCTTGAGCACTTCGCCGACCAGCTCCGGGTCCAGCGCCGAGGTCGGCTCGTCGAACAGCATCACCTCCGGTTCCATGGCCAGGGCGCGGGCGATGGCCACGCGCTGCTGCTCGCCGCCGCTCATGTGCGCCGGGTAGGCGTCCTTGCGGTGCGCCACGCCGACCTTGGCCAGGTAGTGCTCGGCCTTCTCCAGGGCTTCCTTCTTCGACACGCCGAGCACGTGCACGGGCGCCTCGATGACGTTGTCCAGGGCGCTCATGTGCGACCACAGGTTGAAGTGCTGGAACACCATCGACAGGCGCGAGCGCATGCGCTGCAGCTGACGGGTGTCGGCGGCCTTGAGCGCGCCGTCCTTGTTCGGCACCAGCTTCAGCTCCTCGCCGTTGAGCAGGATCTTGCCGGCGTGGGGCTGCTCCAGCAGGTTGATGCAGCGCAGGAAGGTGCTCTTGCCCGAGCCGGAGGAGCCGATGATGCTGATCACGTCGCCCGCTTTCGCCGCCAGGGAAACGCCCTTGAGCACTTCGTGGGTGCCGTAGCGCTTGTGCAGGTCTTGGATTTCCAGTTTGTACATGTCGGTTACTCGAATTCAGTCGTTGATCAGCCGGCCCGTACGGAACGGCTCGCGCCCGGCCACCTTGGCCATCCAGTGTCCCGCCAGCGCGTAGCGCCCCCGCTCCAGGGCGAAGAGCACGCCGGCGGTTCCGGCGCACACGGTGCTGACCTTGTCGTTCAACGGGTCCACCACCTCGAACAGCGCCTCGCCCTTCTCCACCCAGTCGCCGGCGCGGCGCAGGAAGCTGACCACCCCGGCATGGGGCGCGGCGAGGTATTCGGTGCCCTCGAAGGGCATGCCTTCGCAGCATTCGGCCGGCGCTTGCGGCCATTCGCCGGCGATCAGCCCCTGTTCGGCGAGGAAGGCCAGGATCGCCTCGGCGTTGTCGCGCGCCTGCTCGACGCGGGTATCGCCCATGCTGCCCAGCTCGACTGTGGTGGCCATGCATGCCGCAGGCACGGCGGCCTGTGGATAAGCACGGGCCAGGCGCAGCCAGGGCAGCGAGCAGGATTCGTCGAAGGAGTTGCCACCGGAGTCCTCGGCCAGCAGCGCCACGCCCGCCTTCAGCCGTGCAGCGAGGGAGCGCCATTGCGGCCAGTGCTGGGGAATGGCGTAGAGGTGGATGCAGGCCTCGAAGTCGCAGTGCAGGTCGAGCACCACGTCGGCGTCGCAGGCATGGCGCAGCAGCAGGCGCTGCATGGCTTGCAGCTCGGAGGTGGCCGGCGCCAGCGCGTCGAGGACTTCGCGCATGTGCTGGCGGATCAGTTGCACGTTGGCCTCGGCATCGGCGCCCAGTTGGCCGGCGATGCGTGGCTCGACCAGGGATGCCAGGTCGACGAAGCCGCGGTTGAAGTTCTGCCCGCTGTTCGCCTCGAAACGCCCGAGATGGCTGGCTTGCAGCCACTGGTCGAGGCCGATGGGGTTGGCCACCGGCACCAGCTCGACCGTGCCCAGCAGGCGGCCTTCGGCCTCCAGCGCGGCCAGGCGCAGCTTCAGCTCCCAGGCGGTGCGCATGCCCGGCAGCTCGTCGGCGTGCAGGCTGGCCTGGATGTAGGCCTTGCGCGGGCCGGCGCCGTAGCGGAACAGGCTCAGGCGGCGTTCGCTGCCGAGGCTGGCGCAGGGCAACAGGTGATCGATGCGTTGCATGTTCCCCTCCTCCGCCTCAGTGCTTGCGCGGCGCCAGGTAGGCCAGCCAGCGGCGTTCGGCGGCCTTGAACAGGCGCACCAGGATCAGCGTCAGGATCAGGTAGAAGACCCCGGCGGTGATGAAGGCCTCGAACGGCAGGTAGTACTGCGAGTTCACGGTACGCGCGGCGCCGGTGATGTCCACCAGGGTGACGATGGAAGCCAGGCTGGTGGTCTGCAGCATCATGATCACCTCGTTGCTGTACTGCGGCAGCGCGCGGCGCAGCGCCGAGGGCAGGAGGATGCGGCGGTACATTTTCAGGCGCGACATGCCCATGGCCTTGGCCGCCTCGATCTCGCCATGGGGCGTGGCCTTGAGGCTGCCGGCGAGGATTTCCGCGGTGTAGGCGCTGGTGTTGATGGCGAAGGCCAGGCAGGCGCAGAAGCTGGCATTGGACAGCCAGGGCCAGAACACGCTGTTGCGCACCGTCTCGAACTGGGCCAGGCCGTAGTAGATCAGGAACAGCTGCACCAGCATGGGCGTGCCGCGGATCACGTAGGTGTAGAGCCAGGCCGGCAGGTTCACCGCCGGGCGCTTGGACACCCGCATCAGCGCCAGCGGCACGGCCAGCAGCAGGCCCACGGCCAGGGAGATCAGCAGCAGCTTGAGGGTCACCAGCAGGCCGCTGAAGTACAGCGGCAGGTTTTCCCAGATGACGGTGTAGTCGAAGATCATCGCGTGGCTCCCCTTACAAATCCGCGACCTTGACGCCCACCGAGTAGCGGCGCTCGAGCAAGCGCAGCAACAGCAGCGAGACGCTGGTCACCACCAGGTAGAGGGCGGCGACGAACAGGTACCAGGTGAACGGCTCGCGGGTGGCGTCCGCGGCCTGCTTGGCCTTGAACATCATGTCCTGCAGGCTGACCACCGAGATCAGCGCTGTGGCCTTGACCAGCACCAGCCAGTTGTTGGTGAAGCCGGGGATGGCCAGGCGGATCATCTGCGGCACCTGCACGCGGAAGAACACCTGCAGGTGGCTCATGCCGTAGGCGAAACCGGCCTCGGCCTGACCCTTGGGGATGGCCATGAAGGCGCCGCGGAAGGTTTCCGAGAGGTAGGCGCCGAAGATGAAGCCGAGGGTGCCGACGCCGACGACGAAGGGGTTGAGGTCGATGTAGTCGTCGTGGCCCAGCAGCGGCGCGACGCGGTTCACTAGGTCCTGGCCGCCGTAGAAGATCAGCAGGATCAGCACCAGGTCGGGTACGCCGCGGATCACCGTGGAGTAGGCGTCGCCGCACCAGGCCAGCCACCTGACCGGCGACAGGCGGAAGGCCGCGCCGACCAGGCCGAGCACCGCCGCCAGGGCCATCGACAACAGGGCGAGCTGGAGGGTCAGCCAGGCACCATCGACGATGGTGGCCGCGTAACCGTTGAACATGGTCAGCACCTCATGCAACCGCTCGCCGCAGCGGCGAACGCAGAACGACGGGCCACGGAGCCCGGGAAAACCGGCCGCGGTCGCCCAGCGTCCGCCGCCCAATAAAAAAGTGGCACAAACAGCAGGGACCGTTACCGTTTCGTCACGGCCGCGACGGAACAATTTTTTGCGCGGGGCAAGGTGCACGCGTCACGGCTCGGTCATCCCAGATGAACAGCGAGCGAGGCCCCCGCACAAAAAATAGCCCGTCCCTTCGGGTTGCGCGGCAAATGACGCCATGCGTCGTTGCGGGATTTGGCAAGGGAACACCATTGCCTGCATCCCGCGCCTAGCCTGGCGTCATTTGTCGCAGCAACGCAACTCGCGCCGAAACGGCAACGGTCCCCGGGCCTCGGCCCGGGTTTGCGCCACTTTCCAGTCAGGGATCAGTTCGAGCCGTAGACGTCGAACTTGAAGTACTTGTCCTGGACCTGCTTGTACTTGCCGTTGGCGCGCAGCGCGGCGATGGCCGCGTTGAACTTGCCGGCCAGGGCGCTATCGCCCTTGCGCACGGCGATGCCCACGCCTTCGCCGAAGTACTTCTCGTCGGTCAGTTGCGGGCCGACGAAGGCGAAGCCCTTGCCGGCGTCGGTCTTGAGGAAGCCGTCGTCGAGGTTGACCGAGTCGGCGACCACCGCGTTCACGCGGCCGGCCACCAAGTCCATGTTGGCTTCCTGCTGGGAGTTGTAGCGCACCACTTCCACGCCGGCCGGGGTCAGCTCGCCGGAAGCGTAGCGATCCGCGGTGCTGCCGCGCAGCACGCCGACCTTCTTGCCCTTGAGGTCGGTCAGCGGGTCGTTCAGCGCCGAGCCTTCCTTCATCACGTAGCGGGCCGGGGTGTTGTAGTACTTGTTGGTGAAGTCCACGGACTTCTTGCGCTCGTCGGTGATGGTCATCGACGAGAGGATGGCGTCGATCTTGCGCACTTTCAGCGCCGGGATCAGGCCGTCGAATTCCTGCTCGACCCAGGTGCACTTGACCTTCATCTCTTCGCACAGGGCGTTACCGATGTCGACGTCGAAGCCGGCCAGCTGGCCATCGGGGGTCTTGAAGGAGAACGGCGGGTAGGCCGCTTCGATGCCGATACGCACGGGCTTGTCGTCGGCGTGGGCCATAGCGGTGATAGCGGAGAGCGCCAGCGCGCCGAGAAGTGCGAACTTCTTCATCAGTAACTCCTTCGAGGGTAGGACTTCGATTGGCAGGAGAAAGGGGTTGGCCCAGGCTGCCCGTGCAGAAGTGAAGGTTATTGTCGTCTGCGCGCATTGCCGTGGCGGGTTTCTCGTGGAAAACCACGCCATCCAGGGTGAGCGGCATTCTAGCGACAGCCCCTGGGCGGTTATTTCTTCAATGCGACAACTAATTATAGAAGCACCGGAGAGCGGGCTCCGACATCTTGACGGGGCGGATTTTAGGTGATCAAGGCGGGAAGAGTAAAACCAATTTTCATTGCAGGTATCGAGCCAATTAATGGACACCTCAATGAATACGCGGCCTCCAGCCTGGGGTAGTTTTCTGGAGTTCAGAAAAGGCGCATAGAAAGCGTGCGAAATGTTTCCAGGCGCCTCATTTTGTCGCAGCGTGGCGGGAGGTGTTACCGCATGCCATTCGGCGTCGGGCATCAACCTGTAGGAGCGGGCCCTGCCCGCGATTCGCGCGCAGGGCGCGCTCCTACATGGGAATGGCGTGGGTGGGGTGGCGTAGCGGATCTCATCCGCGAATCGCGCCGGGACGGTCGGCTATCGCGGACAAGGTCCGCTCCTACAGTTCCAGGGAAGCCCCGTAGGATGGGTTGAGCGAAGCGATACCCATCACCGCCACCGCATGGGTTTCGCAAGCTCAACCCATCCTACGAAGAGCACCTCGGCGCAGCCGGCAAGACAGTTGCTCCTACGTTACAGGCGAGCATGGCTCCTACGAAGAGCATTCTGGCTCGGTCTGTCCTACAGTGGAAGAAAGAAAAACGCCCCGGCAAGCCGGGGCGTTTTTCGTTGCGGAGGCGGATCAGGCGGCTTTCATCGCCCGGTGGGTGTCCACCAGGTGCTGCACCACGCCCGGGTCGGCCAGGGTGGAGATGTCGCCCAGGGCGTCGTACTCGGCGGTGGCGATCTTGCGCAGGATGCGGCGCATGATCTTGCCCGAGCGGGTCTTCGGCAGGCCCGGGGCCCACTGGATGACGTCCGGGGTGGCGATCGGGCCGATCTCCTTGCGCACCCAGGCCTTGAGTTCCTGGCGCAGTTGCTCGCTGGCTTCCTCGCCGGCGTTCAGCGTGACGTAGACGTAGATGCCCTGCCCCTTGATGTCGTGCGGCACGCCGACCACCGCGGCCTCGGCCACTTTCGGGTGGGCGACCATGGCGCTCTCGATCTCGGCGGTGCCCATGCGGTGCCCGGAGACGTTGAGTACGTCGTCGACGCGGCCGGTGATCCAGTAGTAGCCATCCTCGTCGCGGCGGGCGCCGTCGCCGGTGAAGTACATGCCCTTGAAGGTCTTGAAGTAGGTGTCGACGAAGCGGTCGTGATCGCCGTACAGGGTGCGCGCCTGGCCCGGCCAGGAGTCGAGGATCACCAGGTTGCCCTCGGCCGCGCCCTCGATGATGTTGCCCAGGTTGTCCACCAGCGCCGGCACCACGCCGAAGAACGGCTTGGCGGCGGAGCCCGGCTTCAGCGCGTGGGCGCCCGGCAGCGGGGTCATCAGGCAGGCGCCGGTCTCGGTCTGCCACCAGGTGTCGACGATCGGGCAGCGCGACTGGCCGACGGTCTCGTAGTACCACTGCCAGGCTTCCGGGTTGATCGGTTCGCCCACCGAGCCCAGCAGGCGCAGGCTGGAACCGTCGGCGCCTTCGACCGCGGCCTTGCCCTCGGCCATCATGGCGCGGATGGCGGTGGGCGCGGTGTAGAGGATATTGACCTTGTGCTTGTCGACGATTTTGGCGACGCGGGTGATGTCCGGGTAGTTCGGCACGCCTTCGAACAGCACGGTGGTGGCGCCGTTGGCCAGCGGGCCGTAGACCACGTAGCTGTGGCCGGTGACCCAGCCGATGTCGGCGGTGCACCAGAAGACCTCGCCAGGGCGGTAGTCGAATACCCGCTCATGGGTCAGCGAGGCGTACACCAGGTAGCCGCCGGTGGTGTGCAGCACACCCTTGGGCTTGCCGGTGGAGCCGGAGGTGTAGAGGATGAACAGCGGGTCCTCGGCGCCCATTTCCTTGGGTGCGCAGGTGGTGCCGGCGACCTTCATCAGGTCTTCGTACCAGACGTCGCGGTGCGCGTTCCACTTGATGTCCGAACCGGTGCGCTTGCAGACGATGATCTTCTGCACGCTGTTGGTTTCCGGGTTGGTCAGGGCGTCGTCGACGTTGGCCTTGAGCGGGGTCTTCTTGCCGCCGCGCACGCCTTCGTCGGCGGTGATCACGATCTTCGAGCGGCAGTCGATGATGCGCCCGGCCAGGGCTTCGGGGGAGAAGCCGCCGAACACCACGGAGTGGATGGCGCCGATGCGGGTGCAGGCGAGCATGGCCACCACGGCTTCCGGGATCATCGGCATGTAGATGGTCACCACGTCGCCGCGGTGCACGTCCTGGCCGCGCAGGGCGTTGGCGAACTTGCAGACCTGCTCGTGCAACTGGCGGTAGGTGATTTCCTGGTGCTCGGACGGGTCGTCGCCTTCCCAGATGATCGCCAACTGGTCGCCGCGCTCGGCGAGGTGCCGGTCCAGGCAGTTGTAGGAAACGTTGAGCGTGCCGTCGGCAAACCACTTGATGTCGACGTGGTGGTCGTCGAAGGAGGTCTGCTTGACCTTGGTGAAGGGCTTGATCCACTCCACCCGCTGGGCCTGCTCGCGCCAGAAGCCGTCGGGGTTGACCACCGACTGCTGGTACAGCTTCTTGTAGCTGGCTTCGTCGGTCAGGGTATTGGCGGCCACTTCGGGACGCACGGGATACACGGATGCCGCACTCATGACGCATTACCTCGGTTCGGAGTGTTGTTCTTGTTGGGACCAAGTTGTAACGGCCGGGGTGCGCAGGGACCATACGACCATGGTCTTACCAATCCTTAGTCGTAGTGATAGGCCCCATCAGCCCGGCCGACGGGGCCTGCGGCAATGCGTCACATGCCCAGCGCCTGCGGCAGCGCGAGGGAGATGAAGGGCACGTAGGTGACCAGGATCAGGAACAGCAGCAGGATCATCAGCCAGGGCGTCGCCGCGCGGACCACCCCGGTCAGCGGCATGCCGGTCACCGCCGAGGTGACGAACAGGTTGAGGCCGACCGGCGGGGTGATCAGGCCGATCTCCATGTTCACCACCATGATGATGCCCAGGTGGATCGGGTCGATGCCCAGCTGCATGGCGATCGGGAACAGGATCGGCGCCAGGATCAGGATGATCGCCGAGGGTTCCATGAAGGCCCCGGCCACCAGCAGCACCAGGTTCACCACCAGCAGGAACTGCCAGGGCCTGAAGCCCTGGTCCAGGACCCAGGCGGTGATCTGCTGGGGAATCTGCTCGGTGGTCAGCACGTGGGCGAAGAGCATGGCGTTGGCGATGATGAACATCAGCATGATCGACAGCTTGCCCGACTCCAGCAGCACCCGCGGCACTTCGCGGATGCGCAGGTCCCGGTACACGAAGATCGCCACCAGGCCGGCATAGACCGCCGCCACCGCGGCCGCCTCGGTCGGGGTGAACATCCCGGTGTAGATGCCGCCGAGGATGATCACGATCAGCAGCAGGCCCCAGAGCGCCTCGCGGGCCGAGCGCAGCCATTCGCCCAGGCTGGCCCGCGGCAGCGCCGGCAGCTTGCGGTAGCGCGCCACCAGGTAGATCGCCACCATCAGCACCACGCCCAGCAGTATCCCGGGGATCACGCCGGCCATGAACAGTTTGCCCACCGACTGCTCCGTGGCGGCGGCGTACACCACCATGACGATCGACGGCGGGATGAGGATGCCCAGGGTGCCGGCGTTGCAGATGATGCCGGCGCCGAACGCCTGCGGGTAGCCGGAGCGGACCATGCCGGCGATGGCGATGGAACCGACCGCGGCCACGGTGGCGGGGCTCGAGCCGGACAAGGCGGCGAACAGCATGCACGCCAGCACTGCGCCTATGGCCAGCCCGCCGCGGATGTGGCCGACGCAGGCATTGGCGAAGTCGATCAGCCGGCGGGCCACGCCGCCGGTGGTCATGAAGGCGCCGGACAGCAGGAAGAACGGGATCGCCAGCAGCGTGTAGTGCTCGCTGGTCTCGAACAGCTTGATCGCCAGCGAGCGCACCGAGTCGGGGCTGAACAGCATGATGGTGATCGAGCCGGCCAGGCCGAGCGAAGCGGCGATCGGCACGCCGATGAACATCAGTACGAAGAGCAGGAGGAACAGGAACAGAACGGTCATTGGCTGCGGCCCTCGTCTTCCTTGACCTTCAGTGCGTCGGCGGCTTCGTCGGCGAGCCCCAGGCCGGTCTGCTGGCCGCGCAGGATGCGCACGAGGATCTCGAGGAAGCGGATGAACACCAGGGCGTAGCCCAGCGGCACGATCAACGCGATGTGCCATTGGCGCACGCCATAGTGGCCCAGGTCCTCGGCGCCGATGCCGGCGATGAACAGGGTGCGCACCCAGTCGAAGCTGCCGACGGCGATCAGCCCGGCATACCCCAGGCAGCACAGGCAGGCGACCAGGCCGATGAGGCGTTGCAGCGGGCGCGGCGCGAGCCGGACCAGGGCGTCGACACCGATGTGGCCGGCGGTGCGCACGCCATAGGCCAGGCCGAAGAAGATCAGCCAGGCGAACAGCGCCTTGGTCAGGGCGACGCTCCAGGTCATGGACTGGGCCAGGCCGATGATGAAGTCGCCGATGGCGAACAGCGTTTCGCTGCCGGCCTCCCAGCGGTCGGCCAGGCTGTAGAACGGGGTGTAGAGGTTGTTGAGGATCACGTAGACGAAGGTGACCAGGGTCATGGCCGCCAGCAGGAAGGCGATGAAGCCCTCCTCGAAGTGATCCCAGGCGCGCCGAAGGGCCGTCATGGAAGTCTCCGTAGGCTGTGGTGGTGGGCTCGTGCGGGTGCTGCGGGCGCGGGCGGCGAACGCTGCCCCGCCCGCGCGTGGCTCAACCCTGGTTGGCGTCCTGGGCGGCCTTGATCAGGTCGGCGCCGATGTCGCCCTCGAACTTCTTCCACACCGGCTGCATCGCCTCGCGCCAGTCGGCGCGCTGCTGCGGGGTCAGTTCGATGATCTCGGAGGTGCCGGAGGCGGCGATCGCCTTCTTGGCGTCCTGGTTGAGCTTCTCGGCGTGCTGGTTCACCGACACCGTGACCTCGTCGAGGATCGCCTGCAACTGGGTGCGGATGTCCGCCGGCAAGCCGTTCCAGAACCTGGTGTTGGTGATGACCATGTAGTCGATCAGGCCGTGATCGGACTCGGTCATGTATTTCTGTACCTCGTTGACCTTCTGGCTCTCGTAGTTCGACCAGGTGTTCTCGGTGCCGTTGACCACGCCGGTCTGCAGGCCCTGGTAGACCTCGGCGAAGGACATCTTGCGCGGATTGGCGCGCACCGCCTTGAACTGCTCCTCCAGCACCGCGGAGGCCTGCACGCGGAACTTCAGGCCGCGGGCATCGCGGGGCTCGCGCAGCGGCTTGTTGGCCGACATGACCTTCAGGCCGTTGTGCCAGTAGGCCAGGCCGGTGATGCCCTTGTCCTCCATCGAGGTCAGCAGCTTGCGTCCGGCCGGGCCGGCCTGGAAGCGGTCGACGGCGGCCATGTCGTCGAATAGGAACGGCAGGTCGAAGATCTGCAACGGCTTGGCGTACTGCTCGAACTTGGCCAGCGACGGCGCCAGCATCTGCACGTCGCCCAGCAGCAGCGCCTCCATCTCCTTGCCGTCGCCGAACAGCGAGGAGTTCGGGTACACCTCCACCCGCACCTTGCCGGGCAGGCGCTCCTCGGCCAGCTTCTTGAACAGCAGCGCGCCCTGGCCCTTGGGCGTGTTGTCCGCGACCACGTGGGCGAACTTGATCACCACAGGGGCATCGGCAGCGTGCGCCATAGCGGCGCCAAGCACCATCAGGGCGCCCAGCAGCGCCCGCAGCTTCGAACCAAACATTGCTTCACCCTCGGTTTGTTCTTGTATCGGTGAGACCGGCCGCCGGGCGGCCTGGGCAACCCAGACTGACGCAGCGGCAGCGTTCGGTGAATTCACCTTTTCCCAAGGCAGCGTTCGGCAGATCGGAATGCGGCTACGAAAAGTCCCACAACCGGCCGTGGTGAGGCATTTGTGAAAAAGTACGCCGCCCGGGCGGGCGGCGCGATTCAGGCGGCCTGGCGCCTCAGTTGGGCAGGCGCGCGCTGTGTTCGAGCATCAGTTGCTCGTCCTCGGCGAGCATGCCGGGGATGCAGTCGCGGAGGAATTCGACCCAGGTGCGGATCTTCGCATCGAGGAACTGCCGCGACGGGTAGAGCGCGTAGATGTTCAGGTGGAACAGGCTGTAGCCGGGCATCACCCGCACCAGGCTGCCGTTGCGCAGGCCCTCCACCGCCGAGTACACCGGCAGCGCGCCTATGCCCATGCCGGCCACCACCGCCTCGGTCAGGGCATCGGCGGTGTTGACCTGGAAGTGGGTGTGGTCGATGTGCGCCAGCTCCTCGCCGTCCGGGCCGTGGAACAGCCACTTATCCAGCGACATCACGCTGTTCACCAGGCGCAGGCAGCGGTGCGCGGCCAGTTCCGCCGGCACCTTGGGCGAGCCATGTCGCGTCACGTAGGCGGGCGCCGCGCAGAGCACGCTGTGGGTCTGCCCCAGGCGCTTGGAGACGAAGCCGGAGTCGGGCAGCTCGGGGGCGATCACCACCGAGATGTCGTAGCCCTCGTCGAGGATGTCGGTGGTGCGGTTGGCCAAGGTCAGGTCGAAGCTGACTTCCGAGTACATCTCGCAGTACTGGGAGATCGCCTTGATCAGGTAGTGCTGGCCGATGCCGGTCATGGCATGCACCTTGAGCTTGCCGGCCGGGCGCGAGTGGGCGTCGCTGGCCTCGGCCTCGGCTTCCTCGATGTAGCCGAGGATCTGCTGGCAGCGCAGCAGGTAGCGCTGGCCGGCCTCGGTGAGGGCGATGCGGCGGGTGGTACGGTGCAGCAGGCGGGTACGCAGGTGGGCTTCGAGCTTGGCCACGGTACGCGAGACGTAGGCCGTGGTGAGGTCCATGCGCTGGGCGGCGGCGGTGAAGCTGCCGGTCTCGGCGACACAGACGAAGGCACGCATGTTGTGCAGCAGGTCCATCATTTCTCCTGAGAGCCTGTCCGCGCGCCGTGCCGGGCGATGCCGGCTACAGCAAAGTCTTGTTACAGATTCGCGACAGGCGGCGAATTGTCGCATAACTGCCCACGGCGAATTGTTGTTTTTCAGGCAACAATAATTCGCCCAACTGTCAGCTTATCCTGCCTCCGGCGGTTTTCTAGAATCGCCTCCCCACCGCGGCCCCTCCGCAGTTCCCAGGATTCACAGCTGTGTTCCGCCATACGCGCCAGGCTCGTTTCGCCCCTGCTCCGTCGCCCTTCCCGCAGCCCTGTGGTTGCACAGTTCCCGACTCGCCGCTGCCCCGATGAACAGCCTCACCCGCATCAGCGCGCGCCTGCCCGGCGCCGACGCGCTGCGCCAGGCGGCGTCCGCCTGGGCCCATAGCGACGGGGTGACCTGGGTGTTCATCGGCAAGACCCTGCTCACCGCCTTCCTCGCCCTGTGGCTGGCCTACCGCCTGGAGCTGCCGCAGCCGAACACCGTGCTGGTCAGCGCCTTCATCGTGCTGCAGCCGCAGAGCGGGCAGGTCCTGGCCAAGAGTTTCTACCGCATCCTCGGCACCCTGGCCGGGCTCACGGTGATGGTCACCTTCATCGCCCTGTTCGCCCAGGAACGCGTGCTGTTCCTGCTCTGCGTGTCGATCTGGGTCGGCCTGTGCACCGCCGGCGCCGCGCGCTACCGCGACTTCCGCGCCTACGCCTGCCTGCTGGCCGGCTACACCGCGGTGATGATCGGCATCCCCGCCACCCTGCACCCGGAAGGCGCCTTCATGTCGGCGCTGTGGCGGGTGCTGGAGATCACCCTGGGCATCTTTTGCACCGGCCTGGTCAGCGCCCTGGTGCTGCCGCAGACCAGCAGCGCCGTGCTGCGCAATGCCCTGGACACACGTTTCGGCGACTTCGCCGGGCTGGCCGCCGCCGGCCTGGAAGGCACCCTCGACCACGCCCGCTTCGAGCAGGCCGCCGCGCGCATCGCCGCCGAGGCCGTGGGCCTGGAGAACCTGCGCAACGTCACCGCCTTCGAAGACCCGCACATGCGCCTGCGCAGCGGCCGCCTGGCGCGTCTGAACAGCGAGTTCATGCAGCTGACCACGCGCTTCCACGCCCTGCAGCGCCTGCTCGACCGCCTGCGCGAACGCCAGGCCGGCGCCGTGCTGGAAGTGCTGATGCCGTGCCTGGTGGAGGTCGGCGGGCTGCTCGCCGGCTGGCATGGCCGGCCGCTGCGCGACGCCGACGCGGCCTTTCTCGCCGCCCAGCTGGAACACTGCCGCCAGCAGCTGATGCCGCAGATCCGCGAGGCCCGCGCCAGGCTCGCCCACGCCTGCCCGCGGGAAGCCGACCAGTTGGACTTCGAGACCGCCGCCGAGCTGCTGTTCCGCTTCGCCGGCGACCTCCACGACTACGCCCAGACCCACGCCTCCCTGGCCGCCCACCGGCACGCCCGCGAGCAGTGGAAGGAACGCTTCACGCCCAAGGCCAACGCCGTGGCCGCGGCCGTCGCCGGGCTGCGCTGCGCGCTGCTGGTGCTGGTCGGCGGGGTGTTCTGGATCGAGACTTCGTGGCTCAGCGGCGCCACCTTCGCCCTCACCTCGGTGCTGATCGCCGCGCTGTCCTCGGCCTCGCCCAACCCCAAGCGCCTGTCGCTGCAGCTGACCTTCGGCACCCTGCTGGGCGCCACGCTGGGCTTCATCCTCACCTTCCGCGTGCTGCCGCACCTGGATGGCTTCCCGCTGCTGTGCATGGCGCTGGCGCCGGTGTTCGCCCTCGGCGCCTTCCTCATCACCCGCCCGCAGTGGAGCGGCTACGGCGTGGGCCTGCTGGTGTGGTTCTGCATCGCCTCGCTGCCGGCCAACCTGGCGCGCTACGACGCCTACACCTTCATCAACGAATATCTGGCCATGCTGCTGTCCATGGGCATGGCTGTGGTGGCGGCGATGGTGATACTGCCGCCCAACCGCCCCTGGCTGTGGGAGCGCCTGGAGGCCGAACTGCGCATGCGCGTGGTGCACACCATCAGCGACCCGCTGAAGGGCCTGTCGGCCGGTTTCGAAAGCGGCACCCGCGACCTGCTCAACCAGGCCTACGGCCTGGCCAGCGGCCGCCCCGACGTGCAGCGCCGGCTGCTGCGCTGGATGTTCCAGGTGCAGGAGGTGGGCCTGGCGATCATCGAGCTGCGCCGCGAACAGGCGGTGCTGCCCGACGAGCCCTGGTACGCCGAGCACATGCCCTGGCGCCGCGCCATCCGCGCCATGGGCCGGGCGCTGATCCGCCTGTTCATCCAGCCCAGCGAGCACAACCGCCTGCGCGCCCTGGCGGCGGTGGAGCACGCCATCCACAGCACCCGCAGCACCCAGGAACCGCGCCCGCCGCACTTCGACACCTCGCCGCTGCGGCGCATGTGCAGCTACCTGCACTTCATCCGCACCTCGCTGCTCGACCCCAGCTCGCCGCTGCGGGAGAGCTCGCGGGGTTGAGAAAGCCGCGCGCCGTGCCCCACCTGTAGGAGCGCGCCCTGCGCGCGAATCGCGGACAGAGTCCGCTCCTACCGCATGAGCGAGCGTGGCTTTTCGTAGGATGGTGTTGAGCGAAGCGATACCCATCACCGCAACCGCATGGGTTTCGCAAGCTCAACCCATCCTACGAAGAGCGTCTCGGTGCGGCCCGCAAGACAGTTGCTCCCACGGTTCCAGGAAGCACGGTCGTAGCGGACCTTGTCCGCGATAGCCGGACCCACCGGCGCGACTCCATGTAGGAGCGCGCCCTGCGCGCGAAATCGCGGGCAGGGCCCGCTACACCAGCCCCTATCGCGCAACGGCTGCGACACGACCGCGCAGCGTCATTATGCCCGCGCGCTCCCCGCAAACCCGCGCCGCTGCTGGATTGTTGCCTATTAGTACGAGGTATTTCTGGCTTCCAGGCATATGAATATGCCCGCCGCGGACCTACCATTTGCTTGCTGTTGAAGCGCGCCGCAACACCCAAGAACCCGATCGCAACATCCCTAAAGACATCTTCCCGATGAAGCCGATGAACTTCGTCCTGGCCGCGTGCGCCCGGATGCGGCTCCCGCTCGGGAAAAAGGCAGGAAAATTCATGAAAGCCCTAGTCGTTCTGGCCCTGGCCGGCTTCTCCTCGCTCGCCCTCGCTGCGCAAGCGGACGAGGCTGCCCAACCTCAGAGTCCGGCAGTGGAGCAATACACCTACGGAATGAACCTGGACGTCGCCCACGTGGTTTCCACCACCGACGTCTCCAACCAGTGCGGGGTCGTGCCCGCGCAGATGACCTACGAAGACTCGAAGGGCGAGCGTCACACCATCGAGTACCAGGTCTGGGGCAACGGCTGCACTGGCGGCTAGGCCCATCCGGAACGCAACCGCGAAGGGTCCACGCCCCCTTCGCGGCGCGTTGCAGGTTCTCTCCCTTCCCCCTTCCCTAACGCTGCAGCACCGACCTCGCCAGGTTGCGGCTGTGCGCCCCGAACGCCCGGATCAACGCCAGTAACTGCTCGTCCAGCTGCGCATCGTGCTGCAGCGGCGCCAGTTCGTTGCCGGCGCTGAAACCGACGCCGGCATCTGCCGGGACCCTTGCCAGCCAATGACCGATCGCCGCATCGAAGGCCGCCGCATGGGCATGGGATTCGGCCGCCACCACCTCCCGCGGGTAATCGGCCGAATACGCCGGATAGCCGTCGTCGCCGGAGGTATCGGCATAGGCGGCGAGCAACGCCGACGCCTGCGGCTTGCGCAGCGACTCCAGCAGCCAGTCCAGCTGGTAGCGCTCCACGCCCAGGTGGCGGCTGGCCACGCGGCGGATGGCGGCCTTCTTGTCGGCGTCGAAGCCGGCCATGGCCTTGAGCGCGGTCCACAACATGCTGGCAGTGGTTTCGCCGGGCAATGGCGTGCTGTGGTAGGGCTGCGTCAGGTCCTGGATGTAGTGCATCGACCAGCCGAGGAAGCGGTAGCCCCAGTACGGGTGGCCATGCTCGAAGGCGTAGCGCGCCAGGCCGTGGAACTGGTAGGCGCGCCATTCCGGCCAGCTGCGCTGCAGGTAGGGCGCGCCGGCGAAGATGATCGGCGACTCGTGGTAGAAGCCCATGTGGAATGGCGCCTGGGAGCTGAACTCGTAGCCCGGGTCGCCGAACGGCTGCGGGCCGAAGCCATAGCGCTGGCCGGCCGCGCCGGGGCTGTCGCTGAACAGGTGGATGTCGTGGCCGAAGTCCGGCTCGTCCGTGGCGCTGGCCAGCACCGCCAGGGCCGAAACGGGCTCGCCCGGCTGCAGGGCGATGAAGCGCCAGCGCGCCCAGCCGGCGAGGTCGCGGAACACCAGCACGTCGGACGCCTTCAGGTGCGGCCGCCCGGGCTGGTCGTGCCCCGGCTCGGGCTGGATGGCGTTGGCCAGCTTGATCTCCGGGTTCAGCCGCAGGGCCGTGAGGAAGGCCAGGCGCAGGTCCTGCTCCGAGCCGGTGAAGCGCAGCGCGTCGGGCCGCGCCGGGTACTGGCGGAAGTGCTCGCGGGCGAAGCGCTCCTGCTCGTCGAGCAATGGCACCAGGCCCTCGCGCTCGGCGGCGAGGAAGGCTTCCAGCGACTCCATGGGCACCGCCGGCGCAGTGGCCACGGCAGGCAATTGCGCCAGGGCTAGGTAGCTGCCCAGGGCATGGTTGGACCAGGCCCAGAGGCAACGCGGCAGGATCAGCAGGGACAGCAGCAGACAAATGCGCAACCGGTGGCTCATGGGGTCTCCACTCTTCTCGGACGATGCCCCGCAGCCTAGCAACCCCGGCGCCGCGGGGCACTGTCGCAGAGGGCCAGGGCGATTCACCGATAAGGCCAGGCTGACCATCATCAATGGCGAGCGCGGGGCCAGCCACTACACTTGCCGGGCATGACCTGCCGGCAGGGCGCCGTCGTCGCCGGCCATCGCAAGAAGGCATTTCCCCCATGCTGCAATCCGTTTCACCGAAGAACGACCTGCCGCTGAAGAACGAGGCCGATCCCCAGCGCAGCGGTGTGCTCGCCCCGTTCGGCATCGCGGCCTTCCGCATCATCTGGATCTGCAACCTGTTCGCCAACCTGGGCACCTGGGCGCAGTCGGTGGCCGCCGCCTGGGTGGTCACCGAGGCCCACGCCAGCCCGCTGATGGTGGCGATGATCCAGGTCGCCTCGGCGCTGCCGCTGGTGCTGCTGTCGATCCTCTCCGGGGTGCTGGCGGACAACCACGACAGGCGCAAGATCATGCTCGTCGGCCTGTCCATCGAACTGTCCGGCGCCGCCCTGGTGACGTTGCTGGCATTCCTCGGCTACCTCGACCCGCTGCTGCTGATCGCTTCCATCCTCTGGCTGTCCCTGGGCAGCTCCATCACCATCCCGGCCTGGCAGGCGGCGGTGAACGAGCAGGTGCCGGCGCGCCTGGTGGGCGACGCGGTGCTGCTCAACAGCGTCAACTACAACGTCGCCCGCGCGGTCGGCCCGGCCATCGGCGGCCTGCTGCTGTCGGCCACCGGCGCGCCCTGGGTGTTCCTGTTCAACTGCCTGTGCTACGCCTCGCTGATCTGGGCCATCTGGCAATGGCGCCGCGAGGTACCCAAGCGCACCCTGCCGCCGGAACACATCGTCGAAGGGGTGGTGGCGGCGCTGCGCTTCACCCAGTACTCCAGCGTCACCCGCCTGGTGATGCTGCGCTCGGCGGTGTTCGGCCTGTCGGCCAGCGCGGTCTGGGCGCTGCTGCCGCTGCTGGCGCACCGCAACCCCGACGGCAACGCCTCGGTGTACGGCTACATGCTCGGCGCCCTGGGCCTGGGCGCCATCCTCGGCAGCACCCTGGTCGGCCGCCTGCGCAAGGTGATCGGCACCAGCCGGCTGATCAGCCTGGGCGGCGGCACCCTCGGCCTGGTGCTGCTCATCCTCGGCACGGTGGACAGCCTCTGGGTGCTGTTCCCCGCTCTCATCCTTGGCGGCAGCTGCTGGATAGCCGCGGTGGCCAGCTACAACTCGGCGGTGCAGATACTGGTGCCGGACTGGGTCAAGGCGCGCGCCCTGGCGCTGTACCAGACGGCCATCTACGGCGGCCTGGCGCTGGGCTCGTTCCTCTGGGGCCACTTCGCCGGCACCCTGGGCGTGCAGGGCGCGCTGCTGGCCGCCGGCTGCCTGCTGCTGGTGTCGGTGGCGCTGCTGTACAACTCGCGCCTGCCGGAACTCAACCCCGGCAGCATCGCCCGCGCGCCCAGCACCCTGCCGGGGGAGCCGACCTTCGTCTTCGACACCCAGCGCGGCTCGGTGCTGGTGACCATCGAATACCGCATCCCGGCCGAGCGCACCCGCGACTTCGTCCGCGCGGCCAAGGCGCTGCGCCGCCTGCGCCTGCGCAACGGCGCCGAACGCTGGGCGCTGTACCGCGACATCAGCGACAAGGAGGCCTGGCAGGAGGTGTTCCTGGTGGACAACTGGATCGCCCACCTGAGGATGCTCGACCGCATGACGCTGGAAGACAAGACCATCATCGACACGGTCACCAGCCTGCATGCGGGGGATGCGCCGCCGAAGATGAGGCATGGGGTGAGCTATGAGTCGGGGAGCTACGAGGCGCCGCCGGAGACGTTGGGGTGAGGGTGTTCGCCTTGGGGTGAGGTGCCCGGCGGGAAGTCCGCTCCCTCTCCCCAGCCCTCTCCCTGAAGGGAGAGGGGGCTTGTCCGTGCCGAGAGAAGGAATGGTTTCAACCGGAAACCCTCGGCATTGCCGGCTGACTCAGAAATATCCAAGCGCTCCGAACGGCCCCCTCTCCCTGAAGGGTGAGGGGGCTTGTCCGTGCCGAGAGAAGGAATGGTTTCAGCCGGAAACCCTCGGTGTTGCCGGCTGACTCAGGAATATCCAAGCGCTCCGAACGGTCCCCTCTCCCTTCAGGGAGAGGGTTAGGGAGAGGGGCGGCGCCAACCCAACACACCGGCCTGACCGACTGATTACCCTCGACCCTAAATCGCCAACCCCACCAACACCGCACACTCCACCAACTCCACCAAAGCCCCCGCCGTATCCCCGGTGGTGCCATCCAGCCGCGCCATCAGCCGGTTGCGCCACCAGAGGAACACCGCCAGCGCCACCACCAGCGCCACCAGGCCGCTCAGGCCGGTGAGCGGCATCAGCGCGGCGTTGAACGCCAGCATCCAGGGCAGCGCGCGGCGCGGCAGGTGGTCGGCCAGGGCCTGGCCGAGGCCGCCGGGGCGGGCGTAGGGGGTGGTGAGGAACAGCAGCGGCAGGGCCACCCGCGCGAGCCAGGGCGCCAGCAGCAGGGCCCAGAAGTGGTGGGCGTCGAGCAGCGCCGCGATGGCGCAGAACTTCACCAGCAACAGCACTACCAGCACCACCACCGCCACCGGGCCGCTGCGCGGGTCCTTCATGATCGCCAGGGTGCGCTCGCGGTCGCCCAGCCCGCCCACCCAGGCGTCGGCGGTGTCGGCCAGGCCGTCCAGGTGCAGGGCGCCGCTGAAGGCCACCCACACGGCCAGCAGCAACGCGGCGTGCAGCAGCAGGTAGGTCTCGCCGAAGAAGTAGCCCAGGGCGTAGAGCCCGCCGCCCATCAGCGCGCCTACCAGCGGGTAGAACAAGGTGGCGCGGCCGAACTGCTCGGGCGTGGGCACCTCGCCCAGGCGGATCGGGATGCGGCTGAGGAACTGCAGGGCGATCAACGGCAGGAACAGGTTGCTCATCGGGGCGCGCTCACGGCGGACTCGACCGGTTGGATGCTCCAGCCGCCGGCCTGCGGCTCGATGCGCAGCGCCAGTCGTTCGCCGTGGGCGACGCTCACCTGCAGCAACTGCTCGCGCGGCAGGCCCTGGGCGCGCGCGCCGAGCAGGCGCATCACGCCGCCATGGGTCACCAGCAGCAGGTGCTTTCCGGCATGCGTCGCGTACAGCCGCTGCAGGGCGGCGAACACCCGCGCCTCGAAGGCCGCGAGCGGTTCGCCGCCCGGCGGGGTGAAGGCGTAGGGGTCGTTCCAGAAGCGGGCTAGCGCATCGCTATCAGTCTCCATCAGCTTAGCTGCGGAAAGCCCTTCCCACTCGCCGAAATCCATCTCGCGCAGGTCCGGTTCCAGCTGCAGCGGCAGGCCGCTTGCGGCCGACAGGCGCTCGGCGAAGGCGGCGCAACGGCGCAACGGCGAGCTGACCAGGGCCTCCCAGGGCTGCTCCAGGCCCAGGCCGGCCTGCATCTGCGCCCAGCCGGCGGCGGTCAGGGCGTCGTCCAGGCGGCCGCGGAAGCCGCCGCCCAGTTCGGTTTCGCCGTGGCGCAGCAGGTCCAGGCGCAGGCTCATGCCGGGCGGTCCGACACCGCCGCCTCGGCGAAGGTGGCCATCCCGGCGTGCAGCCGGCAGGCCTGGCGCAGCAGCGGCACGGCCAGGGCGGCGCCGCTGCCCTCGCCCAGGCGCAGGCCCAGGTCCAGCAGCGGCTGCGCCTCCAGGGCCTGGAGCACGCGCTGGTGGCCGGGCTCGGCGCCGCTGTGGGCGAACAGCAGCCAGTCGCGGCACTGCGGGTTGAAGCGCACCGCGCAGAGCGCCGCGACGCTGCAGATGAAGCCGTCCACCAGGGCGACGATGCCCTTCTGCGCGCAGGCCAGGTAGGCGCCGGCCAGGGCCGCCACCTCGAAGCCGCCGAGGCGGCACAGGGCCTCGAAGGGCTCGGCGCAGTGCCCGCCATGCAAGGCCAGGGCGCGCTCGATGACCTCGGCCTTGTGTGCCACGCCTTGCGCATCCAGCCCGGTGCCGGGGCCGACCAGGGCAGCCGCGCGCTCGCCCAGCAGGCCGCAGGCCAGGGCTGCGGCGCAGGTGGTGTTGCCGATGCCCATCTCGCCGCCGATGAACAGCTCGCTGCCGGCCTGCTGCGCGCGGCGCACGGATTCGCGCCCGGCTTCCAGGGCGATCAGGCACTGCGCGGCGGTCATCGCCGGCTCGCGGGCGAAGTTCAGGGTGCCGGCGCCGACCATCAGGTGCAGCACGCCGGGCAGCGGTTCCAGGGGCACGGCGGTGCCCAGGTCGATCACTTCCAGGCGCGCGCCCAGGTCGCGGGCCAGCACACTGATGGCCGCGCCGCCGCGCACGAAGTTGCGTAGCATCTCGCCGGTCACCGCCTGCGGGTAGGCCGAGACGCCCTCCTCCACCACGCCGTGGTCGCCGGCGAACAGGGCGATCCACAGGTGCTCCAGGCTCGGCCGCTCGCGGCCCTGCAGGCTGGCCAGGTGCACGGCTACCTCTTCCAGGCGGCCCAGGGCGCCGCGCGGCTTGGTCAACTGGTCCTGGCGCGCGGCGGCCTTGTCGCGCGCCACGCGGTCCGTGGGTTGGCAGGCTTCGCGCCACCATTGCAGGCTCATACGGGGTCTCCCTTGAGGGTCATGGGCAGGCCGGCGACGGTGAACAGCACCCGCTCGCTGGCCTCGGCCAGGGCCTGGTGCAACCAGCCGGCCTCGTCGACGTAGCGCCGCGTCAGCTCGCCCAGGGGCACCACGCCCAGCCCGGTTTCGTTGCTGACCAGGAGGATGCGGCCCGGCAGGGCCGGCAGCGTGGCCAGCAGTTCGTTCACTTCGTGTTGCAGGTGCGCGCCGTCGTCGGCGAGCAGCAGGTTGGTCAGCCACAGCGTCAGGCAGTCCACCAGCAGGCAGCGGTCCGGCGCGGCGTGCTCGGCGAGGGCCCGAGCCAGGTGCAGCGGCTCCTCCACCAGGCCCCATTCGGCGGGACGGCGGTCGCGGTGCTGGCGGATGCGCTCGCCCATCTCGCCGTCGCCGGCCTGCGCGGTGGCGAAATAGGTGACCGGCAGGCCGCTGTCCCGGGCCAGGCGCTCGGCCAGACGGCTCTTGCCGGAGCGGGCGCCGCCGAGGATGAGTTCAAGCATGGGGTTTTCTCCGCACGGAACGCTTTTCGTCGGATGGGTGGAGCGAAGCGATACCCATCGATTGCCCCCGGCTCAAAGGCCACATAGGGATTTCAGCTTCTGCGTGTCCAGATACGCCTCCACCTGGTCCGCCAGGCGCTCGATGTCGCGCTCGCGCAGGGCGTGGTAGTCCAGCTGTTGCACTTCGCCCAGGCCGGCCCAGCGCAGCAGCGCGGCGCAGGCGGCGGGGGACTCGAACAGGCCGTGCAGGTAGGTGCCCATGACCTGGCCATCGGCGCTGAGCGCACCGTCGCAGCGGCCATCGTCCAGGCGCACCGCAGGGCTCTCCAATGCCGGCCCGCTGGTGACGCCGGCGTGGATTTCGTAGCCACCGACCTCGGCGTCTTCCAGGGCCAGTCGGCCACGGACGTTGCGCAGTTGCTTCTCCGGTTCCAGCACGGTGTCCAGCTCCAGCCAGCCGAGGCCGGCGCTGCCGCCGGCGGCGCCTTCCAGGCCGTGGGGGTCGGACAGCGTGCGGCCGAGCATCTGCAAGCCGCCGCAGATGCCCAGCAGCTTGCCGCCGTAGCGCAGGTGGCGCTCGATGGCGGCGTCCCAGCCCTGGGCGCGGAGGAAGGCCAGGTCGGCCCGCACGCTCTTGGAGCCGGGCAGGATGACCAGGTCCGCCGCCGGCAGCGGCTGGCCGGGGCCGACGAAGGTCAGTTGCACCTGCGGGTGCAGGCGCAGCGGGTCGAAGTCGGTGTGGTTGCTGATGCGCGGCAGCACCGGCACCGCCACCTTGAGGCTTTCCCCGGCCTTGGCGGCCTGGCGGGTGTCGATGGCGTCCTCGGCTTCCAGGTGGAAGTCCATCAGGTAGGGCAGCACGCCGAGCACCGGGATGCCGGTGCGTTCCTCCAGCCAGTCCAGGCCCGGCTGCAGCAGGGCGATGTCGCCGCGGAAGCGGTTGATGACGAAGCCCTTCACCCGCGCCCGCTCGCTTTCGGAAAGCAGCTCCAGGGTGCCGACCAGATGGGCGAAGACGCCGCCGCGGTCGATGTCGGCGATGAGGATCACCGGGCAATCCACCGCCTCGGCGAAGCCCATGTTGGCGATGTCGTTGGCGCGCAGGTTGATCTCCGCCGGGGAGCCGGCGCCTTCCACCATCACCACCTGGTAGGCATCGAGCAGGCGCTGGTGGGACTCCAGCACGGCCTGTTTGGCGACCCTCTTGTAGTCGTGGTAGGCGGCGGCGTTCATGCTGGTCACCGCGCGGCCGTGGATGATCACCTGGGCGCCCACGTCGCTGTTGGGCTTGAGCAGCACCGGGTTCATGTCGGTGTGCGGCGCCAGGTGGCAGGCCTGGGCCTGCACCGCCTGGGCGCGGCCGATCTCGCCGCCGTCGGCCGTCACCGCGCTGTTCAGCGCCATGTTCTGCGGCTTGAACGGCGCCACCGCCACGCCCTGGCGACGCAGCCAGCGGCACAGCGCGGTCACCAGGGTGCTTTTGCCGGCGTCGGAGGTGGTGCCCTGCACCATTAAAGTAGTGCCGGTGGTCATGTCGGGCTCCATTCGCCGAGGGCCTGGCCCAGGCGCTGCCAGCCGGCTTCGTCGGCGGGCAGGCCGAAGCGCAGGCTCGGCGGGGTGTCGAAGAGGCGCACGAGGATGCCGCGGCGGGCCAGGTGCTCGTGCAGTTCGCCGGCCCGAGGGTAGGCAAGCCACTGGAACAGCGCGGTGCCCTGGGTCAGCAACCGGTGCGTTTTCAGAAGCGCGGCCAGGCGTGCGCCGGCCTGTTCCAGCGCTGCGCGGCGTTCACCTTGCCGCGCATGGTCGGCCAGGGCGTGCCGGGCCACCCAGCGCGTCGGCCCGCTCACCGCCCAGGGCCCGAGCAGCTCGGCCAGGCCCCGCAGCAGCGATGGCTCGGCGAAGGCGAAGCCCAGGCGCGCGCCGGCCAGGCCGAAGAACTTGCCCAGAGAACGCAGCACCACCAGGCCCGGCTGGCCGCCGGCCAGAGGCAGCAGGCTGTGCCCGGGGGTGCAGTCCATGAAGGCCTCGTCCACCACCAGCCAGCCACCGCGGGCCCGCAGGCGCTCATGCCAGGCCAGCAGGCGTTGGCAGTCGAAGCGTCGGCCGGTGGGGTTGTTGGGGTTGACCAGCAGCAGCACGTCGAGCTGGTCGACCAGGCCGTCCACCTCATCGTCGGCCAGTTCCAGCAGTTCATGGCCATGCTGTTTCCAGGCTGCCGCATGTTCGGCGTAGCAAGGCGCGAGCACGCCGACCCGGCCCGGTGCGCGCAGGCGCGGCAAGGCCTGGATCGCCGCCTGGCTGCCGGGCAGCGGCAGCAATGAGCCACAGCCGTAGTAGTCGCGCGCGGCCTGCTCCAGGCCGTCGTCGTCTTCCGGCAGGCGCTGCCAGGCGCTGGCGGGGATGTCCGCCAGCGGCCAGGGCCAGGGCGCGATGCCGGTGGACAGGTCGAGCCAGTCCTCCAGCGCTATGCCGTAGCGCTGCGCGGCCGCGCGCAGCTTCCCGCCGTGCTCAAGCATGCAGCAGCGCCCCCAGGCCGAGGATCGCCAGCAGCCACAGCAGCACGCCCTGGCGCACCAGGGCCAGGGCCCGCCAGATGTCGCGGGCGCCTGGCGCCGGGCCTTCGCCCAGTTGCGGGCGTTCGTGCAGTTCGCCGTGGTAGACGGCGTTGCCGCCCAGGGCCACGCCGAGCGCACCGGCGCCGGCGGCCATCACCGGGCCGGCGTTGGGGCTGTCCCATTGCGGCGCCTGGCGGCGCCAGCTGCGCAGGGCCAGGCGGGTGTTGCCGAGCAGCGCGTAGGTCAGCGCGACCAGGCGCGCGGGGATGTAGTTGAGGGCGTCGTCGATCTTCGCCGCGGCCCAGCCGAAGCGTTCGAAGCGCGGGTTGCGGTAGCCCCACATGGCGTCCAGGGTGTTGCTCAGGCGGTACAGCACCACGCCCGGCGCGCCGGCCACGGCGAACCAGAAGAGCGCGGCGAACACCGCGTCGCTGCCGTTCTCCAGCACCGATTCGGTGGCGGCCTTGGCCACCGCGCTGTCGTCCAGTTCGGCGGTCTCGCGGCTGACCATATAGCCCACACGCTTGCGCGCCTCGGGCAGGTCGCCGTCGCGCAGGGCCAGGGCCACGGGTTCGGCGTGCTCGCCCAGGCTGCGCAGGCCGATGGCGGCGTAGAGGGCGATGGCGGAGACCAGCCAGCCGAGGTGCGGGACCAGGGTCAGCAGCCAGGTGAGGAAGGTCAGCGGCAGCACGGCCAGGGCCCAGGCGGTGACGCCGTGGCTGCGCCAGCCTAGGCCGGGGGTGTGGTTATCGGAGATTGGGGAAGTTGGAAGAAGAGCGCCCTCTCCCCGGCCCTCTCCGGAAGGCGGCCCCCCCTGAAGGGCGAGGGAGTCGACGCTGCCAACCGGCAGGTCCGGCGTACGCGAACGGTTGAAGCGGCGCTCCAGCCGGTCGGCCAGGCGACCGAAGGCTACCAGCGGGTGCCAGCGCTTCGGCTCGCCCAGCAGGCCGTCCAGGGCCACGCTGGCGACACTCAGCAGGGCCAGGCTCATGGGCGTTCTCCCCAGTGATTTTCATAAAGCAGTTCGTTCAGCGGACGTGGCTGGCGCCAGCCTTCCAGGGCCAGCATGGGCGCCGGGTAGAACTCCGCCACCGGGCCCAGGCAGAGCACCGCCACCGCCTCGCTGCCCGCCGGCAGGCCGAGCAGTTCGCCCAGGGCGGCGGGATCGAACAGCGACACCCAGCCCAACCCCAGGCCTTCGGCGCGGGCCGCCAGCCAGAGGTTCTGGATGGCGCAGGCCAGCGAGGCCAGGTCCATCTGCGGCAGGGTGCGGCGGCCGAAGACGTGGGCCTCGCGACCGTCCGCCAGGGCCGCCACCAGCAGCTCGGCGCAGTCGCGGATGCCTTCGACCTTCAGCCGCATGAATTCCTCGGCACGCTCGCCCAGAGCCTCGGCGGTCTTCACCCGCTCCGCCTCCACCAGGCCGTGGATGGCCTCGCGCAGTGCCGGGCGGGTGATGCGGATGAAGCGCCAGGGCTGCATCAGGCCGACGCTGGGGGCCTGGTGCGCCGCCTCCAGCAGCCGCGCCAGCAGCGCCGGGGCCACCTCGCCGCCGCTGAAGTGGCGCATGTCGCGGCGCTCGGCGATGGCGCGGTAGATGGCCGCGCGTTCCTCGGGGCTGTAGGCGTGCTCGTTCATGGGCGGAAGATCGCGGCGGCGGCCGCCGGGTTCGACGGCAGGTAGAAGTGGATATAGGACGCGGTCAGGCGGCCCAGGCGGAACACCGCCTCGGCCACCGGCTTGGCGTTCGGGCAGGTGCCGCGCAGGACCGGCTCCAGTTGGCTGTCCAGCAGTGAATGGTGGAAGGTGTGGCCGCGCAGCGGGCCTTCCGGCAGTTCCACTTCCTGCAGGGCCAGGGCGGCCAGGCGCTTCTGCAGGGTGGCGCGGCCGGGCAGCAGACCGAGCAGCCGACCGCTGCGGCCCTCGGCATCGGTCAGGCCATCGAGCAGGTAGAGCATGCCGCCGCACTCGGCCAGCAGCGGCTTGCCGGCGGCGTGGTGGGCGCGGATGGCCTCGGCCATGGCTCGGTTGTTCTCCAGCTGCACCAGGTGCAGTTCCGGATAGCCGCCGGGTAGATAGAGGCTATCCACCTCCGGCAAGTATTCGTCGGTGAGCGGCGAGAAGAACTTCAGCTCGGCGCCCAACTCGCGCAGTAGGTCGAGGTTGGCCTGGTAGAGGAAGGCGAAGGCGGCATCCCGCGCCACGCCGATGCGCACGCCGGCCAGGGACGCTTGCAGTTCGTGCTCGGTGGGCGCCGCGAAGCTCACCGGCGGCGGCAGGTCCACCGCGCTGCTGGCGGCCAGGGCGTCGGCGGCGGCGTCCAGGCGCGCGTCCAGGTCGGCCAGTTCCTCGGCCTGCACCAGGCCCAGGTGGCGGCTGGGCAGCTCCAGGTCGGCGCTGCGCGGCAGCGCGCCGTACCAGCGGATCCACTCCGGCAGGCTGTCGCGCAGCAGGTCGCTGTGGCGCTGGCTGCCGACGCGGTTGCCGAGCACGCCGGAGAACGGCAGGCCCGGCTGGTAGGTGGCCAGGCCCACGGCCAGGGCGCCGAAGGTCTGCGCCATGGCCTGGCCGTTGATCACGCCGAGCACCGGCACATCGAAGGTGCGCGCCAGGTCGGCCGCCGAGGGCGTGCCGTCGAACAGGCCCATCACCCCTTCGATGAGAATCAGCTCGGCCTCCCCCGCCGCTTCCCAGAGCAGCCGGCGGCTCTGCGCCTCGCCGACCATCCACAGGTCGAGCTGGTGCACGGGCGCGCCGCTGGCGCGGGCGAGGATCATCGGGTCGAGGAAGTCCGGGCCGACCTTGAACACCCGCACCCGGCGCCCCTGGCGCGCGTGCAGGCGGGCCAGGGCGGCGGTGACGGTAGTCTTGCCCTGCCCCGAGGCGGGAGCGGCGATCAGCAGCGCCGGGCACTGGCGCGCCCGGGTCATCAGAACTCCACCCCTTTCTGCGCCTTGATGCCGGCCTTGAAGGCGTGCTTGACCAGGCCCATCTCGGTGACGGTGTCGGCGGCGTCGATCATGCCCTGCTGGGCGGCGCGGCCGGTGACCACCACGTGCTGGTGCGCCGGGCGCGCGGCGATGTCGGCCAGCACGGCGTCCAGTTCCAGGTAGCCGTGCTTGAGGGCGATGTTCAGCTCGTCCAGCAGCACCAGGCCGACGGCCGGGTCGGCCAGCAGCTCGCGGGCCACGTCCCAGGCCTGCCGGGCTTTCTCGATGTCGCGCCGGCGGTCCTGGGTCTCCCAGGTGAAGCCCTCGCCCATCACGTGGTAGCGCACCTGCTCGGGGAAGCGGCGGAAGAAGGCTTCCTCGCCGGTGCTCGCGGCGCCCTTGATGAACTGCACCACGCCGGCCTGCATGCCGTGGCCGAGGGCGCGGGCGAGCATGCCGAAGGCCGAGCTGCTCTTGCCCTTGCCGTTGCCGGTGAGCACCAGCAGCACGCCGCGCTCGTCCCGGGCCTGGGCGATCTTCTCGTCGATCACGTCCTTCTTGCGCTGCATGCGCGCGCGGTGGCGCTCGTCCTTTTCCGGGGATTCGCTCATCGTTGGGTCTCCTGGCCGAAGGCGGCCGTGCTCGCGATGCCTGGGCACCGGGGCTGAAGGGGCGTGCGGGGGGGACGACGGAAAGCAGCCGCGCGGCGCGGGGCCGTGGCTGGAAGGAGAATGCTCATCTGCCTGATCGCTCCACCGCTCTCACCCGCGCGGCTAGTAAACCGGGATGACGCGGGGCGATCGGAGCGCGGCCTGGGCAGCGCCCGACGGCTTCCTGCGCGTCGTCGTCGCTACGGGCCGGTCTCCGGGCTCGCGAGTGAAGGTCACCGGACCTCTGCGGCTGCGCCTTCCCATGCCGTTGGCACAGTGGCTGTTGCGTCCGCGTGACTCGCCTACCGTTGCGGGGGCAGCGCCGGAATGACCGAATTGGCTCGGTTGCACCGGCTTCCCTGTTTCACCTTCGGCCATGGCCGAGGGCACCTGTAGCAGGCGCGCAGCTTAGAGGCAGGCGGGGTGGCCGGTCAATCGGAGGCGGCGATGGGTCGCGCCTGCTGCGCGGGCGCGGCGGCCGGGTCCTGGCGGCACCAGCGCAGCCAGATGAACTGCAGCTGGACCAGGGTGGCGCGAGCCAGTTCGCGGTCCTCGGCCGGCAGCCGGTGGTCGTTTTCCAGGGCCTTGAACAGCGCCACGCTGGCCGCCTCCAGGGCCTGCTCGCGGCCGGCGCGCGGGCCGCCGGCGAGCAACAGGTCGTGCAAACACAGCAGGTAGGCGTCGCGGGCCCGGCGCACGGGGCCGCGGGCAGCGGTCAGGCGCGCGCGCAGGAACAGCAGCTCGTCGCCCAGGTCCAGCGCCAGCAGGCCGCCGCGCCAGCGCGCGCGGCGCTCGGCCGGCAGGTTCTTGTAGAACTGCGCCAGGCGCAGCAGGCGGTCGGCGCTGCGGCCGTCGAACCAGACCTCCAGCGGCGGCAACGGACCGCGGGTGAGCCGCGCGAGGTCGGCGAGGATGGCCGCCAGCACGCGGCGGTAATGGCGCTGCCCGGGCGCCAGGCGCACCAGGTTGAACACCAGCACGGCGAAGGCCACGCCGATCACGGTGGCCAGCGCCGAATTGAGGAAGTGGCCGAGGTCGTAGCTCATCTCGTTGCTCGGCCCGATGTTCTTCACATAGAAGATGCAGAAGGACGAGGCGATGGCGGCGATCGGCGGCCGCGTCATGCACAGCGCGGCGATGAACAGCGGCACGCCCAGCACCAGCGCCAACGCCGGGAAGCCATCGCACAACGGCAGTATCACCAGGCCTGCGACGCCGGCAAAAGGTACCGACAGGACGATGCCGCGCAGGAAGTTCAGCCCGGCGCCGGCCGGGTTGTCGCGGCTGGCGAACAGGCTCAGCACCACGCCGGTGATGGACACCGCGCCCAGGCCGCTGGGCCAGGCCGTGGCCAGCCAGAAGGCCGACACGCAGAGGAACGCCAGGGCGCTGCGCAGACCGTAGAGCAGGCCACGCTCGATGTCGCGGTGCCAGACGATCACCCCCGGCGCGTTGCGCGGCGCCTCGCCGTAGACCAGCGCCTGCATGCTGCGCTGGGCCTCGCCGGCCATCTCCAGGGTGCGCGCCAGGCATTCCAGGCACAGGCGTTGCTGGGCGTTGTCGCGTTCCCGCGCGGCGGCACCGAGGCGTTCGCGGCAGTCGTCGAAGGCGCGGTACTCAGCCTTCTCCAGCAGCACCATGACCTCGCGCCGCCAGGGCTCCAACGCGGCCGCCGCGGCCTGGTCCAGCAGCCGCCATTCCCGCGCCACCTTGCGCGCCGCACGCAGCAGGCCCAGCAGGTCGGCGTTCAGCACCCGCAGCGCCTGGGCCCGGCGCCGGCCGCTCTCGCCCTCGAACCAGGCGTGTTCGCGCTGCGCGTCCACCGCCACGATGCGGCCCATGGCGCGGATCAACGGGCCGCGCTCGTCGGCGCCGGTCAGTTCGGCAGCGGCCGCTTGCAGGCCGGTCTCCCAGGCGCCCTTGCCCTGCTCCGCCAATTGCTGCTGCACGCGCCGCGGCCAGAGCACGATGCTCACCAGCGATGCGCAGAGGATGCCCAGGCCGATCTCCGAGCAGCGCGCCACGGCCTGGTCGAACACCGTCATGGGCGCGGCGCTGGAAGGCAGCGCGATGATCGCCGTGGTATAGCCGGCGAGCACGAAACCGTAGGAAGAGAAGTTCTGCAGCAGCGAGGCGCCGGCGGTGCAGAACGCCAGCCAGGCGGCCATGGCCAGCAGGAATGGCAGCGGCGCCTGGCCGAACTGGGCGATCAGCGCCACCGAAACCACGGCGCCAATGCAGGTGCCGAGCAGGCGGAACACGCTCTTGGCCAACACCATGCCGCTCAGCGGCTGGCTGACCACGAATACCGTGACCAGCGCCCATTGCGGTTGCTGCAACTCAAAGCGGAACGCCAGGTAGAGCGCGAGAATGCCGGCCAGCAGCGACTTGCTGGCGAACTGCAGGTCCGTGCGACGCGGGCGCAGCACGGCGCGAAAGAACTCGGTGAACAGCGAGAGGAAGGCAGGCATGCAGACATACCGGCAAAATCGTTGACCGAACTATTAAATAGCTTGCTAACAATGTCAAGAAACATCCTGTAACCGCCCTGAGTGGAAGGCGACGGATGGTCTCGTCACACAACTCCGCTAGACTCCGTGGGATGACCGAAACCGCTCAAGCCGGCCAGCTGCGCCTGGACACCTCCGCCTCCCCGCCCCTGCTGCAAGTCAGCGGCGACTGGACGCTCGCCCATTTCGCCGACCTGCAGCGCCAGGTCGGCGCCCTCGACGGCCAGCGGACCCACGCCGGGGGCTTCGACTTCAGCCGGCTCGGCGCCCTCGACACCGCCGGCGCCAGCCTGCTCGCCGACCTGATCGGCGCCAGCGGCCTGCAGCGCCTGGACGAGATCGCCGCCGAGGTGCCCAGGGAGCGCCGCGACCTGCTGCGCGCGGTGGGCAGCTCCATCACCCAGTGCCGCCTGCACGAGAAGAAGCCGCCGCCAGGCAACGCCCTGGTCGACCTGCTGGAACGCATCGGCCGCGCCATGGAGGTCTTCTGGAAGGACCTGGTGGGCGTGCTCGGCTTCATCGGCCTGACCCTCGAAAGCCTGGCGCGCTGCGCCCTGAACCCACGGCGCTGGCGGCCCACCTCGCTGGCCGCGCACATGGAGCAGACCGGCCTGGACGCCGTGCCCATCGTGGCCTTGCTGACCTTCATGGTCGGCGCCGTGGTGGCCTTCCTCGGCGCCACCGTGCTGAACAAGTTCGGCGCGGCCATCTACACCGTCGACCTGGTGGGCTTCTCGTTCCTGCGCGAGTTCGGCGTGCTGCTCACCGCCATCCTCCTCGCCGGGCGCACCGCCAGCGCCTTCACCGCGCAGATCGGCTCGATGAAGTCGAACCAGGAGATCGACGCCATCCGAGCCCTGGGCCTGGACCCGATGGAACTGCTGGTGCTGCCGCGGGTGCTGGCGTTGCTGCTGGTACTGCCGCTGCTGACCTTCCTGGCGATGCTCTCGGGCATCGTCGGCGGCGGCGTGGTCTGCGCGCTGTCGCTGGACATCTCGCCGCGCATGTTCATGGTCATGCTGCAGAACGACATCGCCGTGCAGCACTTCCTGGTGGGCCTGGTGAAGGCGCCGGTGTTCGCCTTCGTGATCGCCGTGATCGGCTGCCTGGAAGGCTTCCGCGTCAGCGGCAGCGCGCAGTCGGTGGGCGAGCACACCACCTCGGCGGTGGTCCAGTCGATCTTCGCGGTGATCCTCATCGACGCCATCGCCGCGCTGTTCTTCATGGAGATGGGCTGGTGAGCGAAGAAGCCATCATCCAGGTCCGCGACCTGTGCAACCGCTTCGGCGACCACGCGGTGCACGAGCACCTGGACCTGGACGTGCGCCGCGGCGAAATCCTCGGCGTGGTCGGCGGCTCCGGCACCGGCAAGTCGGTGCTGCTGCGCGCCATCATCGGCCTGCGCCGGCCCCAGGAGGGGCAGATCCACGTGTTCGGGCAGAACCTGCTGGAACTGCCGCCGGAGCAGCGCTCGAAGATCGAACGGCGCTTCGGCGTGCTGTTCCAGAACGGCGCGCTGTTCTCCTCGCTGACCGTCAGCGAGAACGTCTGCCTGCCGTTGATCGAGCACGCCGGGCTCACCCGCGACGACGCCGAGTACCTGGCCAAGGTGAAGATCTCCCTGGCCGGGCTGCCGCCGGAGGCCGGCGACAAGTATCCCGCGGAGCTGTCCGGCGGCATGGTCAAGCGCGCAGCCCTGGCCCGCGCCCTGGCCCTGGACCCGGACATCCTGTTCCTCGACGAGCCCACCGCCGGCCTCGACCCGATCGGCGCGGCGGCCTTCGACCAGTTGATCCTGACCCTGCGCGAGGCCTTCGGCCTCACCGTGTTCCTGGTCACCCACGACCTGGACACCCTCTACACCATCTGCGACCGCGTCGCCGTGCTGTCGCAGAAGCGCGTGCTGGTGGTCGGCAGCCTCGACGAGGTGGCGGCCAACCCCGACGCCTGGGTCCAGGACTATTTCCACGGCCCGCGCGGCCGTGCCGCGCAGCAGGCGGCGGACCGCCTGCGGGAGGAGAACTGAATGGAAACCCGCGCCCACCACGTGGTCATCGGCCTGTTCACCGTGCTGGTGGCGGCCGGCGGCCTGCTCTTCGGCCTGTGGCTGGCCAAGAACAGCAGCGACCAGCAGTACAACTACTACGACGTGATCTTCACCGAGGCGGTGACCGGCCTGTCCCAGGGCGGCACCGTGCAGTACAGCGGGATCAAGGTCGGCGACGTGGTCAGCCTGCGGCTGGACCCGCGCGACCCGCGCAAGGTGCTGGCGCGCATCCGCGTGTTCGACCAGACGCCGATCCGCCAGGACACCCGCGCCAAGCTGGCCATCACCGGGGTCACCGGCACCGCCATCATCCAGCTCAGCAACGGCTCGCCGGAAAGCCCGCCGCTGGTGGGCAAGGACGGCCAGGTGCCGGTGATCAAGACCATCCCCTCGCCGCTGAGCAAGCTGCTGGCCAACGGCGAGGACATCGCCACCAACGTCAGCAACCTGATCAACAACGTCAACCGCATGTTCTCCCAGGAAAACGTCGACCGCATCAGCCGCACCCTCGACCACATCGACCAGGCCACCGCGGTGATCGCCGAGCAGCGCGGCGACATCCGCCGCACCGTGCAGGAACTGGCCGCGGCCAGCGAACAGGCCAAGCTGACCCTGGCCAACGCCAGCCAGCTGCTGGGCAACGCCAACCAGTTGCTCGGCAGCCAGGGCAAGGATTCGCTGGTCAGTGCCCAGCAGACCCTCGCCGCGCTGCAACGCAGCAGCGAGAAGGTCGAGCGCCTGCTCGACAGCAACTACGACTCGGTCAACGGCGGGCTGAACGGCCTGGGCGAGATAGGCCCGGCGGTGCGCGAACTGCGCGCCACCCTGGAAAACCTGCAGCGGGTCACCCGGCGCCTGGAAGAGAACCCGACCAACTACCTGTTCGGCGGCAACCGCACCAAGGAGTTCCAACCATGAAGGCCCCCCTGCGCCTGCTCGGCTACAGCGCCCTCGCCGCCCTGCTCGGGGCCTGCTCGATCCTGCCCAAGGCGGAGACCCCGGACATCTACCTGCTGCCGGCGCAGCAGCAACCGCCGCGCGCCACGCCGGCGGTGGACTGGTCGCTGCGGGTGCTGGCGCCCAGGGCCAGCCAGGTGCTGGACAGCAACCGCATCGCCGTGCAGCCCAGGGGCGACCTGCTCAGCGTCTACAAGGGCGCGCGCTGGGCCGACGGCGCCCCGCCGCTGCTGCGCGACCGCCTGCTCGACGCCTTCCGCGCCGACGGCCGCATCCAGGCCCTGAGCAGCGACGAAGTCAGCCTGCAAGCCGACCTGGAACTGGGCGGCGACCTGCGCGCCTTCCAGGCCGAATACCGCGACAAGGGCGTGGAAGCGGTGGTCATCCTCGAAGCCCGCCTGGTGCGCAGCGCCACCCAGCGCATCGTCGCGACGCGACGCTTCGAGGTCCGCCAGCCGTCCGCAGGGGAAAAGGTGCCGGAAGTGGTCAGCGCCTTCGGCCAGGCCACCGACCGCCTGGCCGCCGAGGTGGTGGGCTGGACGTTGCAGCAGGGGCAGGCGCAGAAGTTCGAGCGGTGAAAGACCGCACCCCATGGCGCGTAGGGCGCATAACGCCTACGGCGTTATCCGCCGTTTGGCCTCGGTCCCCGGCGGCGCCAAGGCCAACCGTGGCGTTGGCTGTGGCCCCGGCGTATCGGCGTATAACCGCGAACGGTTATACGCCCTACGGAGCGCCTTTCGTAGGATGGGTTGAGCGAAGCGATACCCATCGCCACGGCTAGTCGGAAACTCGCCTGCGCCAACCCGGATCGGTCAAGCGATAACACTGCAGGGGACTGCGCGGAGAATCCGGTTGGGTCATTTCCAGCAATCCGGACGCTATCGCCGGCCCCAGGTAGTTCTTCCGGAAGGTTGGCCGGTGCGACAACCCCAACCTGCGCATGATTTCCGAGGACTTGAGGGCTTCTCCCTTGTTGAAAGCCTGCAACAGCTGTTGCACGCTCTCGTTTACTTGGTCGGTAACTTGATCGCTTACTTGTTCGGTCTGCGCGACTTCGTCCATGGCTGCCAGTAATGCCCGCAACATGTAGTCAACGAAGGGCGTCGCCTGTGCAACATGATCGGCCTCGGCCAAGGCCGCGTAGTAGGCCTCCTGCTGGGCATGGATGACCGTCTCCACGGGCAAGTAAGCCAACAGCGGATTCCAGCGACTGAGTATCAAGGTCTGCCAGAGTCGTCCCATGCGCCCGTTGCCATCGGCGAACGGGTGAATGAATTCGAACTCGTAATGAAAAACACAACTCGCCAGTAGCGGGTGCCAGTCCGTATGGCCCAGCCACTCCAGCAACTGCCCCACCAGCGTCGGGACACGGTTGGCCGGCGGCGCCATGTGTAGCAGTTGGTCACCCCGGTAGATGCCGACACCACCCTGTCGAAAATGCCCTGCGTCGTCGATGAGCCCTTCCATCAGGCTGGCGTGGGCTGCCAATAGATCGAGTTGAGAGGTCGGGTGCCAGGAAGGCAGGTATTCATAGGCGCGAAAGGCATTGCGCACTTCCTGGATTTCACGGGGCAATCCCAGCACCCGCTTCCCCTCCAGCACGGCAGTGACCTGCTCGACGCTGAGGGTGTTGTTTTCGATGGCCAGAGAGGCCTGGATGGTACGGATACGGTTGCCGCGCCGTAGTTGAGGCGTCAATGCCGAGTCGCCACCCACCGAAAGCCGGCCGACCCGCTCGCAGATTTCACCGACCAATCGCAGCAGTGAAGCGGAAAGGGCAAGCGGTGGTTCATAGGCCTTCATGGCGATATCGGGTCCGAGTCTGCGCAGGCATCCGAAGCGATAGTGCGTACATTGGCGGCACTGCCACCCGTGGCAAACACCGAGCGCACGTTATTGGTTCTCCACCCGCCGCAACAGATAGGTATCCATGATCCAGCCATTGGCCTCGCGGGCCTTCAGGCGCGTGTCGCGGATGCGTTCGGCGACTTCGTCCAGGCGGCCGGCGATCAGCAGTTCGTCCGGGGTGCCGACGTAGGCGCCCCAGAAGATTTCCAGGTCCTGGCCGCGCAGGCCGGTGTAGCTGTCCTGGGCGTCGAGCATCACCACCACGTCCTGCACGCCGGCGGGCAGGCCTTCGCGGGCCAGGCGGCGGCCGGTGGTGATCTGCAGCGCGCCGCCTATGTGGTTGAGCGGGATGCGGTGGCGCGCGGCCAGGGCCTGCACGCTGGTGATGCCGGGGATGACTTCGTAATCGAAGCGCAGCCGGCCGCTGGCGAGGATGGCGTCGAGGATGCGGATGCTGCTGTCATACAGCGCCGGGTCGCCCCAGACCAGGAAGGCGCCGCACCCGTCTTCGGCCACGTGCTCGTCGATCAGCCGCTCGAACAGCGCCTGCTTGGCCGCGTTGAGGTCCACCACGCTGCCGGCGTAGTCGGCCACGCCGCGCTCGCGCTCCGGCAGTTCGGCCTCCACCACGCGGTAATCGCTGCGCTCGACGTAGCGCTCGCAGATGTCGCGGCGCAGGTCGAGCAGCTTGCTCTTGCTGGCGCCCTTGTCGAGCAGGAAGAACACGTCGGCGCGGTTCAATGCCTTGACCGCCTGAATGGTCAGTTGCTCGGGGTCGCCGGCGCCCACGCCGATCAGCAGCAGTCGTTTCATGGTCATTTGCAGTGGTAGGGGCTTTCGCCTTCCAGTTCCTGGTCGGCGTCGATGTCACGGATGATCACCGTGGCCTTGGGATAGCTGGAGCAGAGCGCGTTGCGCACCGTGTAGATGCCGCTGCCCTGGGCCAGGAAGGATTTCTTGTTGAGCTTCTGCCCATTGGCGTCGACGGCGTCTATCTCGTAGTGGCCGCCGAAGGTCTTGCAGCCGCCCAGCACCAGCAGGCTGGCGCCGAGCAACAGGGGAATCGCTTTCATTGCCTCTCCTTGTCTGCGACCGGCAAAGGTGCGAGCCGGTCATTCTGAGGATGTCGGGCCTGTTTCGACAAGCCCGGCGGCCATTTGCTCCCCGCCGGAGCCGTCAGCGCTTGCCCATGGAGCGGCGCGAACCGCGGGGCGCCGGTGGACGGCGTACATCCTTGTCGTGGGCCTTGCGCGGCTGGTAGCCGGCGGCGGCGTCCTTCTGCGCGGCGAGGGCGGCGCGGGTCAGTTCGGCCAGGGACAGCGGGGCCTGGGCCGGGGTGTCCGCGCTGTCGTCGCGCGGCGGCTGTTGCGAGGAAGTCATGATAGAGACCGGGTGAAAGATGCGGAAACGGCGCCCATCATACCCGATAGGCACCGTGCCCGCTGCTCCTCAGGCGCCGACCGGCTCCCCGGTGGGCCCCGCCGGGCGCGCCTGGCCGAGGCTTTCGTCGAAGCGCAGCAGGCGCCCGGCGTTGCCCAGCACCAGCAGGGTGCTGAGGTTGTGCAGCACGGCGGCGATCATCGCCCCGGCGGCGCCGAGCAGGCCGAAGGCAGCCGCCGCGACTATCGCCAGGGTCCAGCCCAGGCCGATCGCCACGTTCACCTGCAGGGTGCGCCGGCACTGGCGGCTCAGCCGCACGCAGGTGCCCAGGCGGCGCAGGTCGCTGCCGATCAGCACCACGTCGGCCGAGGCCAGGGCGATGTCGGCGCCGCCGGCGCCCATGGCCACACCCACCACGCCGGCCTTGAGCGCCAGCGAGTCGTTGATGCCGTCGCCCACCACCAGCGGGCGGAAGCCCTTGTCGATTTCCTCGCCGACGCGGTGCAGCTTGTCTTCCGGCAGCGCCTGGGCGCTGACTTCGGCGATGCCCACCTCGCGCGCCACGCCTTCGGCGACGCTCTGGCGGTCGCCGGTGAGCAGCAGCTGGCGGCCCAGGCCCAGTTCGCGCAGCTCGGCCATGGCCTGCGGCGCTTCCGGGCGCAGGCTGTCGGCCAGCAGCAGCCAGGCGCGGAAGCGCCCGCCCAGGGCCAGGCCGGCGATGGGGCCGTCGTGCTCGGGCACCGGCGCGGTGGCGATGCCCAGTTGGGCGAACAGCTCGGGCCGGCCGAGGGCTGCCTCGCCCTGCGGGGTGTGGGCGATGACGCCCAGGCCCTGGCGTTCGCGGATGTCTTCCAGCGGGTGGTAGGCATCGTGGGGCACCAGCGCGGCCAGGGCGCGGCTGACCGGGTGGCTGCTGGCCGCGCCCAGGCTGGCGGCCAGTTGGCGCAGCTCCGCCGGGTCTTCCCCGGGCTCGCCGCGCAGGGCCTGCAGGCGCAGGCTGCCATGGGTCAGGGTGCCGGTCTTGTCGACCACCAGCGAGGTCAGGTCGGCCAGCTCTTCGAGGAAGGCCGAACTGCGGATCAGGATGCCATGGCGCGCCGCCACGGCGATGCCAGCGATGGCCGTGGCCGGCGCAGACAGCACCAGGGCGCAGGGGCAGGCGGCGACCAGCACGGCGAGCATGGCCTGGGGATCGTTGGTGACGAACCAGGTGACCGCGGCGATCAGCAGCACCAGCACCATGTAGCGCCCGGCATAACGCTCCAGCAGGCGGGTGATCGGCGGCTTGGCGCGCTCGGCGCGCTGCATCAGGGCGATCACCTTGCCCAGGGTGGACTCCTCGCCGGTGCGCGTCACCTCGATGCGCAGCAGGCCGTCGAGGTTGATGGCGCCGCCGTAGACTTCCATTCCGGCCTGCGCCTCCAGCGGCACCGATTCGCCGGTGATGGGCGCGGTGTCCAGGCTGGCCTGGCCGTCCAGCACCCGGCCGTCGGCCGGCACGCGGTCGCCGGCGCGCACTTCCACCTGGTCGCCGGCGCGCAGTTGGGCGTTGTCCACTTCCTCCACGGCGCCGTCGGCGCGGATGCGCCGGGCCTGGCTGCGGGTCAGGCGGCCGAGGGCCTCGATGGCTTCCTGGGAGCCGATCACGCTGCGCTCTTCCAGCACGTGGCCGAAGATCATGATGATCGGCAGCAGCGCGGCGGTCAGCAGGTCGCCGGTGGCCCAGGCGCCGAGCATGGCCAGGGCGATCAACTGGTCGGTGATGCCGTGCAGGCTGGGGTGGCGCAGGCTGGCGGCGGCCGAGCGCAGCACCGGCACCGCCACCAGCAGCGAGGCGACGCCCAGCAGCATCTGCGCCACGCCCTCCTGCTGCGGCGCCAGCCAGCGCCAGAGCAGGCCGAGCAGCAGCAGGCCGAGGGCGAGCATGGCCAGGCTCAGTTGGCGGGCGGCGGCGCGCTGCTCGTCGCGGCTGAGCATGGCCCCGGTGAGGTGGCCGTGGCTGTGGCCATGGTGATGGCCGTGGTGGTGGTGTGCGCTCATCTATCGCTCAGGTCATTGGCTCGACGCGGTCTCGTCGTCCTTGAGGAGGGTGGCCCGGGGCGGGAAGCGGGTGTCCGGGCGCTGTACGTATTCCTCGGCCTCGGCCTCGGTCAGCACCCAGATCTGGTTGACCTGGCCGCTGAGGCCGCTCTTCAGGGCGACGAACTTGTCCTTCAGCTGCGGCATCAGGCCGTTGACGATGAACAGGTTGTTCTCGTTGCGGATGCGCACCGAGACCGCCACCGGGTAGCTCACGGTCTTCTGGTACAGGCCCAGGCTGACCACCTGCTTGAGCAGGTTGGGCTTGGGCCGCTTGAGGGTGATGACCGGGAAGCTGGCGCTGTCCACCACGCCCACCAGCATGCCCGAGGGCAGTTCGCGGCCGGCCTCGGCGCTGCCGGCGCCGAGCAGCAGGCCCAGGGCCAGCAGCAGCGCGCCCAGGGGGCGCCAGCGGTTGCCCCGCGACGAAGTGGAAGAGTGCCGGTAAGCGACAGCGTTCATGGAGTGTCCCGCCCTAGGTGTTTTCTCGGAATGTGGGTGTCGGGCCTGCGGCCCTCGGCGAGCCTAGCGCGTCCGTGTGACATCTGTCCGCCCATTGCTTCACGGCTGCGGCCCCTGGAGGATCAGGCGGCCGGCATCGCGGGGGTCGACGGTGGTGACCGCGCCGGCCTTGCCGAGGATGCCCGGCACCCGCTCGCGGTACAGGCGCAGCAGCAGGCCGGGGTCCTGGCTGGCGGCCAGGCTGGTGATGGTCGCGGTGTCGGCATGGGCCTTGGCCAGGCGCTCGCCGGCCTGGGCGCGGGCCACCTGCAGGGTGCGGTCGGCGGCCTGGGTGGCCGCCTGGGTCTGCCGCGCGGCGTCGTTCTGCGCGCTGGCGACGTTCTGCTCGGCCAGCTGGCTGGCGGTGAGCACGGCGTTGAAGGCGCTCACCGCCTCGCGCGGCAGCGAGGACTGCACGTCCACCCGCTCGATCTCGATGCCCAGCCCGCTGCCGGCGGCGGCCAATGCCGCCAGGCTCTGGTTGATGCCCTGCTGCAGGTCGCCGCGCAGGCGCTCGCGGCGCTCGGCCACGGCGCTGTCGCTGCCGACCAGTTCGGGGCGGGCGACCAGGATGGTGTCCAGGTCGCGGGCCGCGCACACGCTCACGGAGTTGCGCGCCACCAGGCGGTCGAGCGCCGGCAGCACGTGCTCGCCCTGGAGCACGTAGGCGTAGGGGTCGACCACCTTGTAGAACACCCGCACGTCCAGTTGTACGACGCCGGCATCACCGGTCAGCAGGTAGCCGGAGCCGGCCGTGGCATCGTTGACCAGGCTGACGTCGAGGTCGGTCTTCTGCGCCTGGGCCGAGCGCAGCAGGGTTTCCACCCGGCGCTCGATGACGCGCTCGGCCGCCGGCAGCAGCACCACCTGCTCGAAGGGCCGCGGCCAGGCCAGCAGCAGGCCGGGGTTGGCGATGCGCTGCAGGGCGCCCATGCGCAGCACCACGGCGCGGCTGTCCGGGCCGATCTCGCGGACGTTGGACAACGCCCAGCCGAGCGCCGCCAGCAGCGTCACGCCATAGAGCGCGACGAACGCCAGGCGCCCGGCCTGCAGCCAGGGGCTGCCGCCCTGCTCGCGCTCACTCATGCTGCGCGCCCGCCTTGGGCGCCGGCAGTTGCGGCGGGCCGTCCACCAGCACGCGGAAGGGCGCGGCGTCGGTGCGCAGGACCAGGCGGGTGCCGGAGTTGACGATGGTGCCCAGGGTATCCAGCGAGCGCAGCAGGTTGTACAGCTCGGGCGAACCGGCGTAGGCCTTGGCGTAGATGTCCGCCGCCTCGACGCGGGACTGCGCCTCGATGTCGGCGGCCTTGACCGTGGCGTCGGCCTGCAGGATGCGCGCGTCGCGCTCGGCGGCGGAGCGGATCTCAGCGGCCTTGCGCTTGCCCTCGGCGGTGCGCTCGGTAGCGATGGTCTCGCGCTCGGCGCGCATGCGGTCGACGGTGGCGCCGAGGGTCACCGAGGGCAGCGTCAGGCGTTCGATGCCCACCTGCAGCACACGCACGCCGTAGGTGTCGCGCAGGGTCTTGTCGATCTGCCCGCGCAGGCGCTGCTCGAAGTCGGCGATGCGCACCTTGCTGCCGTCGGTGTTCACCAGGTCGGCCAGGTCGAAGCCGCTGGCGGTGGTTTCCAGGGCCGAGCCGACGAAGGTGCGGATCTGCCGCGCCGCCTCGTCGGGCTGGTTCTGCACCGCGCGCATGAAGCGCTGCACGTCGTCCGCGTCGGGCTGCACCTGCCAGGCCACGTAGGCCTGGACGATGATGCGCAGGCCATCGCGGGTGCCGACGTCCTGCAGGCCGCTGGAGGTGGTGCGCAGGCGCAGGTCCACCGGGATGGCCGCCTCGAACGGCACCGGCAGGCGCCAGGCCAGGCCCGGCTGCAGCAGCACCCGCACCGGGTTGCCGAAACGGGTGACCACGGTCGCCTCGCCGGAGCGCACCTGCACCAGGCAGGCGGTGGCTGCGGCGAACAGCACCAGCAGCGCGGCCAGGCCGATGCGCCGCCAGGGCAAGGGCCCGGCGCCGCCGTGCTCATGCTCGTGAGGGTGGTGGCCGTGCTCATGGTCGTGGTCGTGGTGCGCGTGGTCGTGGCTGTGCGACGAACTCAAGGGGCGAGCTCCTGTTTGGCCGGCTTGCGCGCCGGGTCGAAGGGCGCGGTGAAATAGCCGCGCAGGTCGAGGGTCGGCGCATCGCCGGCGCCCAGTCGATGGTCGATGACCAGGGCGTTGGCATTGCCCAGGCCCTGGCCCAGGCGGGCGAAATACTGTTCCAGCAGGAACGACTGGCCGGCGTCCTGCCAGGCCTTGCGCTCGGCGCCGAAGCGCAGGTCGGCGGCCCGCGCCGCGGCCAGCGTCTCGCGGGCGTCGGCATTGGCCTTGTCCACCGCCTGGCTGGCCGCCAGGCGGGCCTCGTTGCCCTGCTCGGCGGCCTTGCCGCGCTCACGGGCGATCAGGGCCTGGGCGGTGATCTGCGCCGCCTGCACACCATGGTAGGCGTTCGCCGCGCCGGCCGGCGGGTGGATGGCCTCGACCACGGTGGCGAGGATTTCCACGCCGCTGTGCAGCTCGTCGAGGTCGGCCTGCACGGCCTTGCCGATGTCCTGCGCCAGGGCCTCGCGCTCGCCGCCGAGGACGCCGTCCAGGGTGCGCGAGGCGAAGTCATGGACCAGCACGCGGCTGGCGGTACTGCGGATCAGCGCCGGCACGTCGGCGCTGTTGTAGGTCGCCGCCAGGGCCGCAGCGTCGTCCAGGCCGATGCGGTAGACGAAGCGAACGTCCATGTTGACCACCTGGAAGCTCTGCTTGCCTTCGGCGGCGCTGGCGATCACCTGGGATTTCTCGCTGCGGTGGGAGGCATCCCACAGGCGGTTGGCGCTGTCCGGCGCGGGGCCATCGGCCGGGCCCGGCGGGTCGGCGACGGCGGAATCGCCGGAGGTGGCCAGTTCGTGGATCACGCCGTTCTCCACCGCGAGCACCCGCCCGAACGGCCAGGGCAAGCCAACATGCAGGCCCGGCTGCAGCACCGCCTCGGGCTTGCCGAAGCGCTCGTAGACGCCACGGCCGTCCAGGGACACCTCGTGTATGCCGCTGAGCAACCAGCCGACCAGCGCCACCAGCGCGGCCACCGGCAGGAAGGCGCGGCGCATGAAGGCGAAGGCCCAGACCTGGCGCAGGTCGATACCGAAGCGCTGCTGCAGCTCGTCCTGCAGGAACTGCAGCGGCCGCGGCGGCCAGCGCAATTGCCCGGCCACCAGGCTGCGGGCGACCAGGCGCGGCTCCTCGCGCTCACGTTGCGGCAGGAAGGCGGAAAACACCGCGCGCGCCAGCAGCTCCACGGCCACCGCGGCGGGCAGCAGGCCGAGCAATACCAGCAGGCGCACCGGCCAGAGGTTGTCGGCACTGGCGAACAGCAGGCCGGGCAGCGACAGCAGCTGCACGGCGATGACCAGCCGCAGCAGCGGCGCCAGGGCGGCGGCTTCCGGCCACTGGGCCTCGGCGTTGGCGGCGAAGTGACGCTCCAGCACCAGCAGGCCGAAGGCGCCCAGCAGCAACAGCCCGGCGCCGACATAAGCCGCCTGGCCAAGGTCGGCGCCCGGCAGCGCCAGGCTCCAGCCGGCGCGGATCACCAGCAGCGCGGCGACGCAGAGCCCCGCCAGCCAGAGCGCGCCCGGGCCGATGCGCCGCAGCAGCGAACGGATGCCACGGCCGATGCTGTCGAGGAAGCGGTCATAGGCGCTCAGCGCCTCGGGGGCTAGCGGTTCGTCCGCCGTCTCACGCCCGCCGAACCAGCGCAGCGAAGGCTCCTGTCCCAGGGCGCGCGCCCGCCAGGCGTCGACGCGCCAGGCCGACTGCGCCGCCGCGGCCAGCAGCAGCAAGGCCGCGGCGTTGTTGCACAGCAGCGGCAGCCAGGGCGAACGGGCGGCGAACAGGCCGATGAGGATCGCCAGGAGGAACAACAGCGCGGCCAGCAAGCCGCTGCCCAGGGCCAGGGCGAACAGGCGCCGGGCATGCACCGCGGCCTGCTGGAAGCGCGGCAGCGCCTGCAGGTCCTCGCCCGCGGTGTCCAGGTCGACTCGCATTACAACTCCAGAGGCGGCCAGGGGGCCAGCCGGTACATCGGCGCGCAGGGAAACAAAATGTAACCTTATAACAATCGGCGTGAAATTCTCGTCGAGACGCGGCGCAAAGAAAAGCCCCGCCGGCGAATTGCCGCGCGCCCCTGCCCCGTTCTATCTTGGCGGATCGTTCAAGTACCGCCGAGGTCCCCATCCCGATGAGCTCCCTGCGCGACGCCCTCGCCCGCTTCCCCCGCCTCGACCTGATCGGCGCCCCGACCCCGCTGGACAAGCTGGAGCGCCTGTCGGCGCAGCTGGGCCGGGAACTCTTCGTCAAGCGCGACGACCTCACCCCGCTGGCCATGGGCGGCAACAAGGTGCGCAAGCTGGAGTACCTCGCCGCCGATGCCCTCGCCGCCGGCGCCGACGTGCTGGTGACCGCCGGCGCCATCCAGTCCAACCACGTGCGCCAGACCGCGGCGCTGGCCGCGCGCCTGGGCCTGGGCTGCCTGGCCCTGCTGGAAAACCCCATCGGCACCGAAGACGCCAACTACCTGGGCAACGGCAACCGCCTGCTGCTGGACCTGTTCGGCACCCAGGTGGAAACGGTCGCCAACCTCGACGACGCCGACGCCCTGCTGCAGGACGCCTGCGAGCGCCTGCGCGCCCAGGGGCGCAAGCCCTACCTGGTGCCCATCGGCGGCTCCAATGCCCTCGGCGCCCTGGGCTACGTGCGTGCCGGCCTGGAGCTGGCCGAGCAGGTGCGCGCCGGCGGCCGGCACTTCGCCGCCGTGGTGCTCGCTTCCGGCAGCGCCGGCACCCACGCCGGGCTGGCCCTGGCGCTGGCCGAAGCGCTGCCGGAAACCCCGGTGATCGGCGTTACCGTCTCGCGCCCCGACGCCACCCAGCGGCCCAAGGTGGAAGGCCTGGCGCAACGCACCGCGGACCTGCTCGGCCGGCCGCTGGCGGCGCACTTCGCCATGCACCTGTGGGACGCCTACTTCGGCCCGCGCTATGGCGAGCCCAACGCCGGCACCCTGGATGCGGTGCGCCTGCTCGCCGCGACCGAAGGCCTGCTGCTGGACCCCGTCTACACCGGCAAGGCCATGGCCGGCCTGCTCGATGGCGTGGCCCACGGCCGCTTCGCCGAAGGCCCGCTGCTGTTCCTGCACACCGGCGGCGCCCCGGCGCTGTTCGCCTACCCGTCGCGGCTGTGAATTCATTCAAGTTATATGAACAGGATATTTCATTATTTTATTGCATAACCATTGACCCCCTATAGTCGCGCAGCCTACTAACCTGCTTGAAACACCAAGAACGAGGGCAACCATGAACTTCTCCATCCTGCGACGCGGTTTCATCTTCGCCGGCCTGACCCTGGCCCTCGGCGCCAGCTTCCTCGGCCAGCAGGCCTCGGCCGACGAGGACCTGCTCAAACAGATCCAGGGCAACGGCGCGATCAAGGTCGGCCTGGAAGGCACCTACCCGCCCTTCAGCTTCGTCGACGAGAACGGCAAGCTGTCCGGCTTCGAAGTGGACTTCGCCGAGCTGCTGGCCAAGGAACTGGGGGTGAAGGCCAAGCTCCAGCCGACCAAGTGGGATGGCATCCTCGCCGCCCTGGAGTCCAAGCGCCTGGATGTGGTGATCAACCAGGTGACCATCTCCGAGGAGCGCAAGAAGAAGTACGACTTCTCCGAGCCCTACACCGTCTCCGGCATCCAGGCCCTGGTGCGCAAGGGCGACGAAAGCAAGTACGACACACCCGAGAAGCTCGCCGGGGTGAAGGTCGGCGTGGGCCTGGGCACCAACTACGAGCAGTGGCTGAAGCAGAACGTGCCGCAGGCCGACGTGCGCACCTACGAAGACGACCCGACCAAGTTCCAGGACCTGCGCAGCGGGCGCATCGACGTGATCCTGGTGGACCGCCTGGCCGCCTTCGACATGGTCAACAAGACCAAGGGCGCCATGGCCCTGACCGGCGCGCCCTTCGCCCGCCAGGAAGCCGGCATCGCCCTGCGCAAGGGCAACCCCGAGCTGCTCGGCGCGCTGAACAAGGCCATCGAGAAGTTCAAGGCCGATGGCTCGCTGAAAAAGCTCTCGGAGAAGTGGTTCCAGGCTGACGTCACCCAATGATCGACGAAAGCCTGCAGCTCGCTCTGGATTCCGCGCCCTTCCTGCTCAAGGGCGCGGTCTTTACCGTAGTCCTCAGCATCGGCGGGATGTTCTTCGGCCTGCTGCTGGGGTTCATCCTCGCCTTGGCGCGGCTGTATGGCCACGCCGTGTTCAGCTGGCTGGCGCGCATCTACGTATCGTTCTTCCGCGGCACGCCGCTGCTGGTGCAGCTGTTCATGATCTACTACGGCCTGCCGCAGCTGGGCCTGGAGCTTGACCCGCTGCCAGCGGCGCTGATCGGCTTCTCGCTGAACATGGCCGCCTACGTCTGCGAGATCCTCCGCGCCGCCATCGGCTCCATCGACCGCGGCCAGTGGGAGGCGGCCTCCAGCATCGGCATGACGCGCGCCCAGACGCTGCGCCGGGTGGTGCTGCCGCAGGCCGCGCGCACCGCCCTGCCGCCGCTGGGCAACAGCTTCATCTCGCTGGTCAAGGACACCGCCCTGGCCGCCACCATCCAGGTGCCGGAGCTGTTCCGCCAGGCGCAGTTGATCACCGCGCGGACCTTCGAGGTGTTCACCATGTACCTCACCGCCGCGCTCATCTACTGGGTGCTCGCCAGCGTCCTGGCGCACCTGCAGAACCGCCTGGAAGAGCGGGTCAACCGCCATGACCAGGAGCACGAGGCATGATCGAGGTACGCAAGCTCACCAAGCAGTTCCGCGGCCAGGAGGTGCTCAAGGGCATCGACCTCTCGGTCGCGGCCGGCGAGGTGGTGGCGATCATCGGCCCCAGCGGCTCGGGCAAGACCACCCTGCTGCGCTGCCTGAACCTGCTGGAAATCCCCAACGGCGGGACCATCCGCGTCGGCGACATCGAGATCGACGCCTCGCGCCCGCTCAAGCCGCAGCAGGGGCTGATCCGCAAGCTGCGCCAGCACGTCGGCTTCGTGTTCCAGAACTTCAACCTGTTCCCCCACCGCACCGCGCTGGAGAACGTCATCGAAGGCCCGGTGATCGTCAAGAAGGAGCCCCGCGACAGCGCCGTACAACGCGCCCGCCAATTGCTGGCGAAGGTCGGCCTGGCCGGCAAGGAAGACGCCTATCCCAAGCGCCTCTCCGGCGGCCAGCAGCAGCGCGTGGCCATCGCCCGGGCCCTGGCCATGCAGCCGGACGTGATCCTCTTCGACGAACCCACCTCGGCGCTCGACCCGGAGCTGGTCGGCGAAGTGCTGGCGACCATCCGCGGCCTGGCTCAGGAAAAGCGCACCATGGTCATCGTCACCCACGAGATGAGCTTCGCCCGCGACGTCGCCAACCGGGCGATCTTCATCGACAAGGGGGTGATCGTCGAACAGGGCGACGCCAAGACGCTGTTCGCCCAGCCCCGCGAGGAACGCACCCGGCAGTTCCTCAGCAAGTTCCTCAATCCTGATCAGGGGCGACCTGAATAAATCTGTAAATTCGATAAATTAGCCCGGATATTTGCGCTTTTATATCGACTCAAGCGGGATCAACATAGCCTCCATGAACTGCGCAGGCCGGCCAACTCGCCGGCCCAGCGCCCCAAGAGGACTGATCCCATGATCGAACGCAGACCCTTCACCCAACTCGGCGGCGCCCACCACGGCTGGCTCAACGCCAAGCACCACTTCTCCTTCGCCGAGTACTACGACCCCGAGCGCATGAGTTGGGGCAACCTGCGCGTCTGGAACGACGACGAGATCGACCCGGGCACCGGCTTCCCGCCACACCCGCACCGCGAGATGGAAATCATCACCTACGTGCGCCAGGGGGCGATCACCCACCAGGACAGCCTGGGCAACAAGGGCCGCACCGAGGCGGGCGACGTACAGGTGATGAGCGCCGGCAGCGGCATCGTCCACTCCGAATACAACCTGGAGCAGGACGTGACCAGGATCTTCCAGATCTGGATCCTGCCGACGCAACGCGGCGGCACGCCGTCCTGGGGCGCCAAGCCGTTCCCCAAAGGCGACCGCGCCGGTCGCTTCGTGATCCTCGCCAGCGGCGACGAAAACGACGAAGACACCCTGCGCATCCGCGCCGACGGCCGCCTGGCCGCCGCCACCCTGAAGGCCGGCCAGAGCGCCGAATACGCCCTGGGCAACGACCGCCGCGCCTACCTGGTGCCGGCGGCTGGCAAGGTGGAAGTCAACGGTGTGCTCCTGGAAGCCCGCGACGGCGCGGCCATCGCCGAGGAAGCGGTGGTGAAGGTGACAGCGCTGGAGGACAGCGAGGTGATTCTGGTGGATGTTGCCTGAGGGCCGCGGCGAAACGAAAAAGGGCACGCGTTTGCGTGCCCTTTTTCATTCGTCTGGTGGACCGAAGGAGGATCGAACTCCCGACCTCCGCATTGCGAACGCGGCGCTCTCCCAGCTGAGCTATCGGCCCGAGGTAGGCAGAATCTAGCCCAGCCGGCGACGCCAGGCAATGCCCCTTGCGCGGGTGCTCAGCGCTTGCGGCACAGCCCCATGCCATCGCCCAGCGGCAGCAGCGAATAGTCCACCCGCGCGTCGCTTTTCAGTGCCAGGTTCAGTTGCTGGATGGCGCGGGTGTCGGCGCTTTGCGGGTTGGCTTCGAGTACCCGGCCGCTCCACAGCACGTTGTCGAAGATCGCCAGGCCGCCTTGGCGCAGCAGGGTCAGGGCGTGTTCCAGGTAGCGTGGGTAGTTGGCCTTGTCGGCGTCGATGAAGGCGATGTCGAAGCTGCCCGCCTGCCCTTCCTTTTCCAGGCCGGCCAGGGTGTCCAGCGCGGGGCCCAGGCGTAGTTCGATGCGGCTTTCGACGCCGGCGTCGCGCCAGTAGGACTGAGCCGTGGCGTTGTAGTCGCCGGGCAGGTCGCAGCAGAGGATATGGCCGTCTTCGGGCAGCGCCTCGGCCATGCACAGGGCGCTGTAGCCGGTGAAGGTGCCCACTTCGAGGATGCGCCGGGCGCCGGTCAGCTTGACCAGCAGAGCGAGGAACTGGCCCTGTTCGGGGGCGATCTGCCAGCGCGCCGTGGGCAGGGCAGCGGTTTCCTCGCGCAGGCGCGCCTTCAACGGGGTGTCGCGCAGGGAGGTGTCGAGCAGGTATTGGTAGAGCGCGTCGTCGAGGTTGAGCGTACGGGTGGTCATGGCCCCTCCTGGAGATCAGGGGTGGAGGGCGAGGCTCTGTACCGCGAGGACGCGCTTGGCTTCCAGGAAGGCCCGCTGCCAGTAGGGGCTGTCGAGGCTGTCCAGGCGCACGGTCCCGCCCGTTCTGGGCGCATGCACGAAGCGCCCCTCGCCGACATAGATACCCGCATGGCTGACGTTGCGTCCACCGTTGGTAGCGAAGAACACCAGGTCGCCGCTCTGCAGGCCTTCGCGGCCGACCACGGGGGCGCGCATGCCGATCATCTCGCGGGTGGAGCGCGGCAGTTGCAGGCCGGTGGCGTCGCGGTAGACGTAGCCGATCAGGCCGCTGCAGTCGAAACCGCCATCCGGGGTATTGCCGCCCCAGCGATAGGGCGTACCCACCAGGCCGATGGCGCGGATCAGCACGTCGTCCGCAGCCTGGGAATCGCTGAAGTTGTTCGAGGGCGCGTAGACCACCGGCGGCGGCGCGGGCGGCGTATGGCTGGCGCAGGCGGCCAGCAGGGAAACGAGTGCGAGGGTGATGATGCGGAGGGAGGTATGCATGTGATGGCATCCCCTGTTCAGGAATGCCATCACTTTGCACCGTCAAACGCTTAAGCGCAATACTTAAAGTAAAACTTTAAGATTAGCGCGTTACCGTCTGTTGCGCCTGGTAACCCGGCTCCAGGACGCGCTTGGCTTCCATGTAGCTCAGGCGCCAGTAGCTGTCGTCCAGGTTGTCCACCCGTACACCACCGCCACGGCGGCTGGCGGAGTGGATGAACTGGCCATCGCCGATGTAGATGCCGGCGTGGCTCACACGTCCGCGACCACGGTTGTTGAAGAAGATCAGGTCGCCCGGTTGCAGGTCTTCCTTGGAGACCAGCGGGACGTCCATGGTGATCATCTCGCGCGTGGAACGCGGCAGCTTGATCCCAGCCTCTTCGCGGAACAGGTAGCCGACGAAGCCGCTGCAATCGAAACCGGTTTTTTCCGAACGGCCCCCGAAGCGATACGGCGTGCCGATCAGTTCGAATGCGCGATCCAGAATGCTGGAAACCCGCCCTGACGGGTTCCCGTTATCATTTCCTGCCCCCTCGTCTTCTACATCCGCCAGCGTTGCCTGATGGTGGTCAATCTGAGCCCAGCTGCGGGTGGCCTGCTCTACGGCGGCCTGCTGTTGACCCGGCTGGGACTCTGGCGAATGGCTGGCGCAAGCGGCCAGCAGCAAGACGAAACTCATGGGCACGAGGGGTGCGAAGCGTCTAAGCATGGGCACGACCGTGTCTCATTAGTTCCATTAGCGCGCTAATTTGCCCGCTCGATCGAGCCGATGCAAGTTTTTTATCGCGAAATGTGACCTATCAGTTGCGGCAGAATGTCTAAGGCTCGTCCTGCAATTTTTACATCGACCCTCGAACTGAGGTCGGTCGGCGCCGGATTCACCTCGGCGACGAAGCCGCCGGCGGCCCGGGTGCGCAGCACCGGCTCGACGATGTAGGGAAAGCTCGCCGTGGTCCCCACCAGCAGCACGACTTCGAAGCCTTTGCGCAATTCGCCGTAGAGGCTGTCGATCGCCGCCTCCGGCAACATCTCCTCGAACAGCACCACCGGCGGCCTCAGCACACCGCCACAGACCGCGCATCGCGGTGGCAGCGGACGCTGCAGGTGTTCCTCCAGTTCATCGCTCTCGGCCCCGCAAGACTGGCAGTACAGCGGCCGCAATTCGCCGTGGATCTCGATCAGCCGTTCCATCGGCGAACCGGCACGGCGGTGGAAGCCGTCGATGTTCTGCGTCAGCACCCAGCACTCCGGCTTGCGCCGCTGCAGTTCGGCGATGGCCTCGTGGCCGGCGTTGGGCGCTGCCGCGAGGCAGGCCCGGCCGAGTTGCGCCAGGTACTTCCAGCACAGCGCCGGGTCGCGCCGCAGCATGGGCCCGGAGATGGCCTGCTCGATGGCGATACCCTCCTCGGTCACGCCGTTGTACAGGCCGCCCAGGCCACGATAGGTGGGCATGCCGGAATCCGCCGAGAGGCCGGCGCCGGTGATCACCAGGATGCGTTCGGCGGCCTGCACGGCTTGGACGAGCGCGGCCATTGATGGGTCCATGGGCGGGTTCCTGTCAGGCCGGCGTGTCGCCAGCGGGTGGGTGCCGTATGGCCAGGCGCTGCAGGCGCCCCAGCAGCGTCGTCCGTGGGATGCGCAGGCTGGCGGCGGCCTGCGAGAGGTTGCCCCGCGCCCGGCGCAAGGCCTCTTCTATCAGCTTGCGCTCCTGTTCCGCCAGCCTCTCGCGCAGGCCCAGCGCCGGCGGCTCGTCTCCGGCCACCGCCATGCCCCGTGGCTCCTCGTCGGCGAAGACCACTTCGTCGAGCACCGGTCCGCCCTGGCCATGCAACAGCAGGCTGCGGCGGATCACGTTTTCCAGCTGGCGCACGTTGCCCGGCCAGGCGCAGGCCTGCAGGCGCGCCAGGGCCCGCGGCCCCAGGGCCGTCACCCGCGGGTTCAGGCTGCGCGCGTCGCGGCGCACGAAGGCCCGGGCCAGCAGCTCGACGTCAGCCGGGCGCTCGCGCAGCGGCGGAATGCTCAGGCAACCGACCTCCAGCCGGTAGTAGAGATCCTCGCGCAGGCGCCCCTCGGCGATCGCCTGGTGCGGCGCCTGGTTGCTCGCGGCGACCAGGCGCACGTCCGCGCGCAGCGGCCGCAGGCCGCCCAGCGGCAGATAACTGCCGTCCTGGAGCACGCGCAGCAGCTTGCTCTGCAGGGCCATGGGCATGGAGTTGATCTCGTCGAGGAACAGCGTGCCGCCTTCGGCCAGGGCGAACATGCCCTTGCGGTTCTCGGCGCCGGTGAAGGCGCCGCGGGTAGTGCCGAACAGGGTGCTCTCCAGCAGCGTCTCGGGGATGGCCGCGCAGTTCAGGCTGATCATCGGGCCGCTGCGCCGCGGGCTGAGGGCGTGGGCGCGGCGGGCGAAGAGTTCCTTGCCGGTGCCGGTCTCGCCATGGATCAGCAGCGGCAGGTCGGTCGCGGCGAAGATGTCCAGGCGCTGCAACTGCCGCTGCAGGCCGGGGGTGACGCTGAGGATCGGCGGGCAGTCCGGTTCGTCGTCCGTTGCAGCGCATTCCGCCACCACCTCGCCCACCTCCATCGCCCCGAGCAACTGGCCGCCGCGGCCGTGCAGCGGGATCGCCCGGTGCCGGTACTGCAACAGCTCGCCGCCGGCGCCGACATAGGCCTGCAACGTGTCGATGGACGGCCGCTCCTGGGCCAGGCAGCGCAGCAAGGTGCTCTGTTCCGCCTGCAGCCAGGGCGCGCTCTGCAGCACGTGCATGCCCAGCGCCTGCCGTGGGTCGAGGCCGTCGAGCAGGCCGCTGGCCTGGTTGTAGTAGACGAAGCGCCCCTGGGTGTCGACCACCGTGACCGGTTGCCGCAGCCCATCGAAGATCGGCGCCAGGCTGTCCACCAGCCAGCGTAATTCGTCCTTTTCCGTAGGAACCGTCGCATTCTCGACAACAGCCATGGCAGCCCAGCCTTTATATCCGTCCGGTTTTCGACAACTGTCCCAGTTTCGACGAAAGCGCGCGAGCCCGCCCCGCTGCGGGTCAACGCCAGGCCAGGAAAACCGTCTGCGGCGCGCCGGCCCGCCTGGCGCACGCCTTGCAACGCGGCAAGCATCCACCTGCAAGAGGAAACGCCATGTTCAAGCACATCATCGCCCGCACCCCGGCCAGCAGCCTGGTCGACGGCCTGACCTCCAACCACCTGGGCAAACCGGACTTCGCCAGGGCCCTGGAGCAGCACAACGCCTACATCCGCGCGCTGCAGACCTGCGACCTGGACATCACCCTGCTGCCGCCGGACGAGCGCTTCCCCGACTCGGTGTTCGTCGAGGACCCGGCGCTCTGCACCTCGCGCTGCGCCATCATCACCCGCCCCGGCGCCGAATCGCGGCGCGGCGAGACCGCGATCATCGAGGAGACCATCCAGCGCTTCTATCCGGGCAAGGTCGAGCGCATCGAGGCGCCCGGCACAGTGGAAGCCGGCGACATCATGATGGTCGGCGAGCACTTCTATATCGGCGAATCGGCGCGGACCAACGCCGAAGGCGCCCGGCAGATGATCGCCCTCCTCGCCAAGCACGGCTTCACCGGCTCGGTGGTGCGCCTGGAGAAGGTGCTGCACCTGAAGACCGGGCTGGCCTACCTGGAACACAGCAACCTGCTGGCTGCCGGCGAGTTCGTCGACAAGCCGGAGTTCCAGCACCTGAACATCGTCGAGATCCCCGAGGAGGAGGCCTACGCGGCCAACTGCATCTGGGTCAACGAACGGGTGATCATGCCCGCCGGCTACCCGCGCACGCGGCAGAAGATCGCCGACCTCGGCTACCGGGTGATCGAGGTCGACACCTCCGAGTACCGCAAGATCGACGGCGGCGTCAGCTGCATGTCCCTGCGCTTCTGAACGGCCGCTCCAGCGGCGGGCCTGCCGGCCCGTCGCGCCGGCGCGGGCCCCCTCCCCTTCGCCAGCGTCATGCGTGGCGGCAAGTGCCGCCACGCCACCGGTTGCCGTCTCGGAGGCGCAAGATGTCGATTTCGGATAAAGGAAAACTCGGCCTGCCGGCGCTGACCGCCCTGGTGGTGGGCGGCATCATCGGCAGCGGTATCTTCAGCCTGCCGCAGAACATGGCCGAAGGCGCCGGCGCCGGGGCCATTCTCATCGCCTGGGGCATCACCTTCGTCGGCATGCTGACGCTGACGCGGGTCTTCCAGTGGCTGTCGACCACCTGCCCGGAACTGGACGACGGCGTCTACGGCTACGCCCGCGAGGGCTTCGGCGAATACCTGGGCTTCAATGCCGCCTGGGGCTACTGGATTTCCGCCTGGGTCGGCAATGCCGGCTACCTCGTCGTGCTGTTCAGCGCCCTGGGTTCGTTCGGCGCGCTGGCCTTCTTCGGCGACGGCACCACCTGGCCGGCGCTGCTCGGCGAGCTGGCGGTGCTCTGGCTGATGCACGCCTTCGTCCTGCACGGGGTGCACAACGCGGCCATCACCAACGCCATCGTCACCCTGGCCAAGGTGGTGCCCATCGCCCTGTTCATCCTCTGCGTCGCCCTGGCCTTCCGCGTCGAGGTGTTCCGCCTGGACTTCTGGGGCAGCCCGGCGCTGGGCAGCGTCACCCGCCAGGTGGAAACCACCATGCTGTACACCGTGTGGGTCTTCCTCGGCATCGAAAGCGCCACCGTCTATGCCAGCCACGCGCGGCGCGCGGCCGACGTCAGCCGGGCCACCCTGCTCGGCTTCGTCATCACCCTGCTGTTGCTGGTCTGCGCCTCGGTGCTGTCGTTGGGGGTGGTGCCGCAGCACGAGCTGGCGCAGATGAAGAACCCGTCGATGGCCCAGGTGATGGCCGCGGCCGTGGGCCCCTGGGGCGCAACGCTGATCAACGCCGGCCTGATCGTTTCGGTGGGCGGCGCCCTGCTGGCCTGGACCATGCTGGCGGTGGAGATGCTCTACCTGGCCAGCCGCGGCGAAGGGCACACCGCGCCGGCGCTGTTCGGCAGGACCAACGACGTGGATACGCCGGCCCCGGCGCTGTGGCTGACCAACGCGCTGATCTCGGCGCTGCTGCTGGTCGCCTTCCTCAACGCCTCCGGCTACAACGCGCTGATCCAGCTGGCCACCTCGATGGCGCTGATCCCCTACCTGTTGTGCGCCGGCTTCTGCCTCAAGCGCGTGCTGCGGCAGCCGAGCCCGGCGCTGCTGGCGATGGCGACGCTGGGCACGCTCTACGGCGTCTGGCTGCTGTATGCCGCCGGCCTGAAGTACCTGCTGTTGTCGATGATTCTCTACGCCCCGGGGCTGGGCTTCTTCGTCCACGCCCGGCGCCAGCGCGGCCTGGCAGCCTTCGGCAACGCCGGGGAGCGGGCGCTGGGCGCGCTGGTGCTGGTCCTGGCGCTGGCCGCGCTGTGGATGGTCGGCAGCGGCCGCCTGGGGCTCTAGTGGTTGACGGTGTACGACAGCATCATCGAGAGCTGGCACAGCGGCCGGCCGCTCTGCTCGTGCCAGGCGTTGAAGGCGGCCTGCACGGCGGCGAGGTCCTTCTGGCTGGTGGGCGCCTTGTCGACGATTTCCTGGGCCTTGAGCGCGGCGACCACGTCGTCGCTGGGGATGAAGGTGTCCTTGCCGGCCATGCGCAGGAAGCGCGGCGCCGACAGGCCGCCGAGCTGGTTGCCGCGCTTGGCCAGCAGCTTCCACAGGCCGACGATGTCGGTCACCGGCCAGTCCGCCAGCAGCTTGCCGAAGCTGCCGTGCTCATGGGCGATGTCGAGGATCATCTGGGCGTTGCGCGGCACGCTCTTGAGCTTGCCCAGGTGGCGGATCAGGCGGGTGTCCTGCATCAGGTTCTCCAGGCGTTCGCCGCCCATGAGCACCACCTTCTGCGGGTCGAAGCCGAAGAACACTTCCTCGAAAGCCGGCCACTTGGCGTCCACCAGGCTGTGCTTGAGGCCGGCGCGGAAGATGCGCAGGCTGATCAGCGACAGGTAGCGATCATCGCTCACCGCGGCCAGTTCGGCCGGGCTCTTGGGCTGCGGCAGGCGCGCTTCCAGCGCCGCCGCCGAGCCGAAGCGGTTCAGGCAGTATTCGTGCAGCCATTGGTAGTCGCGCATCGCCCTTCCTTTATTACAGGTTCATCACGTCGACGAAGCGCGGCGTGGCGGTGTCGTCGATACGCAGGCTGGCGAAGTCGAACAGGTTGCGGTCGGCCAGTTGCGAGGGCACCACGTTCTGCAGGGCGCGGAACATGATCTCGGTGCGACCGGGGGTCTTGCGCTCCCATTCCAGCAGCATTTCCTTGACCACCTGGCGCTGCAGGTTCTCCTGAGAACCGCAGAGGTTGCAGGGGATGATCGGGAATTCCTTGAGCACCGAGTAGGCCTCGATGTCCTTCTCGTTGCAGTAGGCCAACGGGCGGATCACCACGTTGCGGCCGTCGTCGGACAGCAGCTTGGGCGGCATGGCCTTGAGGGTGCCGCCGTAGAACATGTTGAGGAAGAAGGTCTCGAGGATGTCGTCGCGGTGGTGCCCCAGCGCCATCTTGGTCGCGCCGATTTCGTCGGCGTAGGTGTAGAGGGTGCCGCGGCGCAGGCGCGAGCACAGCGAGCAGGTGGTCTTGCCCTCGGGGATCTTCTCCTTCACCACCGAGTAGGTGTCCTTCTTGATGATGTGGTACTGCACGCCGATGGACTCCAGGTAGGCCGGCAACACGTGCTCGGGGAAGCCGGGCTGCTTCTGGTCCATGTTGACCGCGACGATCTCGAACTGGATCGGCGCGACCTTCTGCAGGTACAGCAGGATGTCGAGCAGGGTGTAGCTGTCCTTGCCGCCGGACAGGCAGACCATGACCTTGTCGCCGTCCTCGATCATGTTGAAGTCGGCGATGGCCTCGCCGACCTGGCGGCGCAGGCGTTTCTGCAGTTTGTTCTGGTTGACCGAAAGGGTGCTGGCCATGGTGCTGTGGAATCCGGGGGGAAGACGAAAAGCTGGTTATTTTACGCGCACCCCGCCTTCATCGGTAGCCTGATGCTAGGCTCATGCCCATGACTCCCGACCTCGACGCCCGCCTCGACCTCGCCGGGCAGTTGCTCGAACTGCTGCGCGAGGCCCCTGAAGGCCTTTCCGAATATCAGTTGATCCAGCAGCTGAAGGCGCGGCATTCCACCCATGTCCCGCACCTGCCGCTGCTGGACAAGCTGGTGCTGTTCCGCACCCACTTCCTGGTGTTCAACGCCCTCTACCGCCTGCGCGATAAGCTTTGCGCCGACGAGGCCGGCTTCCTGCAGATCGGCCCGCTGCAGATCCGCCTGCTGCCCTGGCAACCCGGCGCGCCGGGCCTGGTGGAGAGCGACCCGCTGCGCGACTACTACCTGGACGAAAGCAACCTGCGCGACACCACCGAGCGCGACGTGGAGAAGCTGCTGGAAAGCTTCTGGACACGCATGCAGGGCGACGGCGAGAAGGCCGCCGCGCTGGCCCTGTTCGAACTGGAGGACGGCCCGGTGGACTACGCGCTGATCAAGCTGCGCTACCGCCAGCTGGTCAGCCAGCACCACCCGGACCGCGGCGGCAGCACCACGCGCCTGCAGTCGATCAACAAGGCGATGGAAATTCTCGAGCGCTATTACAGCCGCCCATGAAGCTCCGATTTGCTCTAACCCCAGGCAGGACGCGGCCTTCGGGGCTTTCCTATACTGCGACACAAGGTCGCACGAGTCTGACGGGCACCGGAAGGCGCTGGCCATGCGTCCCCGGCGCGGCGCTGGGAGGCGGCCTGCATAATAACGAGGAGGTTGCCGAGATGATCCATCATGTGTGGGGGCTCTTCACCCATCCCGATCAGGAATGGCAGGAAATCCGCGGCGAAGAAGAAAGCATCAGCCACATGTACCTGACCCATGTGCTGATATTGGCTGCCATCCCGGTCATCTGCGCCTACATTGGCACCACCCAGGTGGGTTGGGTGCTGGGCAGCGCAGGGCCGGTCAAGTTGACACCGGCGAGCGCGATCCAGCTCACCGTGCTCACCTACGTGGCGATGCTCGCCGGCGTCGCCGTCATGGGCGCCTTCATCCACTGGATGGCGCGCACCTACGACGCCACTCCGAGCATGACCCAGTGCATCGTGTTCGCCGCCTACACGGCGACCCCGCTGTTCATCGGCGGCGTGGCCGCGCTCTACCCGCACCTGTGGCTGGGCATGGTCATAGGCACCGCGGCGATCTGCTACACGGTCTACCTGCTGTACGTCGGCATCCCGACCTTCATGAACATTCCCAAGGACGAAGGCTTCCTGTTCTCCAGCTCGGTGCTGGCGGTGGGCCTGGTGGTGCTGGTGGCGATGATCGCGCTGTCGGTGATCCTCTGGGGGAGCGGGGTGGGGCCGGAATATACCTGAGGCTTGACTGGCGAATGCAGACCGGGCCCTGGGGGCCCGGTTTTCGTTTTTTGGGGTTTGGTTTCTGGCTTGGCCACAGAGCGTTGTCGAAGTCCGCAACCCTCTCCCCAGCCCTCTCCCTGAAGGGAGAGGGAGCTTGTCCGTACCGGCTGATGGGCATGGTTTCAACCTGAACCTTCGCCCCCAACTGACGCCGAAACACCCAACCTCACCGAACGGTCCCCTCTCCCTTCAGGGCGGGGCGCGCAGCCGAGGGTTAGGGAGAGGGAGCGGTGTGCCAAGCCAAACAGGAATAACAGGGAATCTCCCTTCGCGAGCAAGCTCGCTCCCACAAGATGCAGGAAGAGCACCGTCGTAGGATGGCGTTGAGCGAAGCGATACCCATCACCACCGCCGCATGGGTTTCGCAGGCTCAACCCATCCTACGAAGAGCACCTCGGCGCAGCCTGCAGCCAGCCTTGCCTGAAACTCCACCCCGCTTGCCCGAACCTGCACAGCAGACGAGCGGCCTGCACAACGCCGGCGCCTGCGGCATAATCGGCAGCCGTCGGAGAAAACACTGTATGCCCGAACAGCTCAACGCCCGTGTCGAAGCCTGCTACCAGTTGGCGGAAAGCTTCTTCCAGCGCCGCTTCCCGCGCCCGGAAGTGAGCTTCCGCCTGCGCGGGCAGAAGGCCGGGGTGGCGCACCTGGACGAGAACCTGCTGCGCTTCAACCCCCAGCTCTACCGCGAGAACCGCGAGCACTTCCTCAAGCAGACCGTGGCCCACGAGGTCGCCCACCTGATCGCGCACCAGATGTTCGGCCCGCGCATCCGCCCCCACGGCGAGGAGTGGCAACTGATCATGCGCGGCGTCTACGGCCTGCCGCCGGACCGCTGCCACACCTACGAGATCAAGCGGCGCCGCGCCACGCGCTACATCTACCGCTGCCGCTGCGACGAGAACCCCGACTTCCCCTTCTCCGCCCAGCGCCACAACCTGGTGGCCCAGGGCCGCCGCTACTACTGCCGGCGCTGCCGCACCACCCTGGTGTTCACCGGCGAAGTGCTCCGCGAGTAGCTTCAGCCCACCGCGCCCGCGGCCTTAAGCGCCGCCACCTGCTCATCGCTGTAGCCCAGTTCGGCCAGGACCTCGGCGCTGTGCGCCCCCGCCGCCACGCCTATGTGTTTCGGTGCCGGCAGGCCGGCGGAGAAGCGGATCGGACAGGCCATCTGCCGCTGGCTGCGGCCATCGCCGCGGGGCACTTCGGTGACCAGGCCGCGGGCCTGGATCTGCGGGTGCTCCACCGCTTCGGACAGCGGCAGCATGGGCTCCACGCAGGCATCCACCGCGGCGAAGCGTTCGCACCAGTCGGCGAAATCGCGCTTCTCGAACTCGATGGCGATCTCGCGCTTGAGCAGTCGCTGGTCCTCGGCCTTGGGCGACAGACCGCGGGCGGCCAGTTCCGGGCGGCCGATGGCGGCGCAGAACTGCTGCATGAACTGCGGCTCCAGGCTGCCGACCGAGAACCAGCGGCCATCGCGGGTGCGGTAATAGTCGTAGAAGCTGCCGCCGTTCAGCGCCTGGGCTTCCATGCCCGGCTCCACGCCGCAGGCCAGGTAGCCGGCGCCGGCCATGCCGTTCAGGCTGAAGGCGCAGTCGGTCATGCTGATGTCCACCTGCTGGCCTTCGCCGGTCTGCTGCCGGTGGATGACTGCCGCGAGCAAGCCCATCACTCCGTGCAGCGAGCCGCCGGCGATATCCGCCAGTTGCACGCCCAGGGGCAGCGGGCCGGTGTCGCGGCGCCCGGTGTAGCTGGCTACGCCGGCCAGGGCCAGGTAGTTGATGTCGTGCCCGGCGCGGTCGCGGTAGGGCCCGGTCTGGCCGTAGCCGGTGATGGAGACGTAGATCAGCTTCGGGTTGATCGCCTTGAGCGCCTCGTAGCCGACACCCAGCTTGTCCATGACGCCGGGGCGGAACTGTTCCAGGACGATGTCGTACTCGCGCACCAGTTGCTTCACCACCTCCACCGCCTCGGGCCGCTTCAGGTCCAGGGCGATGCTGCGCTTGTTGCGGTTGAGGTAGGCGTGGCTGGCCGAGACGCCGTCGTCATGGGGCGGCAGCACGCGCACCAGGTCCATGCGCGTGGGCGATTCCACCCGCAGCACCCGGGCGCCCATGTCGGCCAGCAGCAGCGAAGCGAAGGGCCCCGGCAGCAGGGTGGAGAAGTCGAGGACTTTCAGCGAGGCGAGCGGGCCTTTCATGGGAACTCCTGGGTCTGGTTTTCCGCGCCCCCGCGTTCGCGGGGGCCCAGTGAAGCAGCCGCGCCTCAGAGCTTCATGCCGCGGCTGATGATCTCCTTCATGATCTCCGAGGTGCCGGCGAAGATGCGCTGGATGCGCGCGTTGGCGTACATCCGGCAGATCGGGTATTCCCACATGTAACCCCAGCCGCCGTGCAGTTGCACGCCCTCGTCGACCACCTTGCCGAGCAGTTCGGTGGTGAACAGCTTGGCCTCGGCGGCCACCTCGGGGCTGAGCTTCTTCTGGTTGTGGTCCATCACGCAACGGTCGGTGAACACCTGGGCCACGTCCACCTGGGTGCGCATCTCGGCGAGCTTGAAACGGGTGTTCTGGAAGTGCGCGATGGGCCGGTCGAAGGCCTTGCGCTCCTTCACGTAGTCGAGGGTGGCCTGCAGCGCCGCCTCGGCCCCGGCCACCGCGCCGCAGGCGTTGGTCAGGCGTTCCTGGGCGAGCATGTTCATCAGGTAGTAGAAGCCGCCCTTGGCATCGCCCAGCAGGTTTTCCTTAGGCACCTTCACGTCGTTGAAGAACAGCTCGGCGGTGTCCTGGCTCTTCATGCCCAGCTTCTTCAGGTTGCGCCCGCGCTCGAAGCCGGGCATGCCGCGCTCGACCAGGAACAGGCCCATGGCGTGCTTGTTGTTCGGGTCGGTCTTGGCCGCGACTATCACCAGGTCGGCCAGCAGGCCGTTGGAGATGAACACCTTGGAGCCGTTGAGGACGTAGTGGTCGCCCTTGTCCACGGCGGTGGTGCGCATGCCGGCAAGGTCGGAACCGGCGGCAGGCTCGGTCATGGCCACGGCGAGGATGGTTTCGCCGCGGATGATCCCGGGCAGGAAGCGCGCCTTCTGCTCGGCGTTGCCGTATTCGGCGATGTAGGGCCCGCACAGCGCTGAGTGCAGCGGGATCATGAAGCCCGGCTCGTTGATGCGCGCCAGCTCCTCGCACATGATCTGCTCGTAGCGGAAGTCCTTCAGCCCGGAGCCGCCGTATTCCTCGTCGGCCCAGGGCAGCAGGAAGCCCTGCTCGCCGGCCTTCAGCCAGACGCTGCGGTCGACCACCCCGGCCTCTTCCCAGGCCTCCTGGTGCGGCACCACTTCCTTGGCGAGGAAGGCGGCGAAGGCGTCGCGGAACAGGTTGTGCTCGGTCTCGAAGTGTATGCGCTGCATGCTGGCGAATCCTGGTCGGTGGAAGTGCCGGCAGGTTAGGTGCCAGCCCCGCCACGCCTCAATGACGGCAGCGCTCAGCCTGGATTGACGCTTTCGGTCAGGCGCCATGCCTGGACGGCAGCCAGCATTGACGGTGCGCCGAGGCGCCCTTCGCAGGATGGGTTGAGCGTGCGAAACCCATCGGGCCCTGCTGATGGGTATCGCTTCGCTCAACGCCATCCTACGGGTCTTGTGTTTGCCGGAGGGCGTAGGAGCGGACCTTGTCCGCGATAGCCGGATGTATCGGCGCGGATCGCGGATGAGATCCGCTTACGCTGCCCCAGCCGCGCCGCTCCCCTGTAGGAGCGGGCCCTGCGCGCGAATCGCGGGCAGGGCCCGCAGCTGGGAAATCGCGGTGTTCCCCCTGTAGGAGGACTCCGTCCGCGATGGGCGGTTCGGCGGATAAAAAAGCCCCGCCAGGCGGCGGGGCTCAAACCATAGGAGTGACGTCTTGCTTCAGCCCGCCATTACCACAGCGGCATGGTGTAGCTGAGGATCAGGCGGTTCTCGTCGGCCTTGTTGGACGAGGCGCTGTTGCGGGCGAAGTCGCTGCGGGTGGTCGCGTTGCGCCACTTGATGCCGAAGCCCTTGAGCGCGCCTTCCTGGACGACGTAGGCGATGTCGGTGTCGCGTTCCCATTCCTTGCCGTCGTCGCCGCTGGCGTTCAGCAGGTCGATGTTGTCGCCCTTCACGTAGCGGGTCATGAAGGTCAGGCCGGGAATGCCGATGCCGGCGAAGTTGTAGTCGTAGCGGGCCTGCCAGGACTTCTCGTCCTTGTTGGCGAAGTCCAGGATCTGGATGTAGTTCACCAGGTAGGGGTCGGTACCGTTGATGTAGGCAAAGCCGGTGTCGCCGCTCATCTTCTGGTAGCCGACGCCGAAGGCGTGGTAGCCCAGGTTGTAGGTGACCATGGCGTTGAACGCCTTGTTGTCGACGTTGCTGCCGCCATCGTCGGTGGACTTGGCCCAGCGGACGTCGGATTTCAGCGACTGGCCTTCGGCGATCGGCAGGGTCCAGCCGAGGGTCAGGTAGTGCTGCTTGTAGAAGTCGTCCAGCTGGCCGTAGTGGTAGCCGGTGCTGAAGTTCTTGGTCCAGTTGTAGGTGGCGCCGGCGTAGTCGAACTCGTTGGTGGTGTTGCCGCTGCGCACGGTAATGTTCTTCTTGCCGCCGGTGGTGACGGTCATTTCCTCGTAGTTGGAGGAGTCGCGGCGGTTGGTCTGGTTCAGGCGGCCGGCGTCGAAGTTCAGGCCGTCGAGCTGGGTGGAGTTGATCGCGCTGCCCACGAAGAGCTGCGGCAGCAGGCGGCTGTCGTTGGTCACCACGACCGGCAGCTTGGGCGTCAGGGTGCCCATCTTCAGGGTGTTTTTCTCGTAGCGCAGCTTGAGGGTCGCGCCGCCCTTGCTGAAGTCGTCCGGCGCGTCGCCGTCGGCGGTCTTCGGCAGCAGGCCGGTGCCGGTGCGGTCGGCGCTGGAGTCCAGCTTCAGGCCCAGCGCGGCGATGCCGTCGACGCCCACGCCGATGGTGCCGTCGGTGTAGCCCGACTCGAATTTCAGGATGAAGCCCTGGCCCCACTCTTCCTGCTTGCTCTGCTGCGCCTGGGTGGAGCTGCGGAAATCGCGGTTGAAGTAGAAGTTGCGCAGTTCAACGTTGGCCTTGCTGTCCGAAATGAAGTCGGCGTGAGCGACTGCGGGTACGACAATGCTGGCGCCGAGCACGGCCTGCGCCAGGCCGCCCATGGCAAAACCGGCGTAGTTCTTACGGATCATCAGGATTCCCCTTATGGTGTTTTAAGCGTTGAACACGCTGAGCGCCTGGCATGCAGGGCGCGGCCCCCATGGTCTCGCGCAGCCGTTTGGCGGCTCTTCTGTGTTGCGGGGAATCTTGGCGGGGGGTTATTTCAGATCGACTGCATAGATATAAACTTTTTGTTACAGCTGAACTTTTCCGAAAAATTCGACTACGCGGTCATGGGCTGAAAGCAGCGGCTGTCAGCGGGGACTGACGCACCGGACGAGCGGCAGTATGCTGTCGCCTCCCCCTCCTCCGCCGCGCCCATTCCATGCAAGAACTGCAACCGCTGATCGAACGCTACGGCCCCGCCCTGCTCTTCCTCAATGTGCTGCTGGAGCAGCTGGGCCTGCCGATTCCGGCCTACCCGGCGCTGATCGTCGCCGGCGCCCTGGCGCTGCAGGGGCACGTGGTGTCCCTGGGCGAGGCGCTGGCGGTGGCCACCCTGGCGTGCCTGATCGCCGACACCGCCTGGTACTTCGCCGGCCGCCGCTACGGCGGCTTCCTGCTGCGCAGCATCTGCAGGGTGTCGCTGTCGCGCGACAGCTGCATCCGCCAGAGCCAGAGCCTGTATCTGCGCATCGGCCCGCGGGCGCTGCTGATCAGCAAGTTCCTGCCCGGCGCCGGCGCGCTGTCCACCAGCCTGGCCGGCATGACCGGCACGCCGCTGCGCCGCTTCCTCGGCTACGACTTCGCCGGCTCGGCGCTGTGGGTGGGCTCGGCGCTGCTGCTGGGCGCCATCTTCAGCGACACCGTCGACAGCCTGCTGGGCTGGCTGCACGACTACGCCACCCGCGGCCTGCTGTTGCTATTGGCGGCCTTCGCGCTGTTCATCGCCTGGCGCCTGTGGCAGCGCTACAGCCTGCTGCGGCGCACCGCGCGGATTCCCCGGATCAGCGTCGAGGAACTGCGCGAACGCCTGGACCAGGGCGACACCCCGCTAATCCTCGACGTGCGCGCCGAGGCCGGCGAGGACGGCATCCCCGGCGCCATCCCGATGACCCTGGACAGCCCGCTGGACGGGCTCGCCGACAGCCTCGGCCAGGCCGACGTGGTCATCTATTGCGCCTGCCCCAACGAACTCTCCGCGGCCATGCTCGCCGAGCGCCTGCGCAAGCACGGCTACCCGCGCGCCTGGGCGCTGTCCGGCGGGCTGGAGGCATGGCAGGCGAGCCAGGCCCAAGCTGGCGCCGATGGGCTTTCGTAGGATGTGGTGAGCACAGCAATACCCATCACCACAGCTATCACGGGCAGACATGGTTCCTACAAAAAGCGCGGCCCCCATCGATTGACGTTGCGCCGACCAGCCCTTACCGTTGCCCAGCCGCTCAACCGAGCGGTGCGGGATTGGCGTCCCGGTATCAGAACAGACGCGAGCCTCAGGGCGAGCGTCGGCATGGTCGTACCTGTGTCATGGGCAGGCCGTGCAGGGCATCTTCGGATGCGCCGGATGTTCTGACCGGTACGCCAACCTGTACGGTCTGCCCTCCCTGCTTGGCGTCAGGCGGGCAGTTCTAGGTACTTTTCGTCAGGACACAACCATGCATCCATTACGTATTTCCAAAGAAGCGACTTCCCTCGACCTCTTCGACGCCGCCCAGGCCCGTCACTCCGCCGCCTGCGACGCCCTGCGCCTGCTGGCCGGCGCGCCGGACCTGGGCTGCCCGGACGAGGGCACCCTCGCCGGCGCCCTGGGCAGCCTCGAACTGTTGCTGCGCGATGCCTCCCGGCTCTACGAGGCCGCTAGAGAACGGGCCTGAGCGCCGAGGCGCCTTGCGTAGGATGGGTTGAGCTTGCGACACCCATGCGGTCACGGTGATGGGTATCGCTTCGCTCAACCCATCCTACGGTGTGCTACCTGCGCCATTCCCATGTAGAGCGGACCTTGTCCGCGATAGCCGGAACCTCCGGCACGGTTCGCGGATGAGATCCGCGCCTACGCTGCCCCGCCCGCGCCATTCCCATTGTAGGAGCGCGCCCTGCGCGCGAATCGCGGGCAGGGCCCGCTCCTACAGGTTACCGGGAGGCACGGTATTCCCCCCGTAGGAGCGGACCTTGTCCGCGATAGCCGGACGTATCGGCGCGGTTCGCGGATGAGATCCGCTCCTACGCTGCCCCACCCACGCCATTCCCCTGTAGGAGCGCGCCCTGCGCGCGATTTCGCGGGCAGGGCCCGCTTACAGGGAGGCACGAATCTCATCCGCGACTGCGCTCAGCGCCGCGAATGGTCCCGGCGCAGTTCGGCCAGGCGGGCGGCCAGCAGGTCCAGGCCGGTGGCGCGGTCTTCCGGCAGGCGGCGCACGCTGGCCTGGGTCAGGCGCATCTGGCGGATGAAGCGCCGGCAGTGGCGGCACAGCAGCAGGTGGCGGCGCACCGCAAGTTTCTCGCGCAGGCCGAGCTGGCTGTCCAGCAGGTCGCTGGAGAGGGCCACCAGTTCCTTGCAGGTCAGCATTGGCCGGTCTCCTCGAAATGCTCCAGGGTGGCGAACAGCTTCAGCCGCCCGCGGTGCAGCAGCACCCGGACATTGGAGAGGGAAAGCGACAGAAGATTACAGATTTCCTGCAATTCCAGGCCCTGGCGCTCGCGCAGCAGGACCACGCTGCGCTGCAGGTCCGACAGGCTCAGCAGGGTCTTTTCCAGGCATTCGCGCAGTTCGTCCTCGGCCAGCAGGGCCTCGGGCGAGTCCGAATGCCAGGCCAGGGGCGCGGCGCTCCAGTGGCCGTCGGCGGCGAAGCGGCTGTCGTCGATGCTGCCATGGGGCGCCGGCAGGTCGTCCAGGGAGACTTCCCGGCGTACCTGGCGCAACTTGCTCTTGGCGGTGTTGGCGGTAACGGTCAGCAGCCAGGTCTTGAGGCTAGAGCGCCCCTGGAAGCCGTCCAGGTGGCGCACCACGGCGAGCCAGGCGTCCTGCACCACCTCGTCGGCGTGGGCGCTGCCGACGATGGCCAGGGCCACGGCGCGCATGGCGCCCTGGTAGGCCGCGACCATCTCGCGGAAGGCCGCGTCCTCGCCGGCGCGCAGGCGCGCCAGCAGTTCGCCGTCGGCTTCGCCCACCCGGTCAGCGCTTGCGCAGGATCACGCTGCCGATGGAGTAGCCGGCGCCGAAGGAGCTGAGCACGCCGATGGAACCGGCGGGCAGGTCCTCGTGGTACTTGTGCAGGGCGATCACCGAGCCGGCCGAGCTGGTGTTGGCGTAGGTGTCGAGGATCACCGGCGCCTCGTGGGCCTCGGCGTCGCGGCCGAGCAGCTTGCGGGTGATCAGCAGGTTCATGTTGAGGTTGGCCTGGTGCAGCCAGAAGCGCTTGACGTCGCCGACCGGGATGTCGTTCTGCGCCAGGTGCTCGCCGATCAGCTCGGCGACCATCGGGCAGACGTCCTTGAACACCTTGCGGCCTTCCTGGACGAACAGCTTGTCGCGCTGGCCGATGCCCTCTTCCGCGGCGCGGTTGAGGAAGCCGAAGTTGTTGCGGATGTTGTTGGAGAACTGCGTCAGCAGCTTGGTGCTGACGATGTCGAACTGCTGCTTGCCGATGGCCTGGTCGGCGCGCTCGACGATCACCGCGGTGGCCGCGTCGCCGAAGATGAAGTGGCTGTCGCGGTCGCGGAAGTTCAGGTGGCCGGTGCAGATTTCCGGGTTGACCATCAGGATGGCGCGGGCCTGGCCCAGCTGCACGGCGTTGGCCGCGGCCTGCAGGCCGAAGGTGGCCGAGGAGCAGGCGACGTTCATGTCGAAGCCGAAGCCCTGGATGCCGAGGGCGGCCTGGACCTCGATGGCCACCGCCGGGTAGGCACGCTGCAGGTTGGAGCAGGCGACGATGACGCCGTCGATGTCCGCCGCGCTGCGGCCGGCCCGGTGCAACGCCTCCTTGGCGGCGTGCACGGCCATCTCGCAGAGGATGCCCCAGTCGTCGTTGCTGCGCTCGGGGATGCGCGGGACCATGCGCTGCGGGTCGAGGATGCCTTGCTTGTCGACCACGAAGCGGCTCTTGATGCCGGAGGCCTTCTCGATGAACGCCGAGCTGGATTCGCTCAGCGCTTCCAGTTCGCCCTTGGCGATGGCTTCGGCGTGCTGGTCGTTGTACTGGCGGACGTAGGCATTGAAGGACTCCACCAGTTCATCGTTGGAAATGCTGAACGGCGGGGTATAGAGACCGGTTCCGCTGATCACGACTTTATGCACGGTCAATCCTCTTCTCAATCTGGCTGCCGGCCCCGGCAGCATGGTTAGGCATCGATGTGCCCGCCCGCGGGCCGGCACTGCAAAAGGGGTTCGGCCCGCATGGGCCTGAGGGCACGGCCTGATGACCAGGCAGTGTGCCATCGAAGGTGGCGCGCCGGCATCTTCCACCGCCCAACGGCGACGGCGCTGTGCGGCGCTCGAATAACCGCCGATTATGCGGCAAATCGTCGGCAAATGCCGCTACCGCGGCGCAGTTTTCCAGCATACAGACCTTGTACCGGCCGGTGATTGAAATTCCCGAAAGCCTCGATAGCCAGGCCATCCGGGCGAGTTGGCGGAAGCGCCCTGCGCTCTTGCGCAAATGCCCTTGGGGCGAATACCCGCATGCCACCGGGCAGCTGCGCTGAACCCCGGCGGGAAAACCGCTGTCGAGGAAAGGGGCGCCCGCCGGCGCCCCTTTTCATTGGCAAGCACAGAGGTAGCGATGCTGGTTTCCCTTCAGGCGCTGCGGGCCCTGGCCGCCTGGCTGGTGGTGTTCCATCACTTCATGCAGGTGTTCTTCGATTTTCGCGCCGACAGCCTCGGCGGGAGGCTGCTGTCCACCCGCGGTCAGGTCGGGGTGGACATTTTCTTCGTCCTCAGCGGCTTCGTCATCCAACTGTCCTGCGCCGGGCGCCAGGTGCCCGGCCTGACCTTCCTGGCTCAGCGGCTGGCGCGCATCGCCCCGGCCTACTGGCTGTACACCGCCATCACCGCGCTGATCCTCTACGCCTTCGGCAACCTGATGCCGGTCTACGGCGTGGCCCTGCCGCAGCTGCTGCTGTCGCTGCTCTTCCTGCCCAGCCAGAACCCCGGCGGCTTCGGCTTCTACCCGATACTGCCGGTGGGCTGGACGCTGAACTTCGAGATGCTCTTCTACCTGCTGTTCGCCCTCTCCTTCGCCGTGGGCGAACGCTGGCGCCCCTGGCTGGTGGGCGCGTTGCTGGCGCTGGTCAGCGGCGTGCTGGCGAAGGCGCCGTGGCTGAGCAATTTCTACCGCAACCCCATCGTCTGCGAATTTCTCTTCGGCCTGCTGCTGGCCGAGCTGTACCGCCGCGGCCTGCTGCGCCTGCGGGCATCGGTGGCACTGCCGCTGGCGCTGGGCGCGGTGCTGGTGCTGCTGCACTTCCCCGCCGACCATCCCTGGCGCCCGCTGACCTGGGGCCTGCCCAGCGCGGCGCTGGTGGCCGCCTGCGTGGCGCTGGAGCCATGGTTCGCCGGCTGCCGCCCGCTCAAGGCGCTGGGCGACTGGAGCTATTCGGTGTACCTGGTCCACGTGATAGTGCTGTGGCTGGCCAGCTACTGGCTGCACCAGCGCCTGGGCCTGGGCCCGTACCAGACGCTGGCGCTGTGCCTGCCGGCTATCCTGCTGCTGTCCTGGCTGAGCTACGAATGGGTGGAACTGCGCCTGGGCCGGCGCCTGAAGCAGGCCTGGGCGCCGCGCCCGGTGCCGGCCTAGCCGTCGCTGCAGACCAGGCGGTTGCGCCCCTGGGCCTTGCCGCGGTACAGGCGGTGGTCGCAGCAACGGTACAGGGCCTCGGCATCGTCGCCGTCCACCGGCCACTCGGCCAGGCCGAAGGTGGCCGACAGCGGGATGACATGGCCGCGGTACAGCAGCGGGTTGGCCGCCAGGTCCGTGCGCAGGCGCTCCACCAGCGGCGCGGCGTCGAAGCGGACGGTGTTGCGCAGCAGCAGGGCGAATTCCTCGCCGCCCAGGCGGCCGATCATGTCGCCGGCGCGCAGGTGCAGGCGCAGCCGGGCGCAGAGGTACTGCAGGGCCTTGTCGCCGGCGTCGTGGCCCCAGCGGTCGTTGACGTCCTTGAAGTGGTCCACGTCCAGCAGCACCAGCACCCAGCGCTGGCCGTTGCCGCGGGAATCCTCCAGGCAACGCAGCACAGCGCGCTGGAAGGCCTCGCGGCTGGCCACGCCGGTCAGCGCGTCGCTCAGCGCCAGGCGCCGCAGCAACTGCTGGGCCTGGGCGCGGCGGGTTTCGTAGATGTGCACGAAGGCCATGATCAGCAGGCCGCAGAGGATGGCGTTGCCCAGGTCGATCATCCCCGGGGCGTCCAGGCGCAGCGGGTGCTGGCGCAGGTAGAGCAGCGCGGCCACGCCGACGAAGGGCACCGAGAGCAGGAAGCCGCGCCACGCGCCCAGCAGCAGGTAGGCCATCACCGGCATCAGGTAGAGCCAGACGAAGGCCGTGGCCGAGGCCTGCGGCATGATGATGATGTAGACCAGGAAGCAGAAGGTGGGCAGCAGGTAGGCGTAGATCCACGGCGTCAGGTCGCGCACCCGCGCCAGGCGCGAGGTGGCCCACAGCAGCAGAGCGCAGACCAACGCCTCCAGGCCCGCCAGCAGGTAGTTGCCGTTGAGGCACTGGAGCACCGAGAAGATTCCCAGGGTCAGCCCGGTGCAGAAGAAGATCAGGCGCATCAGCAGGCGCTGGTCGGCCAGGTCCAGTCCGCTGGTGCTGGCCGCCGGCTCCCCCGGCGCATTGGCTTTGGCCTTGTCGTGCATGGCTACCTTTCCCTGGCCCCGCCAGGCATGGCGGAGCGCTGGACGAAACGACCGCCCATCCGCGTGGATGGAGTCTAGCCAGTCCGCACGCTCGGCAGCACAGCCGGTCGTCGCCCGCCGGACGGTGCAAGCAGGGCGACCAACGCCGTGAATTCACGGCAGCTTCATCGCCGCTGCGCTAGCCTTCGAGGAACCCCAACCACGGAGGGCGCCCATGCGCGCATTGATCGCTTCGCTGTCCCTGCTGGCCCTGGCCGGCTGCTCGTCCTACCAGGCCAGGGAAACCGGCCCGGTGCCCGCCGACCGTTTGCTGGGCTTCCAGCAGGAGGCCCAGGGCGGCGCCAGAGTCGAGGTCGAGCGCGACCTGGGCTTCCTCGGCGGCGGCTGCATGGTCGCCTTCAAGATCGACCGCCAGTTGGCCGCGCGCATCGCCGTGGGCGAGACCGCCAGCTTCCAGCTGCCGCCCGGCCAGCACATCGTCGGCATCGGCGCCGACGAACAGGGCGAGGGCCTGTGCAGCAAGGGCCTGCTGCGCCGCGAACTGCTGGTGGACCTCGCCGCCGGCGAGACCGCGCAGTTCCGCATCCTCAGCGACGCCAACAAAGGCTTCGACATCCTCCCGGCCCAGCGTTGACGCCCGGGCGGGGCCACGGCCCCGCCCTTCCCCGGCTTACCCGTTGATGCGTCGCACCAGGCGCGCCTGCAGCTGCTCCAGCTCGGCCGGGTCGGCCTTCTGCGCGGCGTGGATGCCCAGGCCCTGGCCGGCGTAGCGCGGCACTATGTGCACGTGGATATGGAACACCGTCTGCCCGGCGGGCGCGCCGTTGAACTGGGCCACCTGCACGCCGTCGGGATTCAGTTCCTCGACTATCGCGCGGGTCAGGCGCTGCACCACCCCCATCACCTTGCACAGCGCATCGGGGTCGACTTCGAGGATGTTGCGCGCGGCGCTGCGCTTGGGCACCACCAGCGCATGGCCGTGGGACTGCGGGAAGAGGTCGAGGAAGGCGAGCACGTCGTCGTCCTCGTACAGCTTGTAGCAGGGGGCGTCGCCGCGAATGATCTGGGCAAAGATGTTCTGCGGGTCATAGGTGCCTTGCAGGCTCATGGCGCTGTCCTTGAGCGGTGGATCGGAGACGGCACCATACCGGCTCGCGGCGCCGCTGGCACCTCCCCCCTGCGCGATCGGCGGCGTATGCTGGGCGTTCGACTTTCAGACCGGAGTTCCCATGCCTTCGCTCGCCGACTTCCCGATCACCCGCAAATGGCCCGCCACCCGCCCCGACGTCCTGCAGCTGTACTCGCTGCCCACGCCCAACGGCGTGAAGGTCTCGATCATGCTGGAGGAAACCGGCCTGGCCTACGAGCCGCACCTGGTCAGCTTCGAGCGCAACGACCAGTTCAGCCCGGAATTCCTCTCGCTGAACCCGAACAACAAGATTCCCGCCATCCTCGACCCCAACGGCCCCGGCGGCCAGCCGCTGGCGCTGTTCGAGTCCGGCGCCATCCTCATCTACCTGGCCGAGAAGACCGGCCAGTTGCTGCCCAAGGACCCGGCCCGGCGCTACGAGGCGATCCAGTGGCTAATGTTCCAGATGGGCGGCATCGGCCCGATGTTCGGCCAGTTGGGCTTCTTCAATAAATTCGCCGGCCGCGAGATCGAGGACAAGCGGCCGCTGAATCGCTATGTGGAGGAGTCCCGGCGGTTGCTCGGCGTGCTCGACCAGCGCCTGGAAGGGCGCGACTGGGTGATGGGGCAGGAGTACGGCATCGCCGACATCGCCATCTTCCCCTGGGTGCGCAACCTGGTGGGCTTCTACGAGGCGGGCGACCTGGTGCAGTTCGAGCGCTTCGGCAATGTGAAGCGGGTGCTGGAGGCGTTCCTGGCGCGGCCGGCGGTGCAGCGGGGGTTGGGGATTCCGCAGCGGGGTTGAGGTTGGGGTTGGGCTGCTCGCGAACGATGGTGTCCAGCTTGGCTACGGAGCGGCGTCGAAGTCCGCAGCCCTCTCCCCCCGCCCTCTCCCTGAAGGGAGAGGGGGCTTGTCCGTGCCGAGAGAGGGAATGGTTTCAGCCGGAAACCTTCGGTGCTGCCGGCTAACTCCAAAACATCCCGTTCGGCCCAACGCCCCCTCTTCCGGCTAACGCCGAAACACCCGAGCACGCCGAACGGTCCCCTCTCCCTTCAGGGAGAGGGTTAGGGAGAGGGAGCGGAGTCCCTCTCGAACACCGGAGCAGCCGGGAAACACTGTTCGCGAGCAAGAACTAGGCGTCCCCCTCGCTCCTACGAAAGACCTCGTCAGGCCTCCACCTGGCTCCACTGCTTGCTCAGCCGCTTGTCCGACACCGGCACCTTGGTCCCCAGTTGCTGGGCGAACAGCGATACGCGGTATTCCTCCAGCATCCAGCGGTACAGCACCAGTTCCGGATCGCGCTTGCCTTCCTGGGCGTGCTTGGCCTGGCGGGCCTTGTACTGGTCCCAGTAGCCGGCCATCTCGCCGCTCCACACGCGGTCGCGCTGGACCTGGCCGGCGACCTTGTCCAGGCGCTGTTCCACGGCCTTGAGGTAGCGCGGGTATTCCTTCAGCCATTCCAGCGGGGTGTCGCGGACGAAGCCGGGGTAGACCAGGTTGGCCAGTTGCCCCTTCACGTCGTTGAGCGGCACCGTCATGGCCAGGTCGACCTTGCCCTTGAAGCGCTTCTGCAGGCCGTGCCAGAGCTTGAGGATGTCCAGCACCAGGCGGGCGATGCGTTCGGCGTGTTCGGTCCAGGCGCCGCGTTTTTTCTCCGCCAGCGAAGCCAGGGCCGCGCCGTCGCGGGGCAGGCTGGCCTCGCCTTCGAGGATGCAGGCGTCCAGGCTGGCCAGGAGGATGTCTTCCACCAGCGCCTCGACGCGGCCCAGCTCGCGGTACAGCAGGCCCATCTCGGTCTGCCCCGGCAGCTTGCCGCGAAGGAACTTCGCCGGCTCGGCCAGTTGCTGCAGCAGCAGGCGCTGCAGGGCGCGGCGGTGCTGGTACTCGGCTTCGGCCTGGGTCGGGAAGCGGTTTTCCTTCACCACCCCACCCTCTTCCACCAGCGCCGGGTAGACCGTCATCGACAGCCCGGCGATCTTCTGCTGGGCCTTTTCCGCCACTTCGGCGAAGCCCTTGGCTTCCACCGACTTCTGCGGCTTGTCGGCCTGGGGGATGGCCAGGGCGGCCTGGCTGGCTTCGGCGAAGCGCGCGGTGAGTTCGGCGAGGTCGCGGCCTTCGCCGAGGAACTTGCCGCGGGCGTCCACCACCTCGATGTTCATGCGCAGGTGGCTTTCCACCTGGGTTTCGGCCTCGGCCCAGGCTTCCTCGGGCACGCGGCTGCCGGTCATGCGTTGCAGTTCGCGGCCCAGGGCCTCGGGCAGCGCGCCTTCGGCGAAGGTCATCTTGCCCAGCGCGGCGCGGACGAAGTCCGGCACCGGCACGAAGTTCTTGCGGATGGCCTTGGGCAGGTTGCGTACCAGGGCCACGCACTTGGCTTCCAGCAGGCCCGGCACCAGCCATTCCAGGCGCTCGGCGGGCAGTTGCGGCAGCAGCGGCGCCGGTACCCGCAGGGTCACGCCGTCGCGCGGGTGGCCCGGCTCGAAGTGGTAGCTCAGCGGCAGCTGCAGCTCGCCCAGGCGCAGGCGGTCCGGGTAGAGGCCGGCGGTGACTTCGCTGGCGTCGCGGGCCAGCACGTCTTCCTCGCGCATGATCAGCAGGTCGGGCTGCTGCTTGTGCTCGCGCTCGTACCACTTCTCGAAGCTGGCGGTCTGGTAGATGTCCGCCGGCAGGCGCACGTCGTAGTAGGCGAACAGGGTTTCCTCGTCGGCAAGGATGTCGCGGCGGCGCGCCTTGGCTTCCAGTTCGTCGAGCTTCTCCAGCAACTGGCGGTTGGCGGCAAGGCACCTGGCGCGGCTGTTGATCTCGCCGCGCACCAGGGCCTCGCGGATGAACAGCTCGCGGGCCACCGGCGGGTCGATGGGGCCGTAGTGCACGGCGCGGCGGCCGACGACGATCAGCCCGTAGAGGGTCACCTGCTCGTAGGCCACCACCTGGCCGCGCTTCTTCTCCCAGTGCGGTTCCAGGTGGTTCTTCTTCACCAGATGGCCGGCCAGGGGTTCCAGCCAATCCGGCTCGATCCTGGCGACCATGCGGGCGAACAGCTTGGTGGTCTCCACCAGTTCGGCGGCCATGATCCACTGCGGCTTCTTGCGCCCGATGACGCTGGAGGGGTGGACCCAGAAGCGCCTCTGGCGCGCGCCCAGGTAGTCGCCGTCCTCGGACTTCTGGCCGATCTGGCTGAGCAGGCCGGAGAGGATGGCCTTGTGCACGGCGGCGTAGTCGATGTCGCGCTTGGGCGGTTCAACTTCCTTGTAGGAGCGAGCTTGCTCGCGAACGCTCTTCGCGTCTTTGGTCGCCTGGGGTTTCGCAGCGTTGGGTTGTTCGCGAGCAATGGCTGAGGCGCCCCCCTCGCTCCTACGAGAGCCTTCCGGCTTGCCGAAGGGGAGTTTGAGTTCGCGGCAGATCAGGGTGAGCTGGCGGTGCGCGTCGCGCCATTCGCGCAGGCGCAGGTAATTCAGGAAGTTCTTCCGGCACCAGGCGCGCAGGGCGTTGGAGCCCAGGGCCTGGCGCTGTTCCTCGAAGCCGCGCCAGAGGTTGATCAGCGCGGCGAAGTCCGAATCCGGATCCTTCCATTGGGCATGGGCCTGGTCGGCGGCCTGCTGGCGTTCGATCGGGCGTTCGCGCGGGTCCTGCACGGAGAGCGCGCTGGCCACCGTCAGCACTTCGTTCAGGCTGCCCTGGTGGGCCGCTTCCAGCAGCATGCGGCCCAGCCGCGGGTCCACCGGCAGGCGCGCCAGCTGGCGGCCCAGCGGGGTCAGCTGGCCCTCGCGGTTCACCGCCGAGAGTTCCTGCAGCAGGGTGAAGCCGTCCTTGATCGCCTTGCCGTCCGGCGGCTCGATGAAGGGGAAGGCCTCGATGTCGCCCAGGCGCAGGTGGAGCATCTGCAGGATCACCGCCGCCAGGTTGGTACGCAGGATTTCCGGGTCGGTGAAGGCCGGCCGGCCGTTGAAATCCTCCTCGCTGTACAGGCGCACGCAGATGCCCGGTTCGACCCGCCCGCAGCGGCCCTTGCGCTGGTTGGCGCTGGCCTGGGACACGGCCTCGATGGGCAGCCGCTGGACCTTGGCGCGGTAGCTGTAGCGGCTGATGCGCGCGGTGCCGCTGTCGATCACGTAGCGGATGCCCGGCACCGTCAGCGAGGTCTCGGCGACGTTGGTGGCCAGCACTATCTTGCGCCCCGGCATGGGCGCGAAGATCTTCTGCTGCTCCGCCGGGGTCAGCCGCGCGTACAGCGGCAGCACTTCGGTGTGGCGCAGGTTGGCCTTGCGCAGCATGTCCGCGGCATCGCGGATTTCCCGTTCACCGGGGAGGAACACCAGCACGTCGCCGGGGCGCTTGCCGACTTCGCGCTCGTGGGCGGCGATTTCGTCCAGGGCACGGAGGATACCTTCGTCCACCGAAAGGTCGTCGAACAGCGCCTCGCCGTCCTCGTCCACTTCGGCGGCCAGCGGGCGGTACCAGGTTTCCACCGGGTAGGTGCGCCCGGAAACCTCGACGATAGGCGCGTCCCCGAAGTGCTTGGAGAAGCGCTCCAGGTCGATGGTCGCCGAGGTGATGATCAGCTTCAGGTCCGGCCGGCGCGGCAGCAGGGTCTTGAGGAAGCCGAGCAGGAAGTCGATGTTCAGGCTGCGCTCGTGGGCCTCGTCGACGATGATGGTGTCGTAGCGCTCCAGGTAGCGGTCGTGCTGGGTCTCGGCCAGCAGGATGCCGTCGGTCATCAGCTTGACCAGGGTGCTGTCGTCGCTCTGGTCCTCGAAGCGCACCTGGTAGCCCACCAGCGAACCCAGCGGCGTGCCGATCTCCTCGGCCACCCGCGTGGCGACGCTGCGCGCGGCCAGGCGGCGCGGCTGGGTGTGGCCGATCAGGCCGTGGCTGCCGCGGCCCAGTTCCAGGCAGATCTTCGGCAGCTGGGTGGTCTTGCCCGAGCCGGTCTCGCCGGCGATCACCACCACCTGGCTCTTCAGCAGCGCGGCCTTGATCTCGTCGCGCTTGGCGGCGATCGGCAGGCTGTCGTCGTAGCGGATCGCCGGGACGCTGGCGCGGCGCGCCTCGACCTTGGCGCAGGAGGCCTGGAAGCGCTCGACCCACTGCGCCAGCTTGCCGTCGTCGGGGTGCTTGCGCAGTTCGTGGAACTGCCGGCGCAGGCGGTGGCGGTCGCGGATCAACGCGTGGTCGAGGCGTTGCAGGAGCTGTTCGGGGCTGGGCGTTACGTCGGTCATCGGCTGCGCTGGCGTCTGTGCGAAAGGCGGCCACGCGCCTGGCGGCGGCCGCTTCCGGAAAGGGGCAAAGCCGCGATTGTCGCAGAGTAACGCCCCGCGTCGCCACGCCCAGTGCGTGGCGGCGGGGTTTCAGGCGCGAATCAGATGCGGAACTGGCCGACCAGCTGGCGCAGGCGCTCGCCCAGGCCGCTCAGCTCGCTGGCGGTGCGCGCGCCCTGCACGGCGTCCTCGGCCACCCGGTCCACGCCGTCGGCGATCTGGTGCACGCTGCGGTTGATCTCCTCGGCCACCGCGGTCTGTTCCTCGGCGGCGCTGGCGATCTGCGCGTTCATCGAGTTGATGGTGCCGATCAGGTTGGCCATGGCGTCCAGCGACTGCCCGGCCTGGTCGGCCTGGCTGCGGGTGCGCCCGGCCATCTCGCTGGCGCGCTGCATGGCCTGCACGGAACCGGCGGTGGTGGCCTGCAGGCGGTCGATCATCTGCTGGATCTCGCCGGTGCTCTGCTGGGTGCGGCTGGCCAGCGCGCGCACTTCGTCGGCGACCACCGCGAAGCCGCGCCCGGCCTCGCCGGCCCGCGCCGCCTCGATGGCGGCGTTGAGCGCCAGCAGGTTGGTCTGCTCGGCGATGGAGCGGATTACTTCCAGCACGCCGACGATGCCGCGCACGTCCTGGCTGAGGGTGTCCAGGGCCTCGCTGCTGCTGCTCACCTCGCCGGCCAGGTCGTTGATCTGCGCCACGCACAGGTCCACCTCGCGCTTGGCCGCCTGGCCCTCGCGGTCGGTGTCGCGGGCGGCGTCGGCGGCGCGCTGGGCGCTGCGCGCCACTTCCTGGGCGGCGGCGGTCATCTCGTTGATCGCCGTGGCCACCTGGTCGGTCTCGCTGCGCTGGCCGGCCATCGCCTGCTCCGAGCGCTGCGCCTGCTGGGCGACGTTGCCGACCAGCCCGGACAGTTGCCCGGTGGTGCCGGCCACCTGCTGTACCAGGGTGTGGATCTTCTCGACGAAGCGGTTGAACGACTGCGCCAGCTCGCCCAGTTCGTCGCGGCTTTCCACCGGCAGGCGGTGGGTCAGGTTGCCGTCGCCGGCGGCCATGTCGTCGAGGTTGGCCTTGACGCGCAGCAACGGGCGGACGATGGCGTTGCCGGTGGGCACCGCCACCAGGGCGATGATCACCAGCAGCGCCAGAGCCGAGCCAATCATCAGCGTCAGCAGGCTGTTGATCTGCCCGTGCAGTTGTTCGCGGGCCTTGGCCACGTCTTCCTCGATGTCGTCCAGGTTCAGCGAGGTGCCGAACACCAGGTTCCACTTCGGCAGGTACTGGGCGTAGCCGATCTTCGGCACGACGGCGCTGTTGCCCGGGCGGGTGAAGCTGTAGTGCACGTAGTGGCTGTCGTCCTGGCCGGCGCGCACCAGCTCGCGGATGGCGTAGACGCCGTTGGGGTCGCGGAAGCTGCTGAAGTCTTCGCCGATGCGCTCTTCGCTGGTGCCCTGGAAGACGCGCACCGAGCGGGTGTCGTAGCCCCAGAAGTAGCCGCCGTTGCCGTAGGCCAGGCGCTTGAGCAGCGCCACCCCGGCCTCGCGCGCCGCCGCATCGCCTTCGGCCGCGGCCTGGTACTGCGGGCCGACCGCCGCCAGGGCGACGTCGACGAACTGCTTGAGCTGGACCTGGCGGTCTTCGATCAGGCTCTGGCGGATCTGCTCTTCCTGTTGCGTGGACAGCCGCTGCAGCGCCACTAGGGTCACGGCGCAAAGCACCAGGGTAAGGAGCAGAATGGGAATCAGCGCCAGGCTCAGGACCTTGGCGCGCAGGCGCAGGGAGGGAATCACGGTGGCAGCCTCCAGAGGCAGGGGCGACGGCATCAAAAAACCCGCCGTGGGGCGGGTTTCTTGTTATCGGCTCAGGACTGGGCCTTCTTTAGCTCCTGGTCGCGCAATTCGCGACGGAGGATCTTGCCGACGTTGGTGGTCGGCAGGCTCTCGCGGAACTCCACGTACTTCGGACGCTTGTAGCCGGTCAGGTTGTCGTGCATGTGCTTGACCACCTGCTCCTTGGTCAGGGTCACGCCCGGGCGCGGCACCACGAACACCTTGATCACCTCGCCGGAGCGCTCGTCCGGCACGCCGATGGCGGCGCACTGCAGCACGCCCGGCAGGGTGGCGAGGACGTCTTCCAGCTCGTTGGGGTACACGTTGAAGCCGCTGACCAGGATCATGTCCTTCTTGCGGTCGACGATGCGCATGTAGCCGTCTTCCTGGATGATCGCCACGTCGCCGGTGCGCAGCCAGCCGTCCTTGTCGAGGATCTCGTCGGTGGCCTCCTGGCGCTGCCAGTAGCCCTTCATCACCTGCGGGCCCTTGACGCACAGCTCGCCGCGCTCGCCCAGGGGCAGCTCGTTGCCGGCGTCGTCGACGACCTTGCACACGGTCGACGGAACCGGAATGCCGATGGTGCCGATCTGGATGTTCTGGAACGGGTTCACCGACACCACCGGGCTGGTCTCGGTCATGCCGTAGCCTTCGCAGATGGAGCAGCCGGTGACTTCCTTCCAGCGCTCGGCCGCGGCCTGTTGCAGGGCCATGCCGCCGGAGAGCGTCAGCTTCAGGCTGGAGAAGTCCAGCTTGCGGAACGCCTCGTTGTTGCACAGGCCGACGAACAGGGTGTTCAGGCCGACGAAGCCGGTGAACTTCCACTGCGCCAGTTCCTTGGAGAAGGCGTTCAGGTCGCGCGGGTTGGTCACCAGGATGTTGTGGTTGCCGGTGAGCATCATCGCCATGCAATGGAAGGTGAAGGCGTAGATGTGGTACAGCGGCAGCGGCGCGATGAGGATCTCGCAGCCTTCGTTGAGGTTGGCGCCCATCAGTGCCTTGCACTGCAGCATGTTGGCCACCAGGTTGCGGTGCGTCAGCATGGCGCCCTTGGCCACACCGGTGGTGCCGCCGGTGTACTGCAGCACGGCGACGTCGTCGGCCTTCGGCGAGGACTCGCGCACGCTCTTGCCGCGGCCCTTGGCCAGGGCGTCGTTGAGCTTGACGGCGTTGCCGATGTGGTAGGCCGGGACCATCTTCTTGACGTACTTGACCACCGCGTTGATCAGCAGGCGCTTGAGCGGCGGCAGCAGGTCGGCTACCTCGGTGATGAGCACGTGGCGGATGCCGGTGCGCGGCAGCACTTCCTCGGCCAGGTGGGCCATGTTGGCCAGGCACACCAGCGCCTTGGCGCCGGAGTCGTTGAACTGATGCTCCATCTCCCGCGCGGTGTACAGCGGGTTGGTGTTGACCACGATAAGGCCGGCGCGCATGGCGCCGAACACCACGATGGGGTATTGCAGGACGTTGGGCAGCTGCACCGCGATGCGGTCGCCCGGCTGCAGGTCGGTGTCGTTCTGCAGGTAGGCGGCGAAATCACCGGAGAGGCGGTACAGCTCGCCGTAGGTCAGGGTCTTGCCAAGGTTGCTGAAGGCAGGCTTGTTGGCAAAGCGTTGGCAGGACTCCTTGAGCACCGCGAGGATGTTCGGGTACTGGTCGGCATTGATCTCGGCAGCGATACCTGCTGGGTATTTGTCCTTCCAGAAATTGTCGATCATGGAAGCCCACTCCTAAGCAACAGCTTATCTTTACCGCGTACGCGGTTCTTTGTTGTGTTTGTGCCGCTTTCCCCGGGTCGGGGAGCGAAAAGCGGGCCGAGATTAACAGCTTTGCCAAAACCCGACCAGCACCAAACACAGCCTACCCAGTCATAAAAATGACCAAGAGCAGGTAAATCGGTCACAACCCGCCCATCGGTCGGAAAAGCCCGTGCCAGAAGGGCTGCGGCCTTGTTGGATTGTCTGACAAAGACACTACCGGGGAAAGCGAGACGAAAAAAACGGAGGCGGGTCGGCGGACCAGCCTCCGTTCGGAGGGTTGCGAGGGCTGATGCGGTCAGGCGCTTTCGCGCAGCTCGCGGCGCAGGATCTTGCCCACCGGGGTCATCGGCAGGGCCTCCTTGAGGACGATCTGCTTGGGCACCTTGTAGCCGGTGAAGTTCTCCTTGCAGTAGGCCTTCAGCTCCTCCACCGTCAGACCCGGCTCACGGGCCACGACGAAGAGTTTGACGGCCTCGCCGGAACGTTCGTCCGGCACCCCGACCGCGGCGCAGTTGGCCACCTTCGGGTGGGCCATGACCACGTCCTCGATCTCGTTGGGGTAGACGTTGAAGCCGGAGACGATGATCAGGTCCTTCTTGCGGTCGACGATGCGCACGAAACCATCTTCGTCGATCACCGCGATGTCGCCGGTGCGCAGCCAGCCCTCGGCGTCCAGCACCTCCTCGGTGGCCTCCGGGCGCTGCCAGTAGCCCTTCATCACCTGCGGGCCCTTCACGCACAGCTCGCCGCGTTCGCCCAGGGGCTGCTCGTTGCCCTCGTCGTCGATCACCTTCAGCGCGGTGCCCGGCACCGGGATGCCCACGGTGCCCAGGCGCGCCAGCTCGCCGTAGGGGTTGGTGCTGACCACCGGCGAGGTCTCGGTGAGGCCGTAGCCCTCGACCACGGTGCAGCCGGTGGCGGCCTTCCAGCGCTCGGCGGTGGCCGAGACCAGCGCGGTGCCGCCGGAGTTGGTGACCTTGAGGTTGGAGAAGTCCAGGTCCTTGAACTCCGGGTGCTCCATCAGCGCCACGAACAGGGTGTTCAGCCCCAGCAGCGAGGAGAAGCGCCACTTCTTCAGCTCCTTGATGAAGCCGGGGATGTCCCGCGGGTTGCTGATCAGCACGTTGTGGTTGCCGTTGTGCATCATGCACATGCAATTCGCGGTGAAGGCATAGATGTGGTACAGCGGCAGCGGCGCGATCATCACCTCGCCGCCCTCGTTCATCAGCGGGCGGCCGTCGGGGCCGTGCTGCGACAGGCAGGCGTCCACCTGCAGCATGTTCGCCACCAGGTTGCCGTGGGTGAGCATGGCGCCCTTGGCCACGCCGGTGGTGCCGCCGGTGTACTGCAGCACGGCGAGGTCCTCCAGGCCGACCTTGACCGGCTGCAGCGCATGGCCGCGGCCCTGGCGCAGCACCTCCTTGAAGGGCACCGCCTGGGGCAGCCGGTAGTCCGGGACCATCTTCTTCACGTACTTGACCGCGGCGTTGACCAGCAGGCCCTTGAGCGCCGGCTGCAGGTCGCCCATCTGCGCCTCGATCAGGTATTCGATGCCGGTGTCCGGCAGCACTTCCTGCACCAGCTTGCCGAACAGGTTGACGTAGACCAGCGCCCGCGCGCCCGAGTCCTTGAACTGGTGGCGCATCTCGCGGGCGGTGTACAGCGGGTTGGTGTTGACCACCACCAGGCCGGCGCGCAGGGCGCCGAACACGGCGATGGGGTATTGCAGGATGTTGGGCATCTGCACGGCGATGCGCTCGCCGGGCTTGAGGTCGGTGTTGCGCTGCAGGTAGGCGGCGAAGGCGGCGGACAGGCGGTCCAGCTCGGCGTAGGTGAGGGTCACGCCCATGTTGCTGAACACCGGGCGGTCGGCGAAGCGCTTGCAGGAGCGCTCGAACACTTCCACCACCGATTTGTAGGCGCCCAGGTCGAGCTGGCTGGGCACGCCGGCGGGACGTTTGTCGTTCCAGAATTCCGCTTGCATTGGCTGTTGTCCTCTTTATTACCTGCAAGGCTGTTCCCGGCCGGCTCCCTCGGGCATCCGGCGCAGGGGCATCCGTCGCAAAGTAGCAGTTGCCCGGTGCAGCGCAAATACTTCGGCCGTTCCCATTTACTTCGTGAATCTTGCGCCACCGCCGGCGGGATGCTGCGCGGCGCCAGGCGCTGCTAGAATGCCGCCACCCCGAGCCGGCACAAGGATTGCCCATGCCGTACGCCGCCTACTGGCTGACCGCCAGCGACCAGACCCCGCTGTACACCCACCATTGGACCGCAGACGCAGCCAAGGGAGTGGTGATGCTCTCCCACGGCATGGCCGAGCACGCAGGGCGCTACGCCCGCCTGGGCGAGGCGCTGAACGCCGCCGGCTGGTCGCTGCTGGCCATCGACCAGCGCGGCCACGGCCGCACCGCCGAGCACGGCGACCTGGGCCACTACGCCGACCAGGGCGGCTGGGGCAAGGTGGTGGGCGACCTGCTCAGCCTCAACCGCCACGCGCGCGAACAGCACCCCGGCCTGCCGGTGGTCCTGCTCGGCCACAGCATGGGCAGCTACATCGCCACCGCCTACCTGCTGCAGCACAGCGCCACGCTGCAAGGCGCGGTGCTCTCCGGCTCCAACTACCAGCCGATAGCGCTGTACCGCGCCGCGCGCCTGGTGGCCCGCTTCGAGCGCTGGCGCCAGGGCCCGCTGGGGCGTAGCGCGCTGATCGAGTTCCTCTCCTTCGGCTCGTTCAACAAGGCCTTCAAGCCCAACCGCACCGAGTTCGACTGGCTCAGCCGCGACACCCGCGAGGTGGACAAGTACATCAGCGACCCGCTGTGTGGCTTCCGCTGCAGCAACCAGCTGTGGCTGGACCTGCTCGGCGGCCTGGAGGACATCACCCCGGTGCAGCACCTGGCGCGCATCGACAAGGCCCTGCCGCTGCTGATCATCGGCGGCGAACGCGACCCGGTCAGCCAGGGCAGGCGCCTGCGCGACCTGGCCGGGGCGCTGGGCCGCGCCGGGCTGCGCGACGTGCAGACGCAGATCTACCCCGAGGCCCGCCACGAGTTGTTCAACGAGACCAACCGCGACGAGGTCACCCGCAACCTGATCGCCTGGCTGGACGGAGTCCTTTCCGCAGGCCAAGGCGCGAACCACGAGGAAAAGCCATGACCCAGGTGCAGAACGTTCCCTACGCCGAGCTCGAAGTCGGGCAGAAGGCCAGCTTCCAGCGCCCGGTCGGCGAGCGCGACATCCAGCTCTTCGCCGAAGTCTCCGGCGACCGCAACCCGGTCCACCTGGACGCCGACTACGCCGCCACCACCCTGTTCAAGGAGCGCATCGCCCACGGCATGCTCAGCGGCGCGCTGATCAGCGCCGCGATCGCCACCACCCTGCCCGGCCCGGGCACCATCTACCTGGGCCAGAGCCTGCGCTTCACCCGCCCGGTGAAGATCGGCGACGTGCTCGACGTGGAGCTGGAAGTGCTGGAAAAACTGCCGAAGAACCGCGTGCGCATCGGCACCCGCGTGCTCAACCAGAACGGCGAGGCGGTGGTCGAAGGCGAAGCCGAGGTGCTGGCGCCGAAGCAGAAGCTGGACATCGAACTGCCGGCGCTGCCGCCGATCACCATCGGCTGATCAGCGCCCACAAAAAAACGCCGCTTTCCCCCGGGGAAAGCGGCGTTTTTCATTGGCCAACCGTAGGGCGCATAACGCCTACGGCGTTATCCGCCGCCTGGCCCTGGTCTCCGGCACCTTCGGGGCCAACCTTGGCATCGACCGTGGCCCCGGCGTATCGGCGGATAACCGCGAACGGTTATGCGCCCTACTCTTCAGGGACGCACGGTCGTAGCCGACTGCGCCGAGATGCTTTTCGTAGGATGGCGTTTCTCCTACCCTACCCGGCCCCATGAAAAATCGCAGGCAAAAAAAACGGGCGACCGAAGTCGCCCCAAGTGCCTTGCGTGCTCTGTGATCGGGAAGGAGATCAGCCCTTCTTGTGGCTGTCCTTCCAGATGAAATATCCGACTCCACCGCAGAACAGGACCATCAGACCAACGGTGACAATGCCGGCGAGAACCACTTCGTCGATGAACATGATGCTGGCCTCCTGATTCCCTGTGCGTTTTGAAGATGAGCTCAGGTTAGCGTCGGCCGGGGGCGCGATATTGACCTGGATCAATGGCCGCAAAGCCCCGGTTCACGGGGCTTCGGATAACTGATCCAGATCAAGTTCGGGGCGGGTTGGGATGCGGTGCATGGCCGCGCGGGGCGGCTTCTGGCGGGATGTTCGGAACGGGCGGAGCGGATTCAGCGCTTCTTCGGCTTGCCCTTGCCCTTCTTGCGTGCCTTGCCCAGCGGCAGGGCCTGCTCGAAGGCCTTGCGCACTTCCTGCAGGCGCTTCTCGTGGACGTCGTGGATGCGCTTGTCGCGCTCGGCGTTGAAGTCGATCAGCTTGTCGTCGTTGCTCATGATCAGGCATGCACCAGGCGGAAAGTCAGGTTCAGGCGGGGGGCGACCGGGCGCCGCGTCTTGGCCACCTGATGTTGCCAATAATGCTGCGTTGCGCCGGACATGACCAGCAGGCTGCCGGAATCCAGTTGCAGGGAGTGTTCGATGGCCGCGCGGCCCTTGCGGCGCAGGTCGAAGCGCCGCGTGCCGCCGAGGTTCAGCGAGGCCACCAGCGGGTTGCGGCCCAGCTCCGGCTCGTCGTCGCTGTGCCAGCCCATGGAATCCTGGCCGTCGCGGTAATAGTTGAGCAGCACGCCGTTCAGGCGCTGGCCGGCCTCGGCCTGCACGCGCTCGCGGATTTCCGCCAGCAGCGGCGTCCACGGCAGCGGCCGGTGGACCAGGCCGGAATAGCGGTAGCTGGCCTCGGCGTCGCCGTACCAGGCCAGCAGGCGCGGCACCGGGTAGTCGCGGCCGTGCAGGTGCACGCTGGGCTGTTCCCAGGGAGTGTGCTCGACCAGCTCGGCGAACCAGGCCGTGGCGCAGGCTTCATCGCACCAGTGCGGGATCAGGCGCAGCTCGGCGTGTTCGAGGTGGATGGGCGCGTCGGCGAAGAGCATGGCGGTGACAGGAGGCAGGTCGGAAAGAACAGCTTACTACGCGGCGCGCTCAGACCTCGATGTCGATCCACACGCCCTTGCGCGGCGCCTCGCCCAGGCCGTCGTCGGCGGGCTCCTCCGGTGCCTCGGGCTCAGCCTCCTCGCCCTGCGCCTGCTGCCGGCGCCGCTGGTGCTGCGGGTACTCTTCCTCCGGCGTCATTTCCGCCGGGCGGCGCTCCAGGCCCACGGCGGCATCGCCCGTGGCAGGAACCACCGGCGCCACCGGGGCGACGTCCGGGCGCGAGCGCGCCGGGTCCTGCTGCGCGGTGACCGGCAGTACGTCGCTGGGGATCGGCGGGATCATGGCTGTCGCTGGCTCCTCGCGGGCTTCAGGTTGTCGGCTGGCGGCGGCAGGCGCCGGGGCCGTCGCTACACTTCACGGAACAATCCGCATCCATCCCGGTCCTGGCCGGCGGCGCGGAGCCGGCGCAGGCCCATCGCCCCCCGAGGCGGCGATGCCACCCGGCCGCTGCGTGCGAACGGGCGTCGCTGAAAGCCGCGTGTTCCGTTACCATAGCCGGCTTTTTGCGGGAGGTGTCCATGGCGCAGTATCAACCGGGTCAACGCTGGATCAGCGACAGTGAAGCAGAATTGGGGCTGGGCACCATCCTGGCGCTCGACGGACGGCTGCTCACCGTGCTCTATCCGGCCACCGGGGATACCCGCCAGTACGCCGAACGCAACGCCCCGCTGACCCGCGTGCGCTTCGCCCCGGGCGACGAGGTGACGCATTTCGAAGGCTGGAAGATGACCGTCCGCGAGGTCGAGGAGGTCGACGGCCTGCTGGTCTACCACGGCATCAACTCGCACAACGACGCCAAGATACTCCCGGAAACCCAGCTGTCCAACTTCATCCAGTTCCGCCTGGCCAGCGACCGCCTGTTCGCCGGGCAGATCGACCCCATGCCCTGGTTCGCCCTGCGCTACCACACCCTGGAACACCGCACCCGCCTGCTGCAATCCTCCCTCTGGGGCCTGGGCGGCGCCCGCGCCCAGCCCATCGCGCACCAGCTGCACATCGCCCGCGAGGTCGCCGACCGCATCGCCCCGCGCGTGCTACTGGCCGACGAAGTGGGCCTGGGCAAGACCATCGAGGCGGGCCTGGTGATCCATCGCCAGCTGCTTTCCGGGCGCGCCAGCCGCGTGCTCATCCTGGTGCCGGAGAACCTGCAGCACCAGTGGCTGGTGGAGATGCGCCGGCGCTTCAACCTGGAAGTGGCGCTGTTCGACCGCGAGCGCTTCGCCGAAAGCGACGCCAGCAACCCCTTCGAGGACAGCCAGCTGGCCCTGGTGGCGCTGGAGTGGATCCGCGCCGACGAGCGCGCCCAGGACGCCCTGTGCGCCGCCGGCTGGGACCTGCTGGTGGTCGACGAGGCCCACCACCTGGTCTGGCATCCGGAGCAGGCCAGCCGCGAGTACCAGTTGGTGGAAACCCTGGCGCAGATCATCCCCGGCGTGCTGCTGCTCACCGCCACCCCGGAACAGCTGGGCCTGGACAGCCACTTCGCGCGCCTGCGCCTGCTCGACCCGGACCGCTTCCATGACCTGGAGGCCTTCCGCCGCGAGAGCAGCCAGTACCGCCCGGTCGCCGAGGCGGTGCAGGAACTGATCGACCAGGGCCGCCTGTCCCCCGCCGCGCGCGAGGCCATCCATGGCTTCCTCGGCGCAGCCGGCGACGAGCTGCTGGCTGCCGTCGAGGGCGGCGACGACGATGCCCGCGCGCGCCTGATCCGCGAACTGCTGGACCGCCACGGCACCGGCCGCGTGCTGTTCCGCAATACCCGCGCCGCGGTGCAGGGCTTCCCCGAGCGCCAGCTGCACAGCTACCCGCTGCCCAACCCGGTGGAGTACATGGAGCTGCCGGTCGGCGAGCACCCGGACCTGTACCCGGAAGTGAGCTTCCAGGCGCAAGTCGACGACAACACCGACGAGAACGCCCGCTGGTGGCGCTTCGACCCCCGCGTGGAATGGCTGATCGACACCCTGAAGATGCTCAAGCAGTTCAAGGTGCTGGTGATCTGCGCCCACGCCGAGACCGCCCTGGACCTGGAAGACGCCCTGCGCCTGCGCTCGGGCATCCCGGCCACGGTGTTCCACGAGGGCATGAGCATCCTCGAGCGCGACCGCGCCGCGGCCTACTTCGCCGACGAGGAATTCGGCGCCCAGGTGCTGATCTGCTCGGAAATCGGCAGCGAGGGCCGCAACTTCCAGTTCGCCCACCACCTGGTGCTGTTCGACCTGCCGGCCCACCCGGACCAGTTGGAACAGCGCATCGGCCGCCTGGACCGCATCGGCCAGCGGCACACCATCCAGATCCACGTGCCGCACCTGGAGAACAGCCCGCAGGAACGTCTGTTCCAGTGGTACCACCAGGCGCTCAACGCCTTCCTCGCCACCTGCCCCACCGGCAACGCCCTGCAGCACCGCTACGGCCCGCGTCTGGTGGAACTGCTCGAAGGCGGCGACGACGACGCTTTCGCCGCCCTGCTCGAAGAAGGCCAGGCCGCGCGCCTGGCCCTGGAAGCGGAAATGCACAGCGGCCGCGACCGCCTGCTGGAGCTGAACTCCGGCGGCGCCGGCGAGGGCGAGGCACTGGTGGAAGCGATCGAGGAACAGGACGACCAGTTCGCCCTGCCGATCTACATGGAGAAGCTGTTCGACACCTACGGCATCGACAGCGAGGACCACTCCGAGAACGCTCTGATCCTCAAGCCCAGCGAGAAGATGCTCGACGCCAGCTTCCCCCTGGGCGACGACGAGGGCGTGACCGTCACCTACGACCGCGCCCAGGCCCTGGCCCGCGAGGACATGCAGTTCCTCACCTGGGAGCACCCCATGGTGCAGGGCGGCATGGACCTGGTGCTGTCCGGCTCGCTGGGCAACACCTCGGTGGCGATCATCAAGAACAAGGCGCTCAAGCCCGGCACCGTGCTGCTGGAGATGCTCTTCGTCAGCGAGGCGGTGGCCCCGCGCAAGCTGCAGCTGGGGCGCTTCCTGCCGCCGGTGGCGCTGCGCTGCCTGCTCGACGCCAACGGCAACGACCTGGCCGCCCGGGTGGCCTTCGAGACGCTGCACGAGCAGTTGGAAAGCGTACCGCGCGCCAGCGCCAACAAGTTCGTCCAGGCCCAGCGCGACGTGCTGGCCAAGCAGTTCGCCATCGGCGAGGCCAAGATCGCCCCGCGCCACGCCGAGCGCGTGGAGAAGGCCCGTCAGCAACTGGTGGCGAGCCTGGACGAGGAACTGGCGCGCCTGACCGCGCTCAAGCAGGTCAACCCCAGCGTGCGCGACAGCGAGCTGGAAGCCCTGCGCACCCAGCGCGACGAGAGCGTCGCCCTGCTGGACAAGGCCTCGCTGCGCCTGGAGGCGATCCGCGTGCTGGTCGCCGGCTGATCCGCGCCACGCCAAAGAGGCCGCCCCGGGAAACCGCGGCGGCCTTTTTCATGCCTGCCCAATTGGCGTCACCCCGTAGGAGCAACTGTCTTGCCGGCTGCGCCGAGGTGCGCTTCGTAGGATGGGTTGAGCTTGCGAAACCCATGCTGCCATGGCGATGGGTATCGCTTCGCTCAACCCATCCTACGGGGCTTCCCCACCCCCGCCATTCCCATGTAGGAGCGCGCCCTGCGCGCGAAATCGCGGGCAGGGCCCGCTCCTACAGGTTGCCGGGAAGCACGGCATTCCTCCCGTAGCGGACCTTGTCCGCGATAGCCGGACGAACCGGCGCGATTCGCGGATGAGATCCGCGCTGCCCCACCCACGCCATTCCCAATGTAGGAGCGCGCCCTGCGCGCGATTTCGCGGGCAGGGCCCGCTCCTACAGGTCGCCGGGAAGCATGGCATGCCTCCCCGTAGGAGCGGACCTTGTCCGCGATAGCCGGAGCCACCAGCGCGATTCGCGGATGAGATCCGCTCCTACGCTGCCCCACCCTCGCCATTCCCATGTAGGAGCGCGCCCTGCGCGCGAAATCGCGGACGAAGTCCGCTCGCGCGGAGCCCCTTCCGCCGGCACATCAGCCCTCACGGTCTACTATTGACGCTGCGCAAGGGAATCCACCCCGGGGAGAGCTAGAGTTTTCCCACCAAGCCACTCATTGAGGGATACATCATGTACGAGCGCATTCTGGTAGCAGTGGACGGCAGCCCGGTTTCCGACCGCGCGCTGGGCGAGGCGGTCAAGCTGGCGCAACTAACTGGCGGCGAGCTGCGCGTCATCACCATCGTCGACAGCCCGCTGCGCCACCTGCCCGACTATGCCGTCTACTACAACCCCGAGCCGCTGCGCGAAGCCGCGCTGAAGGCCGCCGACGACGTGCTGGCCAAGGCCCGCGAGCAGGTCGGCGACAAGGTCAAGGCGAAGTTCGACCGTGTGTGCCAGGAGCGTGCCAGCGAGGAAGTCGCCGAGCGTATCGAGCTGGAGGCCGAGGACGCCAAGGCCGACGTGATCGTCATGGGCACCCATGGCCGCCGCGGCGTGCGCCGGCTGATGCTGGGCAGCGTGGCCGAGGGCCTGCTGCGCGTCAGCAACCGCCCGGTGCTGCTGGTCCGCGACAAGTAAGTCCAACCCCTATGAAAAAGGCCGTGCGGGATGACCCGCACGGCCTTTTTTTCGCCTGAAGCGCCCCTGTAGGAAAAGCGGAAGGCTACGGCATCGGCGTCATTCGCCCGCCGCCACCGCGTTGCCGCGGCAGGAGTGGAAGATGTCCAGGCCGGGCTGATACAGGCTGGTGCGCACGTCCAGCAGGCCGAGCACCGAGTGGAACAGGTTGTCGTGGCTCAGGTCCTGCTCGTCGCGCTTGCCGGCCAGGCAGCCGCGGTCGATGCCCAGGTCGCGCAGGGTCGAGGGGCCGAACCACATCACCATCGGCACGTGGGTCTGCACCGCCGGGGCAATGGCATAGGGCGCGGCGTGCAGGTACACGCCGTTCTCGCCCAGCGACTCACCGTGGTCGGAGACGTAGAGCATCGAGGTGTCGTACCTGTCGCTGTTCTTCTTCAGCAGCTCGATGACCTTCGACAGGAAGAAATCGGTGTAGAGGATGGTGTTGTCGTAGACGTTCACCAGCTCGTCTTTCGAACAGCTGCCCAACTGGTTGGTGCGGCACACCGGCTTGAAGCGCTCCATGTCCGCCGGGTAGCGGTCGTAGTACTCCGGGCCGTGGCTGCCGTCGGCGTGCAGGACGATGATGGCGTTGTCCTTCAGGCCGTCGATGTACGCCTGCAGGTCCTGCAGCAGGGCCTCGTCCAGGCAGCGGTTGCCATCGCAGAACGGCCCGGGCTGGTTCTTCGGGATGTCGCGGTGCGGCACGCGCAGGCAGGTGCCCTTGCAGTCGCTGTTGTTGTCCAGCCAGAGCACCTGCAGGCCGGCGCGTTGCAGCACGTCCAGCAGGCTCTCGTAGGTCTTGCCCTTCTTGTCGCTGTAGTCCTCGCGGGGGAACTTGGAGAACATGCAGGGCACCGACACCGCGGTGGAAGTCCCGCAGGAATGCACCTGGGTGAAGTTGAGGATATCCAGCTTCGCCAGCTCCGGGTTGGTTTCGCGGGCGTAGCCGTTGAGCGAGAAGTGGTCGGCCCGCGCGGTCTCGCCGACCACGAAGACGAACAGCGACTTCTTCGCCCGTTGCGCGGCCTTGGCGCTCTGCACCGCGTCCTCGCCGATCTTCTGCACCACCAGGTCGGCCTTCTTGATGCCCAGGCGCTGCTTGCCGTACTTGCTCACGGCGTAGATGTAGTTGGTCGGGTTGATGAAGTGGGTCAGCTTGTCTTCCTCGCGGAAGATCGGCGCGTAGGTGGAATAGAAACTACCCACCATCACCGCCACTGCGGCCACGCAGGCGAACACCACCAGCACCTTGTTCAGCAGCCCGCGCAGGAACGGCTTGTAGGCCACCGGCAGCGCCCAGACCAGCGCCGAGGGCAGCGCCCCGAGCAGCAGCAGGTAGGCCACCAGCCGGCCGCTGAACAGCGCCTCGGCCTCGCCCGGGTTGGTCTCGAAGACGTTCTGCACCATCACCGTGTCGATGGCGATGCCGTAGCTGTTCATGAAGTAGGCCGCGGCGGCCGAGCACAACGCCACGAGGGTCAGCACCGGCTTGAGCAGCGGGCGGAACGACACCAGGGTCAGCAACAGGGTGAAGGCGGCCCAGAGGAAGACGCCGAAGGAGGCGAAGAAGGCGATGCGATACGCCCCCTGCAACGGCACCAGGCCATCCAGGGCCTTCCAGGTGGCGAGGTTGTAGAACAGCACCAGGGCCAGGGAAAACAGCAGGACCAGGCGGTTGGAACTGATGGTGGGTAACAGGCGGCGGTTGCCCTCGGACATCGAGGCACTCCTTGACTGGGCGCAGCGGAAAGAACGGCATCGCCCGCCGTCGCGGCGGGCGCGCCGAATCTACTGATCAGTTAGTCAAAAAAGTGTCAAATTTGCCACTGAATCGATACAACGTTTGTCGGCTCAGGCCGATTTCAGACGTTCCCGCCACGCCGGCAGCCAGCCCAGGCCTGCGCTGGTGGCGCCCTGCGGACGGTATTCGGCGCCCAGCCAGCCGGTGTAGTCCTGGGCCCGCAGGGCTGCCAGCGCCGGTTCGAAGTCCAGTTCGCCGCTGCCCGGCTCGCCGCGCCCGGGGGCGTCGGCGAACTGCACGTGGCCGATATGCCCTTGCAGCTGGCGCACGCAGTCGGCCAGGTCCAGGCCCATGCGCGCCATGTGGTAGAAGTCCAACTGCGCCGCCAGGTTCGGGTGGCCGACGCGCGCCAGCATGTCCAGCAGATGCTGCGGGGTGTTGAGCAGGAAGCCGGGCATGTCGTGCAGGTTGATCGCCTCCATCAGCACCGCGATGCCGCGCCCGGCGAAGGCCTCGGCGGTCTGCCGCAGGTGTTCGGCCAGCAGCGCCAGCGCCTGCTCGCGTTCGACGCCCTCGGCCAGGCGCCCGGCCAGCACGTTGATCTTCTGCGGCCGCGCCACCTCGGCGTACTCCAGGGCCTGGCGCAGCCCGGCGGCGAACTGCGCCTCGCGCCCCGGCACCGCGGCCAGCCCGGCGCCGCCCTGCATCAGGTCGCCGGCCGGCAGATTGAACAGCACCAGCGGCAGGCCACTGCGCTGCAGCTCGGCCTGCAATGCCGCGGCCGGCACCTCGTAGGGAAACTGGATCTCCACCCCGGCGAAACCGGCCTCGGCGGCGGCGCGCACGCGTTCCAGCAGCGGCAGCTCGGTGAACAGCAGGGACAGGTTGGCGCAGATCGGCATGGCGGCTTTCCTCAATCGCGGGGTTGGCGGTACTGCTCGACCAGGGTGGCCGGGTCGTGCGCCAGGTGGCCCTGGCTGCCGTGCAGGCGCATCAGCTGCGCGGCCAGGCCGCTCATGGGCGTGGCCGAGCCCTGCTCGCGGGCCAGCTTGACCGCGGTGTCCAGGTCCTTGAGCAGGGTGCGCACGTGCCACTTGATCGGCTCGAAGCGGCTCTCGGCCATCTGCGGGGCGAGGATCTGCAAGGGCTTGGAGTCGGCGAAACCGCCGGCCAGGGCCGGAGCGATCAGGCTGGCGTCGACCCCGGCGCTCTCCGCCAGGGCTACCACTTCGGCGATCACCAGGGCGTTGCAGGCGACGATCATCTGGTTGCACACCTTGGTCACCTGGCCGGCGCCGACCTCGCCCATGCGCGTCAGGCGCTGGCCGAGGTGGGCGAGGACGGGGCGGACGCGCTCGATGTCCTCCACCCGGCCGCCGGCCATGATCGCCAGGCTGCCGGCCTCGGCGCCCGGGGTGCCGCCGGAGACCGGCGCATCGACCCAGCGCATGCCGCTGCGGGATTCGAGTTCGGCGGCCATCTCGCGGGTGGCGGCCGGTTCCAGGCTGGAGAAGTCCACCAGCAACTGCCCCGGTTTCGCCCCTTCGACGATGCCGCCGGGGCCGAACACCACTTCGCGCACGGCGGCGGTGTCGGCCAGGCAGAGCATGACGATCTCGGCATCCGCGCACAGCTGCGCGGGGCTCTGCGCGACGCGGGCGCCCTCCCCGGCCAGCAGCTCGCGCTTGGCGGCGGAGCGGTTCCACACGGTCAACGGGTAGCCGGCGGCCAGCAGGCGGCGGCTCATGGGCACGCCCATCAGGCCGAGGCCGGCGAAGGCGATGGAGGGCAAGGCAGACATGGATGGCTCCTGTCGGGCAAAATGGCGGGCACGGGGACGGCCATCTTAACCGTCCACCATCACCTTCGCCGAGCCTGCGAGCCCGCCGCCGTGGTCATTTCCACGCGCACCGGCAGACCGCCACTATACTTCCCAGGCTTTTTCCGCTATTGAACCGGAGACTGCTCCCATGCTGAAACGCACCCTGGCGCTCGCCGCCTGCTTTGCGCTGTCCCTTTCCGCCAGCTTCACCCAGGCCGAAACCCTGAAGGAACTCAAGGTCTCGGCGATCCCCGACGAAGCCCCCACCGAGCTGCTGCGCAAGTTCAAGCCGCTGGGCGAATACCTGCAGGAACGCCTGGGCATGCCGGTGAAGTTCATCCCGGTGTCCGACTATGCCGGCGTGGTCGAGGCCCTGGCCGCCGACCGCCTGGACATGGCCTGGCTGGGCGGTTTCACCTTCGTCCAGGCGCGGCTGAAGACCGGCAACGCCATCCCCCTGGTGCAGCGCGAGCAGGACCAGCAGTTCACCAGCAAATTCATCAGCGCCGACCCGCACGTGAAGTCGCTGCAGGACCTCAAGGGCAAGACCTTCGCCTTCGGCTCGGTATCCTCCACCTCCGGCAGCCTGATGCCGCGCTACTTCATGCAGAAGGACGGCATCGTCCCCGAGCAGTTCTTCTCCCGCGTGGCCTACTCCGGCGCCCACGACGCCACCGTGGCCTGGGTCCAGGCCGGCAAGGTGGACGCCGGCGTGCTCAACGCCTCGGTGTGGCAGAAGCTGGTGGACGCCGGCAAGGTCGACACCAATAAAGTGAAGGTCTTCGCCACCACCCCAACCTACTACGACTACAACTGGACGGTGCGCGGCAACCTCGACCCGGCCCTGGCCGAGAAGATCAAGCAGGCCTTCCTCGACCTCGACCCGAGCAAGCCGCGCGACAAGGCCATCCTCGACCTGCAGGCGGCCAGCCGCTTCATCGAGACCAAGCCGGAGAACTACAAGGGCATCGAGGAGTCGGCCCGCGCCGCCGGCCTGTTGAAGTGAGCCTGCGCCTGACCGGCGTGGAGCACCAGCACGCCAACGGCCAGCGCGCCCTCGTCGGCATCGACCTGAGCATCGAGGCCGGCGAGCGGGTGGCGATCATCGGCCCCTCGGGCGCCGGCAAGACCACCCTGCTGCGCGTGCTGGCCACCGCGCTGAAGCCCAGCCATGGCGAGATCGAACTGCTCGGCAGCCGGCCCTGGCGCCTGGGCGCCCGGGCCCGCCAGCGCCTGCGCGCGCGCATCGGCCTGATCCACCAGGCGCCGCCGCTGCCGCCGCGCCAGCGGGTGGTCAACGCCGTGCTGGCCGGGCGCCTCGGCCAGTGGCCGCTGTGGAAGAGCCTGGCCAGCCTGCTCTACCCGCTGGACATCGACGGCGCCCGCGAGACCCTGCGCAGCCTGGACCTGGCCGACAAACTGTTCCAGCGCTGCGACCAGCTTTCCGGCGGCCAGCTGCAGCGCGTCGGCATCGCCCGCGCGCTGTACCAGCAGCCACAGCTGCTGCTGGCCGACGAGCCGGTCTCGGCGATGGACCCGGTGCTCGCCGGGCACACCCTCGACCTGCTCACCCGCGAGGCCGCCAACCGTGGCCTGACGCTGCTGGCCAGCCTGCACGCGGTGGACCTGGCCCTGGCGCACTTCCCGCGCATCGTCGGCATCCGCGACGGGCGCATCGTCTTCGACAAGCCGGCCGCCAGCGTCAGCCCGGACGACCTGCAGCAGCTCTACGCCAACGAACAGCTGAGCCTGGATGCCCCGACGCCGGTCGAGCCCCTGCACGTGGTGCAGATCCCGCGATGCTGAAACCCCGCGACCCCGCCGCTCTGCCGCGGCTGCTGCTGACCGCCCTGACGCTGCTGTTGCTGTGGCCCGGCCTGCGCCTGAGCGAACTGGACATCCCCGGCCTGTTCACTGGCGACAACGCGCGCACCATGGCCGGCTTCCTCGCCGGGTTCTGGCCGCCGGCCCACGACGCCGAATTCCTCGCCATCCTCGGCCGCGCCACCCTGGAAACCCTGGCCATCGCCACCGCCGGCATGGCCCTGGCCTGGCTCATCGCCTTCCCCGCGGCGCTGCTGGCCACCCGCGCGCTGTCGCTGTCCGCCCTGCCCCGTGGCGGCCTGCCGGCCTGGTGGGCGCGCGCCCTGCGCTGGCCGGTGCGGCTGCTGCTGATCGTGCTGCGCAGCATCCCGGAAATCGTCTGGGCGCTGCTGTTCGTCCGCGCCGTCGGCCTGGGCCCCACCGCCGGCGTCATGGCCATCGCCATCACCTACGGCGGCATGCTCGGCAAGGTCTACGCGGAAATCTTCGAATCGGTGGACCCGCGCCCCACCCGCGCGCTGCTGCTGGGCGGCGGCTCGCGCCTGGGCGCCTTCGCCTACGGCCTGCTGCCCCAGGCGGCGAGCGAGATGATTTCCTACACCGTGTACCGCTGGGAGTGCGCCATCCGCGCCTCGGTGGTCATGGGCTTCGTCGGCGCCGGCGGGCTCGGCCAGCAGGTCGACCTGTCGCTGCGCATGTTCGCCGGCGGCGAAGTGGCGAGCATCCTGCTGACCTTCCTGCTGCTGGTGCTGGGCGCCGACCAGCTCAGCCGCTTCCTGCGCCGGAGGCTGGAATGAACCGCGCCCGCGCCGGCCTCTTGCGCGCCATCGGCTGGAGCCTGGCGATCCTGCTCGCGGTGGTGGCCTCCTTCGTCTACCTGCAAGTCGACAGCGACGGCCTGCTCAGCGGCGAAGGCCTGCGGCAGATGTTCGGCTACGCCGGCGACTTCTTCCCGCCGGACCTGTCCGCCACGCACCTGAGCGCGGTGGGCCGCGGCGCCCTGGAAACCCTGGCCATGTCGGCCCTGGGCACATTGCTCGCGGCCGTGTTGGGGATGCTCTTCGCGCTGCCGGCCGCCGGCCGCTTCGGCGCCGCCGCGCAGAGCCTGGCGCGCTTCATCCTCAACGCCCTGCGCGCGGTGCCGGAACTGGTGTGGGGCGCGCTCATGGTGCTGGCCGCGGGCCTGGGCCCCAACGCCGGCACCCTGGCCCTGGCCCTGCACACCGGCGGCGTGCTCGGCCGGCTGTTCGCCGAAGCCCTGGAAAACACCCCGGCCGAACCCGCCGAGGCCCTGCGCCTGGGCGGCAGCGGGCGGGTCGCCGCCTTCGCCTACGGCACCCTGCCGGCGGTCTGGCCACAGCTGGTGGCCTACATCCTCTACCGCTGGGAGAACAACATCCGCATGGCCAGCGTGCTCGGCTTCGTCGGCGCCGGCGGCCTGGGGCAGATGCTCTACTTCAGCCTCAGCCTGTTCCAGCAGGCCCAGGCGGCCACGGTGATCCTCGCCATGCTGGTGCTGGTGCTGGGCGTCGACACCCTCAGCGCCTGGGCGCGGCAGCGGTGGGTCAGTGCCTGAGGGCGGCTAGCGGGAGCGGTATTTCCAGAGCAGGAACGACAAGCGGGCGATGCGCTTTACGTATCGCATGGCGAACAGGGCCAGAAGCAGGGATACCACCAAGGCAACGGTGGCCACGAAATCCATAAAGTTTTCCATGCCATACAGGCCCATGGCATTGCTTGCCCAATCCAATACCTTGACGGGTAGTGGGCTATACAAAAAACGTCCTACGAAGGGGAGAAATAAATAGATAAGGCCTGCAGTAGCGGCGATGTACAAAGATGCAAGGATTATCCATCTCATACCACTCGGAACACTCCCAGAACAGGTTTCCATCAGTTGACGCACATTTCAATGCAGCCTGAAGCTCATCGAACGGGTCCCACGCAAGCTCTGCTGCTTCTCCGAGCCCTCGCCGGGTGCAATCTGAAATTTCCTCATCGGATGCGGCATGACACCGGCCCTGCCGGCGCAACCGCGGACGGTTATGCGCCCTACTGCCTCTGCGAGGAACGAATCGGAGAGGACTCCATCCGCGATTCACGCACAGGGCGCACTCCTGCCACTGGGGCCGAGGCTAACCCCGTAGGATGGCGTTGAGCGAAGCGATACCCATCGCCATAGCCACATGGGTTTCTTAAGCTCAATCCACTTACAAAAAGCGCCTCAGGGCAGCTAACCAAACAGTTGCCATTACCGCTGAACCATGGAAGCGGCGTATAGCCAAGTCAGCAAGTACCCCGGTGTTCCGACTATCAAAAGTGGCGCATCATCGGGAGCGGTGTTTCCAGAGCAGGCACAGCAAATAGGCAATGCGCCTTACATATCGCATTGCGAATATGGCCAATAGCAGAGAGGCGAAAAGGACGACGGTGATATAGAAATTCTGAACTCCCTCCATGCTATGGATGCCCAGCGACTTGGTTAACCAGAACAAAACATCCGTGGACCACGAGGCATAGAAGATGCGCGCCAAACACCATGCAAAAACATAAGTGAGGCCCGCAGTGGCAGGGATGTACAAGAGTACAAAAGCTATCCACTTCATACTACTCGAAGCACTCCATAAGCACGGCTTCCATCAGCAAGAATAAGTGGCAAGGTACATTTCAATGCGGCCCGGAGCCAATCGAACTGAGTCGGGTACATCAATGTCACGCAACCTTTGCTGCTTCTCCGAGGTCCCATTGGGTGCAGTCTGAAATTGCCTCGTCTGATGTTCTGAACAAACGTCCAGTCATCAAACACTCCATCATCTCTGTAGAGCGAAAACCAGCGCTCATGATCGACGCCGAAGACACGATCTAAGCTGTTGTAAAGCCAGCCGAGGCGCCCCCCGGACTGGCGATCGAGTATGTAGTAACGTCCCCGGGGCAGAGGTCCTTCATCCACCTTTGCGACGAACCTCGGATCATTTCGTGCTGCCCCATATCCAGAAAAGGCCGGAAATCGCCCCACCCCGCCACAATCCAGATCACTGAACAGTTGGCCATTTAGTCTGAATGTGCAGTAAACGGGCACGCCGATGCACTCCGAGTAGCTTTGATGGCCACCCAGGCTGCCCCTGCCGTTGATTGGAAAATATCGCCGGGATCCTCGAATCGTTTCGGAAAGGTCCGTTATCAGTTACGAAATCAGCGCATAGGGCGAATAACGCGAAGCGTTATCCGCCGATTGGAGGGTTCATATTGCAGCCGGAGTGCCCATTGGAAACCGCTACCCATGTCTCCCGGCAGAACACCTGCGAAACCCATGCTGCCGTGACGATGGGTATCGCTTCGCTCAACACCATCCTACGATGGTGTTTCTCCTGCGCCTTGCGGGAGACGCCGTTCGCGGTTACCGGTGGCAACCCAGCGGTTTCGCGCCCATGAAAAAGCCCGGCACACGCCGGGCTTCTTCGTATCGCGGCTCACTCGCCGCCATGGAGCACCTTGTCCAGGTCCACCGGATCCCCCGGATGGGTCCCCAGCTTGACGCGGATGTCCTCGAACATCGCATCGTATTCCTTGTGGATACGCACGATCGGCCCAAAGCGCGGGTGCAGACCATGCTTCTGCGCAATGCGGGTGGCATCGCTGGCGAAGTTGAAGGCCTGGTCCTTGGGCATGTCGAACTCTTCCTTGAAGGCATTGCCGTCGATGCTGCCGTCCATGGTGAAGTGGACGTAGGCGCCCTTCTCGGCGTCGTGGCGAATCTCGTAGTACAGGTTGATATCCAGCGCCTGCTGGTCAAGGCCCGGCAGGGCGTGGAGATGCAGGTGACCAGGCTCGAACATGACGTGACTCCTTGCAGTGGTCCCGCAAGTCTAGCTCGCCTGCGGGCAACGCAAGCCGCCCCGGGTCAATGCAGCGTGTTTTTTTCCGCACGCTCCTGAACCAGCACCCAGGGCGCCACCACCACCGCCCACAGCTGCGGGTCGCGCTCCAGGAAGTCGCGGGCGCGGGCCTCGTCGACCCGCGCCAGGTCGCCGCTGGCCAGCCAGGCGGCGACCTTCTGGCGGTCGTCCTCGGCCACGGCCTGCGCGGCCTCCACCAGGTCGACGGCCTCGCCCACCTGCAGCAGGGCGCCGCGGGCGAAGAACGGCTGCAGCTCCTGCCAGGAAATCATCGCGGTCTCGCCGAGCAGCTTGGCATAGAGGGTGCTAGTTTGTTCAGTCATGGTACTCACCGGGAAATCAGGCGGCGCCATGATACCGCCCGGTCGTCGCCAGGCAAGTTTCCCGGGAGTTGCGCGGGGGTGGATGTGACCAAAGGAGGGCTACTGGCACAACGCCGTTTTTCTATACGTTTGTTTCGTCTTTGCGACATGGGGCGAAACGCCCCGCCGCCAGCGGCTTTTCAAGCGGCGAAGCGGCACTCTACACTGTACCGGTACAGTTGCCGGCGGCTTCCCCCGGGCGCAAAGCCCGTCGAACCGCGGCCACGAACCACAAGAACGAAAACACAAGAAAGAGTGGAGCATTATGAAAAAGGGTACCCAACGTCTTTCCAAACTGTTGACCGCCATGGCCCTGGCCGGCGTCGCCAGCTATTCGATGGCCGCCGATACCATCAAGATCGCCCTGGCCGGTCCGGTGACCGGTGCGGTCGCCCAGTACGGGGAGATGGAGTTCGTCGGCGCCAAGATGGCCATCGAACAGATCAACAAGGCCGGCGGCGTCGACGGCAAGCAGCTCGAAGGCGTGGTCTACGATGACGCCTGCGATCCGAAGCAGGCCGTGGCGGTCGCCAACAAGATCGTCAACGACGGCGTCAAGTTCGTCGTCGGCCACCTGTGCTCCAGCTCCACTCAGCCGGCCTCGGACATCTACGAGGACGAAGGCGTCCTGATGATCTCCCCGGCCTCCACCAGCCCGGACATCACCAGCCGCGGCTACAAGCTGATCTTCCGCACCATCGGCCTGGACAACATGCAGGGCCCGACCGCCGGCAAGTTCATCGCCGAGCACGTCAAGCCGAAGATCGTCGCGGTCATCCACGACAAGCAGCAGTACGGCGAAGGCATCGCCACCGCGGTCAAGAAGACCCTGGAAGACGCCGGCGTGAAAGTCGCCCTGTTCGAAGGCATCAACGCCGGCGACAAGGACTTCTCCTCGCTGATCGCCAAGCTCAAGCAGGCCAAGGTCGACTTCGTCTACTACGGCGGCTACCACCCGGAACTGGGCCTGCTGCTGCGCCAGACTTCCGAGAAAGGCCTGAAAGTCGGCTTCATGGGCCCGGAAGGCGTCGGCAACAAGGAAATCTCCGCCATCGCAGGCCCGGCTTCCGAAGGCCTGTACGTGACCCTGCCGAAGTCCTTCGACCAGGATCCGAAGAACCAGGCCCTGGTCGCCGCCTTCAAGGCCAAGAACCAGGACCCGAGCGGCCCGTTCGTGTTCCCGGCCTACGCCGCCGTGCAGGTCATCGCCGACGGCATCAAGAAAGCCGGCAGCGAGGATACCGAAAAGGTCGCCGCCGCCCTGCGCAGCAACACCTTCGACACGCCCACCGGCGCCCTGGCCTTCGACGAGAAGGGCGACCTGAAGAACTTCAACTTCGTGGTCTACCAGTGGCACAAGGACGGCACCAAGACCGAAGTCAAATAAGGTCTGCCGCCTGAGGTCCAGAGCCCACTGCGCCCGCAGTGGGCTTTGTTTATTCCGCGTATTCCGGGGGTCCGTCGCGCCACAAGCGCCGCTTCACGCGACGCCCGAGGAGTTAGGTGATGCCTGAGCTCTATCACTACCTGCAACAGCTGGTCAACGGCCTTACCGTTGGCAGCACCTATGCCCTGATCGCCATCGGCTACACCATGGTCTACGGCATCATCGGCATGATCAACTTCGCCCATGGCGAGGTCTACATGATCGGCTCGTACGTAGCCTTCATCGTGATCACCGGCCTGGCCATGATGGGGATCGTCAGCCTGCCGATCGTCATCTTCTGCACCTTCGCCGCCGCCATCATCGTCACCAGCGCCTATGGCTACAGCATCGAACGGATCGCCTACCGCCCGCTGCGCGGCAGCAACCGGCTGATCCCGCTGATCTCGGCCATCGGCATGTCGATCTTCCTGCAGAACGAGGTCCTGCTCGCCCAGGACTCCAAGGACAAGGCCATCCCCAACCTGCTGCCGGGGAACTTCGTCTTCGGCGATCCCACCTACGGGGTGACCGTCTCGTACATGCAGGTGCTGATCTTCATCGTCACCCTGCTGGCCATGTACGGCCTCAGCCTGTTCATCTCCCGTTCCCGCCTGGGCCGCGCCTGCCGCGCCTGCGCCGAGGACATCAAGATGGCCAACCTGCTGGGGATCAACACCAACAACATCATCGCCCTGACCTTCGTCATCGGCGCCACCCTGGCCGCCGTGGCCGCGGTGCTGCTGGGCCTGCAGTACGGCGTGATCAACCCGAACATCGGCTTCCTCGCCGGCATCAAGGCCTTCACCGCCGCGGTGCTCGGTGGCATCGGCAGCATCCCGGGCGCCATGCTCGGCGGCCTGGTGCTGGGCGTCGCCGAAGCCTTCGGCGCCGACGTGTTCGGCGACCAGTACAAGGACGTGGTGGCCTTCAGCCTGCTGGTCCTGGTGCTGCTGTTCCGCCCCACCGGTCTGCTCGGTCGTCCGGAGGTGGAGAAGGTATGAACAAGCGACTCAAGACGGCTTTCTTCAGCGCTCTGCTGGTGCTGGCGGTGGCCTACCCGATCCTCGGCCTGAAACTCAGCGTCATCGGCATCGGCCTGCAGCTGGAAGGCGTCAGCCCCAGCACCCTGTGGACCATCGCCGCGTGCGCCGTGGCCATGTTCGTCTGGCAACTGGTGCGCGATCGCTTCAGCTTCAGCCGTGGCCGTACCCTGCACATGGGCGAGAACAACTTCCTGTACCGCTCGCTGACGCAGCCTTCGGTGCAGCGCAAGGTGATCATCGTGATGATCCTGGTCGCCCTGGCCTGGCCCTTCTGGGGCTCGCGCGGGGCGGTGGACATCGCCACCCTGGTGCTGATCTACGTGCTGCTGGGCCTGGGCCTGAACATCGTGGTGGGCCTCGCCGGCCTGCTCGACCTGGGCTACGTCGGCTTCTACGCCGTGGGCGCCTACAGCTACGCGCTGCTCTCGCACTACTACGGCCTGGGCTTCTGGACCTGCCTGCCGATCGCCGGGGCGATGGCCGCGCTGTTCGGCTTCCTGCTCGGTTTCCCGGTGCTGCGCCTGCGCGGCGACTACCTGGCGATCGTGACCCTGGGCTTCGGCGAGATCATCCGCGTGCTGCTGCGCAACCTCACCGGCCTGACCGGCGGCCCCAACGGCATCAGCAGCATCGAGAAGCCGACCCTGCTCGGCCTGACCTTCGAGCGCCGCGCCCCCGAGGGCATGCAGACCTTCCACGAGTTCTTCGGCATCGCCTACAACTCCAACTACAAGGTCGTGTTCCTCTACCTGGTGGCGCTGCTGCTGGTGCTGCTGGTGCTGTTCGTCATCAACCGCCTGCTGCGCATGCCCCTGGGCCGCGCCTGGGAAGCGCTGCGCGAGGACGAGATCGCCTGCCGCGCGCTGGGCCTGAACCCGACCATCATCAAGCTCTCCGCCTTCACCCTCGGCGCCTGCTTCGCCGGCTTCGCCGGCAGCTTCTTCGCCGCGCGCCAGGGCCTGGTGACCCCGGAGTCGTTCACCTTCATCGAGTCGGCCACCATCCTCGCCATCGTCGTCCTCGGCGGCATGGGCTCGCAGCTGGGCGTGATCCTCGCCGCCGTGGTGATGATCCTGCTGCCCGAGCTGATGCGCGAGTTCAGCGAATACCGCATGTTGATGTTCGGCGCCATCATGGTGCTGATGATGATCTGGCGTCCGCAGGGCCTGCTGCCGATGCAGCGCCCGCACCTGGAGTTGCGTAAATGAGTCGACCGATTCTTGAAGTATCCGGCCTGACCATGCGCTTCGGCGGCCTGCTGGCCGTCAACGGCGTCGCGCTCAAGGTCGAGGAAAAGCAGGTGGTCTCGATGATCGGCCCCAACGGCGCCGGCAAGACCACCGTGTTCAACTGCCTGACCGGCTTCTACCAGCCCACCGGCGGGCAGATCCTGCTGCGCGGCGAGCCCATCCAGGGCCTGCCGGGCCACAAGATCGCCCACCGCGGCGTGGTGCGTACCTTCCAGAACGTCCGCCTGTTCAAGGAAATGACCGCGGTGGAGAACCTGCTGGTGGCCCAGCACCGGCACATCAACACCAACTTCTTCGCCGGCCTGCTGAAGACCCCCGGGTTCCGCCGCGCCGAGGCCGAGGCGCTGGACTACGCGGCGCACTGGCTGGAAGTGGTCAACCTCAAGGACGTCGCCAACCGCCCGGCCGGCACCCTGGCCTACGGCCAGCAGCGCCGCCTGGAGATCGCCCGCTGCATGATGACGCGCCCGCAGATCCTCATGCTCGACGAGCCGGCCGCCGGCCTCAACCCGCGCGAGACCGAGGACCTCAAGGCGCTGATCGCCATGCTGCGCGCCGAGCACGGCGTGACCGTGCTGCTGATCGAGCACGACATGAAGCTGGTGATGAGCATTTCCGACCACATCTACGTGATCAACCAGGGCACGCCCCTGGCCGACGGTACCCCGGAGCAGATCCGCGACAACCCGGACGTGATCAAAGCCTATCTGGGGGAGGCCTGAGCCATGCTGAAGTTCGACAAGGTCTCCACCTTCTACGGCAAGATCCAGGCCCTGCACGAGGTCAGCCTGGAAGTGCAGCAGGGCGAGATCGTCACCCTGATCGGCGCCAACGGCGCCGGCAAGTCGACCCTGCTGATGACCCTCTGCGGCTCGCCGCGGGCGGCCTCCGGCAGCATCAAGTACCTCGGCGAGGAACTGGTCGGCCAGGAGTCTTCGCACATCATGCGCAAGAGCATCGCGGTGGTCCCCGAAGGCCGCCGGGTGTTCGCCCGCCTGACCGTCGAGGAAAACCTGGCCATGGGCGGTTTCTTCACCAGCAAGGGCGACTACCAGGAGCAGATGGACCGCGTCCTGGGCCTGTTCCCGCGCCTGAAGGAACGCTTCAGCCAGCGCGGCGGCACCATGTCCGGCGGCGAGCAGCAGATGCTCGCCATCGGCCGCGCGCTGATGAGCAAGCCCAAGCTGCTGCTGCTCGACGAGCCATCCCTGGGCCTGGCGCCGATCATCATCCAGCAGATCTTCGACATCATCGAACAGCTGCGCAGCGAAGGCGTGACCGTCTTCCTCGTCGAGCAGAACGCCAACCAGGCGCTGAAGCTCGCCGACCGCGGCTACGTGCTGGAGAACGGCCACATCGTGATGCAGGACACCGGCGCCAACCTGCTGGTCAACCCCAAGGTGCGCGACGCCTACCTGGGGGGTTGAGCCTCTTGCGGCAAGAGAAAACGGCCCTTCGGGGCCGTTTTTCTTTGGCTCTTCGCAGGATGGGTCGAGTCCTGGCGATGGGTATCGCTTCGCTCAACCCATCCTACGACTGCGCCCTCTGCGGAGCTGCGAAAACGGCAGGATGAAACCTCCCTCCCCGGTCGCACGGACAGCCCCCTCTCCCGCTTGCGGGAGAGGGTTGGGGAGAGGGAGCGGAGTCAATCCGAAACACAGTTGCCGCCGGTAAACACCATTCGCGAGTAGGAGCGCGCCCTGCGCGCGAAATCGCGGGCAGGGCCCGCTACATCGGCATGACATGGCAGATAGCCACAGGAATGCACGGTCGTAGGAGCGGACCTTGTCCGCGATAGCCGGACCCACCGGCGCGGTTCGCGGATGAGATCCGCTCCTACGCGGCCCCACCCGCGCCATTCCCATGGGGGGATTCAACCCGCCGCCCGCGCCTCGTCCTCTTCGCGCTGGGCGAGGAACTCCAGCATCTTCTGGCTGCCGTCGGTGAGGTCGGCGCAGATGGCCGCGCGGGCTGCCGCGCCATCGCCTTTCTGCAGCGCATGCAGCACTTCCCAGTGGTGCTCCACCGCCATGCGTTCGTTGAAGCTGCCGTAGGTCCGCGCGATCAGCGGCCCGGTGCGCATCCACAGGCTGTCGAGGAAGCCCTTGAGCAGCGGCATGCCGGCGATCTCGGCGAGGGCGAAGTGGAAGGCCTGGTTGAGTTTGAGCGCCGCCACCAGGTCGTCGGCGTGGATGGCCGCGAGGTTGTCGCGGATGTTCTTCTCCAGCATCGCCAGTTGCGCGGGCGTGACGCGGCTGGCCGCGGTCTCGGCGGCCAGGCCCTCCAGGGCCACGCGGATGCTGCGGATTTCCAGGTACTGCTCGCGGCTCAGCACCGGCACGCGGATGTCCCTTGGCGTGCGCAGCACCAGGGCCTGCTCCTTGGCCAGTTGCAGGATGGCGTCGCGCACCGGCGTCACGCTGGTGCCCAGTTGCTGCGCCAGGTCGCGGATGCGCAGGCGGTCGTCGGGCTGGAAGCGTCCGGTGATCAGCGCCTCGCGCAGCAACGCGTAGACGCCGCTGCCCAGGTAGGCGTGGTTGAGGCCGTCGATGGGGTAGTTCATGGGCTCCTCGCAGGTTCCGGGCGCGATGATGCGGTGCTGGCCGGCGAATTGCCAGCCACCGGCTCAGACGTGCTGGCCGCCGTTGACGTGGATTTCCGCGCCGTTCACGTACGAAGCCCCCTGGGTGCACAGGAAGTGGATCAGCGAGGCCACCTCCTCCGGCTTGCCCAGGCGGTGCATGGGGATGTCGCGCTCGACGATCAGTTCGGTGCCCGACGACAGGATCGAGGTATCGATCTCCCCCGGCGCGATGGCGTTTACCCGCACGCCGTGGCGGCCGAAGTCGTAGGCCATCTCGCGGGTCAGCGCCGCCAGCGCGGCCTTGGACGAGGCGTAGGCGACGCCGGCGAAGGGGTGCACCCGCGAGCCGGCGATGGAGGTGACGTTGATGATGCTGCCCTGGGCCGCCTTCAGCTCCTCGAACAGGCCGCGGGCCAGCAGCGCGGTGGAGAACAGGTTGACGTTGAACACCTTCAGCCAGGTGCCGTAGTCGCTCTCCAGCACGCCCATGCGCTGGCCTTCCGGGCCCTTGGGCGAAATGCCGGCGTTGTTCACCAGGGCGTCCAGGCGACCGCCGAGCTTCTCGCGGATGGCTGGCAGGGCGGCCTCGACGCTGGCGATGTCCTCGAGGTCCAGGTGGATGTGATTGAGCAGCCCCTCGGCCCAGGGGCATTCGGCCACCCAGTCCTGGCGCGAGGCGGTGAACACCCGCCAGCCGGCGGCGTTGAAGTGCTTCACGGTGGCATGGCCGATGCCGCGGCTGGCGCCGGTGAGCAGCAGGGTCCTGGGTTCGCTCATGTGCGTGTCCATCCATTCGGGCTTGCGGAGTGCGTTCGATGATGACGCAATCGACCGCCGAATAAAATATGATGCATCATATTTTCTTTATGCTTTAATGGCCGCCAGCCCCACAAGAACGACAAGCACGACAAGAACCGGAGCCCCCGCGCATGCCGCTGACCGCCCTCGCCCACGATCCCCTGCTGGAAGCCGCGCCCGCCCAGGTCACGCCGGACCAGGCCGCGGCCATCGCCCGCGATTGCTTCGGCCTGGAAGGCCCGCTGCAACGCCTGGCCGGGGAGCGCGACCTGAACTTCCAGATCGGCGCCCACGACAGCGCCAGCCGCCTGCTCAAGCTGTCCCACCCGCTGGAGGACCCGCAGGTGGTGGACTTCCACAACCGCGCCCTGCTGCGCGTCCAGCAGGCCGACCCGAACCTGCCGGTGCAGCGCGTCTATCCGGCCCTCGACGGCCAGTACCAGACCTGGGTGGAAGTGGACGGCCAGCGCATGCTGGCGCGGCTGATGTCCTTCGTCGAAGGCCTGCCGCTGCACCGCGTGCCCCAGCGCTCGACGGCGCTGCGGCGCAACCTGGGCGAAGCCCTGGCGCGCCTGGACCTGGCCCTGCACGGCTACCAGCACCCGGCCTCCGGCCACGAACTGCTCTGGGACCTGCAGCACGCCCAGCGCCTGCGCCCGCTGCTGCGGCACATCGACGACGGCGAGCTGCGCGCCCTGGTCGAGCGCGCCCTGGACAACTTCGAGGAACACGCCCTGCCGCGCCTGCCGACGCTGCGCGCCCAGGTGATCCACAACGATCTCAACCCGCACAACGTGATAGTCGACGCCGCGCACCCCGAGCGGCTGCGCAACATCCTCGACTTCGGCGACATGGTCCACGCCCCGCTGGTCAACGACCTCGGCGTGGCCGCCGCCTACCAACTGGGCAGCGAGGGCGACGTGCTGGCCCCGGCCCTGGAGTTCATCGCCGCCTATCACGCGCGCAACCCGCTGCTGGAAGCCGAGCAGGACATCCTCTGCGACCTCATGGCCACCCGCCTGGTGCTCACCCTGGGCATCACCGCCTGGCGCGCCAGCCTGCACCCGGAGAACCGCGACTACATCCTGCGCAACGCCCGCCAGGCCCGCGCCAGCCTGCAGGGCCTGGCCGGGCTGTCCCGATCCGAGGCGCGCGAACGCATCGCCCGCGCCTGCCACGAGGAGTCCCCCGCATGACCATGACCAATGGCTACAGCCCGGCCGACGCCGAGCGCCTGAGCGACAAGGAACGCAGCCTGATCGAGCGCCGCGAGCGCCTGCTCGGCCCGGCCTACCGGCTGTTCTACGAACGCCCGCTGCACACGGTGCGCGGCGAGGGCGTGTGGCTCTACGACGAGCAGGGCCGGCGCTACCTCGACGCCTACAACAACGTCGCCTCGGTCGGCCACTGCCACCCGCGGGTGGTCGAGGCCATCGCCCGCCAGGCGGCGGTGCTGAACACCCACACGCGCTACCTGCAGGAAGGCATCCTCGACTACGCCGAGGACCTGCTGTCCACCTTCCCCGCCGAACTCGGCCAGGTGATGTTCACCTGCACCGGCAGCGAGGCCAACGACCTGGCCCTGCGCATCGCCCGCCACCACACCGGCGGCAGCGGGGTGATCGTCACCCGCTTCGCCTACCACGGCGTCACCGGCGACATTTCCGAACTCTCGCCGGCATTGGGCAGCGGCATCACCCTGCCCGCCCACGCGCGCACCGTGCGCGCGCCGGACGCCTACCGCCTGGGCGCGGAGAACGTCGCCCGCCTGCTCGCCGAGGACGTGCGCGCCGCCATCGCCGACCTGCGCGCCAACGGCATCGAGCCCGCCGCGCTGCTGGTGGATGGCATCTTCGCCAGCGACGGCGTGTTCGCAGGCCCCATCGGCGTCCTCGCCGAGGCGGTGGCCGTGGCCCGCAGCGAAGGCCTGCTCTACATCGCCGACGAAGTGCAGAGCGGCTTCGCCCGCACCGGCGAACGCATGTGGGGCTTCCAGCGCCACGGCGTGCAGCCGGACCTGGTCACCCTGGGCAAGCCCATGGGCAACGGCCAGCCCATCGCCGGCGTGGTGGCGCGCCCCGAGGTGCTGGAAAGCTTCGGCCGCAGCGTGCGCTACTTCAACACCTTCGGCGGCAACCCGGTGAGCTGCGCCGCCGGCCAGGCGGTGCTCGACGTGATCCGCGAGGAAGGCCTGCAACAGCGCTCGGAACGGCTCGGCACCTACCTGCGCGAAGGCTTCCAGCGCCTGGCCCGGCGCCACGAACTGATCGGCGACGTGCGCGGCGCCGGGCTGTTCCTCGGCGTGGAGCTGGTCGCCGACCGCGCCAGCAAGGCCCCGGCCGCCGCGCAGACGCGCCGGGTGGTCAACGCCATGCGCGAGCGCGGCGTGCTGATCAGCGCCGCCGGGCCGCAGGAGAACATCCTCAAGATCCGCCCGCTGCTGGCCTTCGAGCAGGAACACGCCGACCTGCTGATCGACACCCTGGACGCCGCCCTGGCCGAAACCGCCGGCTGAACGGGGCGCGCCGCTACAGGTGCACGCCCAGGTTGAGCATCCCGGCCGAGTTGCCCAGCACCACGAACTCGCTGGCGAAGCGGCCGACCTGGGCGCCGACCGAGGGGATGACGGCCGGCGCTACGCCGTAGCGGTTGAGCGGGATCTTGTCGCGGTACTCGCCGCGGTAGCCCTGGATGGCGCCGCCGGTGACCTTGAAGTAGAACGGCGAGTCGTCCAGGTCGAAACGCTTGCCGGCGTAGACGTAGTTGGAGCGCTGGCGGAACGAATTGCGGAAGGTCGCGCCGCCCCACACCCAGCCATCGGCGCGGTTGCGCTCGACGCCGATCAGGTCCTGGTGGTTGTTGTGTTGCGGGTCGTGGTTCCAGTGCCGGGTGAACACGCTGGTCTGCAGGTACCAGGAATCGCCCTCGCCGGCCCAGGCGACGGGTGCCGCCAGCAGCGCCACCAGCAGGATCAGTGCCTTGTTCATGACTGTGCCTCCTGCACGGCGGCCTCAGAGCGTCACGCGGCTGGCGCCGTTGACGCTCATGATGCGAACGCGGTCGCCAACGCGGAAGCGCTGGCCGGCATCCACTGCCTGGACGTAGGCGCGGGACATGCCGTCGTCCTCGCGGACCACGATTTCCACGCCCTGGGTACGCGTCAGGCCCTCTTCCAGCGCCGAGCCGGCGGCCCCACCGGCGACGCCGCCGAGGACGGTGGCGATGGCGGCGCCACGGCCACCCCCGATGCCGCTGCCGGCGATACCGCCGACGGCGGCGCCGGCCAGGGTGCCGATCGGCGTCCTGGTGCCTTCGATCTGCACCGCGCGCAGGGATTCGATGGTGCCCATGCGTACGCTCTGCACCGCGCGGGCATCGGCGCGGGAATAGCTGCTGCCGGACAGGTTCGAGGCACAGCCGGACAGCACCAGGGCGCTGCCGACGAAGGCGGCGAGCAGCAGGGAGCGGGAGGCTTTCAGGGTCGGGGTTTTCATGCTCAGGTCCTCGCGGACGGTCACTAAGGGAATGGACAAAGCCTATTCCCTCGTCACTGACCCCCCCCTGAACTCCAGCTGAACCCGCACTGAACGAAGCTGAACGAAGCCGTTTTCAGCCCTGCAATTGCAGCAGACGCTGGCGGGCGCGCTCGAACCAGGCCAGCAGGTAGTCCACCAGCAACTGCGTGCGCCGCGGCAACCCGCCCTGGTAGGGGTGCACCAGGAACACTGGCGTGCTGCGCGTCTGGTAGTCGCGCAGCAACCAGCGCAGGCGGCCGTCGGCCAGTTCGTCCTGGAGCATGTAGGACGGCAGCCGGGCGATGCCGACGTCGGCCAGCGCCGCCTTCTTCAGCAGGGTGTAGTGGTTGCTCGCCAGCACCCCGCCAACCTCCACGCGGAACAGCTCGTGCTGGCGCTGGTACAGCCACGGTCCGGGGCCCGGGTAGTGGGTGTTGAGCAGGCAGTTGTGCCCGGCCAGGTCCGCTGGCCGCTGCGGCTCGCCGTGGGCGGCGAGGTATGCCGGGGTGGCGCAGGTCAGCTCCTGCAGGGCGAACAGCGGATGCGCCACCAGGCGCTCGTCGCCGCCGACGCCGGAGCGGATCGCCAGGTCGAAGCCGTCGGCCACCAGGTCGCGGCGCTCGTTGGCCAGGTCCAGCTCCAGGCGGATGCCCGGGTGCTTGCGGGAGAACTCCACCAGCCAGGCGTCGAAGAAGGTCTCGCCGAGGGACACCGGCACGCTCATGCGCACCGTGCCGCGCGCCTCCTCCTGCAACCGCGCCACCGCCTGCCGCGCCCGCGCCGCCTGGGCGTTGAGCGCCTGGGCCTCGGGCAGCAGCGCCTGGCCGGCGGCGGTCAGCGCCAGGCTTCGCGTCGTGCGATGCAGCAGGGTCACGCCCAGGGCCTGCTCCAGGGCGCTGATGCGCTTGGACAACTGCCCCTTGCTGCAGCCCAGGCGCTCGGCGGCGCGGGTGAAGCTGCCGCATTCCAGCAACACGGCGAAAGCCGAGAGGTCTTCCAGTTCGCCCATGATTGTTTCCCCACGAAAACGCCAGGTTGCCGATTACCCCGGTTATCTCAACAAAATACGTCCCTAGACTGGCTCCGTCATCCACTCACTCCCGGAGTCAGCATGAAGATCATCCTCGTCGGCGCCAGCGGCACCCTCGGCCAGGCCGTGGCCAGCGAACTGGGCCAGCGCCATGAAATCGTCCGCGTCGGCCGCAGCAGCGGCGACCTGCGGGTGGACATCACCGACAGCGCCTCGATCCGCGCCCTGTTCGAGCAGGTGGGCCCCTTCGACGCCCTGGTCAGCGCCACCGGCAAGGTGCACTTCGCCCCGCTCGCCGAGATGGGCGAAGCCGAGTACGCCGTCGGCCTGAAGGACAAGCTGATGGGCCAGGTCAACCTGGTGCTGATCGGCAGCCGCTACGCCAACGACGGCGCATCCTTCACCCTGACCACCGGCATCCTCAGCGAGGAGCCGATCCGCCAGGGCAGCTCGGCGACCCTGGTCAACGCGGCAGTGGAAGGCTTCGTGCGCAGTGCCGCCATCGAACTGCCACGCGGGCAGCGGATCAATGCGGTGAGTCCGAATGTGCTGGTGGAGTCGATGGCGGGCTACGGGCCGTTCTTCCGCGGCTTCAAGCCGGTGCCGGCGGCGGATGCGGCGCTGGGGTTCGCGCGGAGTGTGGAGGGGGCGGAGACGGGGCGGGTCTACAAGGTTTGGTGAGTGGGGGGCGGCTGGCTACTTGTAGGAGCGAGGGGGACGCCTAGTTCTTGCTCGCGAACGAGGTTATCCGGCGACTTCGGTGCGCATCCTCAAGAGCGCCCTCTCCCTAACCCTCTCCCTGAAGGGAGAGGGGACCGTTGGGCAGACACGGATGTTCTGGAGTTAGCCGGTAACACCGAAAGCTACCGGCTGAAACCTGACCCTCTCTCGGCACGGACAAGCCCCCTCTCCCTTCAGGGAGAGGGTTGGGGAGAGGGGACGGCGTCAACCCCAAACACCGAAGCCACCGGATAACTCCGTTCGCGAGCAAGAACTAGGCGTCCCCCTCGCCCCTACGAAAAGCCAACCCCCTCACTCCTTCTTCCCCGCATAGCAAACCGGCGAACTCCCCTCCCCCACCCTTTCCATCTCATCCTCCAGAAACTCCGCCAACACCCGCGCATTGTTGTGCTCGGTATCCTTCGCGCCATAGAGCAGCGTCAGGTCGCCCTTGCCAGCGATCCCCAGCAGCTTCCACCAGTGCTCCGGGTGCGCCGCCAGTTCGGCGTGGTAGGCGCGGCGGAATTCCTCGAACAGGCCGGGATCGTGGTGGAAACGCTGGCGCAGCTCGGTGGACGGCGCCACGTCCTTGAGCCATTCGTCCATGTGCAGTTCTTCCTTACTGATGCCCCTGGGCCAGAGCCGGTCCACCAGAACCCGGTAGCCGTCCTCCGCGGCCGGGGCCTCGTAGGCGCGCTTGTAGCGAATCATCGGATGCCTCCTTTTGCGACTGTCCCTACCACTGTAGCCCTTGAGCCGGTGCCATTGGCTCGGTAACGTGGGCGCATTTTTCCGGGAGCCCTATCTCATGCGTCAAGCCCGCCTCTTCCTCTATGCCCTGCTGCCCCTGTTCGCCGCCTGCCAGGTGTGGAAGCCCGAGCCCACCCGCCAGGACGCGCCGACGCGGGTACAGGGCGAGGTCACCCGCGAGGACGGCGGCCTGGTGCTGCGGCCGTGCAACGAGCAGCGCCGCTTCAACCTGGTGGACGGCGCCGACAGCGCCGTGGCCCGCGAGTCCCGCGACCTGTTCGCCGACGGCGCCGGCAAGCTGTTCATCGACGCGCGCGGCGCCTATTCCGGCGGCCAGGCCAGCAACACCGACGGCAAGTTCGAAGTGCGCTCGCTGTACCGCCTGCAGAACGAGGGCCACGGCTGCGACGACCCCAACTTCAGGCAGACCATCGTCCAGGCCGGCGGCAACGAGCCGGGCTGGAGCGTGATGGTCAACGCCCAGGGCCTGCTGCTGCAGCGCCCGGGGCAGCCGGACCAGGTGCTGCCCTACGTGGTGGAAAGCGTGCCCGGCGGCAGCAGCAGCTATTCCACCGAGGCCAACGGCGAGAAGCTGGAGCTGTGGGTGGCCCCGGCGCGCTGCGTCAACAGCATGAGCGGCGCGGTGAACAACCTCACCGCCGAGCTGCGCCTGGACGACAAGGTCATGCGCGGTTGCGCCTACCCCGGCGCCGCCTACCAGGAATAAGCCGGCCCGTCACAACCCCAGCGCCGGCAGCGCCTCCGGCAGTGCGCTGCCCTGCTCCACGCAGGCGCGCACCGCGTCGATCAGCGGCTCCAGCTGGAAGCCCTGCTGGATCAGCCACAGCGGCTCGTAGTAGCTGGTCGCGTAGCGTTCGCCGCCATCGCAGAGGATCGCCACGATCGAGCCGGACTCGCCGCGATCGAGCATGCTCCGCGCCGCCAGCAGCGCGCCCACCAGGTTGGTCCCGCTGGAGCCGCCGACGCGCCGGCCCAGGCGCTGCGCCAGGTAGTGCATGGCCGCCAGCGACCAGGCGTCGGGCACCTTGACCATGGCGTCGAGCACCGCCGGCAGGAAGGACGCCTCCACCCGTGGCCGGCCGATGCCCTCGATGCGCGAGCCGCAGTCCAGGGTCAGGCTGCGGTCGCCGGTGCGGTAGGCATCGAAGAACACCGAGCGCTCGGCGTCGGCGCAGAGCACGCGGGTCTGGTGCCGGCGGTAGCGGGCGAAGCGCCCGAGGGTGGCCAGGGTGCCGCCGGTGCCGGGGCTGGAGACCAGCCAGGCCGGCTCGGGAAAGCGCTCGTGGCGCAGCTGCTGGAAGATCGATTCGGCGATGTTGTTGTTCGCCCGCCAGTCGGTGGCGCGCTCGGCGTAGGTGAACTGGTCCATGAAGTGCCCGCCGCTCTCGCGGGCCAGGCGCTCGGACTCGGCGTAGATCTGCGTGGGGTCGTCCACCAGGTGGCTGCGGCCGCCGTAGAAGGCGATCTGGGCGATCTTCTCCTTCGAGGTGCTGGCCGGCACCACGGCGATGAAGGGCAGCCCCAGCAGGCGCGCGAAGTAGGCCTCGGAGATCGCCGTGGAACCGCTGGATGCCTCGATCACCGGCGCCCCCGGCCTCAGCCAGCCGTTGCACAGCGCATAGAGGAACAGCGAGCGCGCCAGGCGGTGCTTGAGGCTGCCGGTGGGGTGGCTGGACTCGTCCTTGAAGTACAGGTCGATGCCGGGCAGGCCGGGCGCTTCCAGGGGGATCAGGTGGGTGTCGGCGCTGCGCTGGAAGTCCGCCTCGATGATGCGGATGGCTTCGCGGGTCCAGTCACGGATGTCGATGGACATGGGGCGGTTCCTCGTTCGGTCAGTCGAGCACCCCGGCGGGCGCGGGCGTGGCGCTGCGCCACTGGCTGAGGGCGACGCCGGCGAACACCAGGCCGGCGGCCAGCAACTGCTGGCCGTTCAGACGCTCGCCCAGCAGCAGCCAGGCGAATACCAGGGTGAACACCGGGATCAGGTTGATGAAGCCGGTGGCCTGGCTCGCCGGCAGCCGGCTGACGCCGAAGTTGTACAGGCCGTAGGCGCCGACGGTGACCACGCTGCCCAGGTAGACCAGGGCGAACAGCCCCTGGCCGCTGGGCGCCGGCGGCACGCCCGAGCCGACAGCCGCCAGCGGCAGGAAGAACACCGAGCCGATGAAGGCCTGCATGGCGGTCAGGATGAAGGGCGAGTAGCGCGCCGACAGGTGCTTGAGCAGCAGGGTGTAGCCGGTGGCGCAGACCATCGCCAGCAGTTCGAAGAAGTTGCCCAGCAGCGGCTGAGGCGCGTGCTGGTCGGGCTCACCGGCGAGGCTCAGCCAGAGCGCGCCGAGCACCGCCAGGGCGAAGCCGGCCCAGGTGTTGCGGGCGATGCGCTCGTGCAGCAGGAGGAAGGCGCCGACCGCCATCAGCAACGGCAGCAGCGCGGTGATCATCCCGGCCTGGGCGGCGCTGGTGTACTGGAGGGCGAAGGATTCGCAGACGAAGTACAGGCACGGCTCGCACACCGCCAGGCCCACCAGGTACTTCCAGTCGCCCGCCTGGTAGTCCATCCGCCCGCGCCAGCGCCAGGCGGCGAGGAAGATCAGGCTGCCGATGGCCATGCGGGCGAAGATCACCCACATCGCCGGCCATTCGGCGAAGGCCAGTTTCAGGGCGATGAAGGAACTGCCCCACAGCGCCATGGCCAGGACCAGGCATGCCAGGGCGAAGGGCCGGGACTGCTGCACGGGACGCTCCAGGAAATGAATCCCCGCAGTATAGAAGCGCGCCGCGGGTGGCCGACAGGTACAGCGCCGGGGGAAAACTGTAATGGCCTGCGCCAGCGTCTCTCCCGCCCGTAGGCGCGGATCTCATCCGCGAATCGCGCCGGAACCTCCGGCTATCGCGGACAAGGTCCGCTCCTACCCTCTCCGGCAAGCACGAGACCCGTAGGATGGTGTTGAGCGAAGCGATACCCATCAGCGCAACCGCATGGGTTTCGCCAAGGCTCAACCCATCCTACGAAGAGCACCCCGGCGCAGCCGGAAGCCCTACTCCCAGGGCTCCCCGCGGGTACGCGGGGTGCGCGGCAGGCGCGCCTGCATGGCGGCCTTGGCCAGCAGGTGGGCGCTGACCGGCGCGGTGATGAACAGGAACAGGGTGATCAGCACCTCGTGCAGGCTCACGCCGTTGCCGCTGGTGCTGAAGTACAGCAGCGAGCCCAGCGCCACGCCGCCCACGCCGAGGGTCGAGGCCTTGGTCGGCGCGTGCAGGCGCGTGTAGAAGTCCGGCAGGCGGTACAGGCCCACGGCGCCGAGCAGGGCGAACAGGCTGCCGCCCAGCAACAGCGCGCTGACGAGGATTTCCATGAACAGGTTCATTCGATGATGTCTCCACGCAGCAGGAACTTGCACAGCGCCACGGTGCTGACGAAGCCCATCACCGCGATCAGCAGCGCCGCCTCGAAGTACAGGCCGCTGCCGCTCCACAGGCCGTACAGCAGGATCAGCGCGATGGCCTCCACCGACAGGGTGTCCAGCGCCAGGATGCGGTCGGCCGCGCTCGGCCCGCGCACCAGGCGCGCCACCGTCAGCAGCAGGGCCAGGGCGATCAGCGCCAGGCACAGCGGGATCACGTAGGCGAGCATTCGAACACCTCCTTCAGCGGCGCCTCGTAGCGCGCCTTGATGTCCGCCACCAGGGCCTGCGCGTCGGGCACGTCCAGGCCGTGCACCAGCAGGCTGCGGCGGTCGGCGCTGAGGTCGGCGGAGACGGTGCCGGGGGTCAGGGTGATGACGCTGGCGAGGATGGCGATGGGCAAATCCTCGCGCAGTTCCAGCGGCACCTCGACGAAGCCCGGCTGCAGCTTGCCGGTGGGCCCGAGCACCAGGCGCGCGACCTGCAGGTTGGCCATGACGATGTCGTACAGCACCAGGCCGATGAAGCGCAGCAGCAGGCCCGGGCGGCGGATGCGCAGCGGCGCCAGCAGCATGTCGCGGCACAGCAGCGGCAGCGCCAGGCCGAGCACTGCGCCGAGCAGCCAGTGGCCGAAGGAGAAGTCGTCGACCAGCAGCACCCAGCCCAGCAGCAGGCACAGGCTGAGCAGCGGATGCGGCAGCAGGCGGCGGATCATGCGCCACCTCCGGCCAGGATCGCCCGGCGATAGAGGTCGACATCCAGCAACTGCTCGGCGGTGGCCTGCAGGTAGGCCTGCAGCGGCTTGGCGAACAACACCAGCAGCACCGCCGAGGCCAGCAGCGCCACCGCAGCCAGCAGGCGCAGCGGGTCACGCTCGGCGTTGCCGAGGACGCTGCGCCCGGTGTTCCAGAACAGCGTGCTGCCGGCGCGGCTGAGGGTCACGGTGACCAGCAGGCCGCTGCCCAGCACCACCGCCCACAGCGCCAGCGCCTCGCCGCCGCTGGCCGAACGCAGGATCAGCAGCTTGGCGAAGAAACCGGAGAACGGCGGCAACCCGGCCACCGCGATGGCGCCGACGAAGAACAGCGCGCCCAGCAGCTGCGGCTGCAGCAGTGCCGGGCCCTGCACCAGTTGCCCGGCCTTGTCGCCACGCTGGCGGGCGATCAGGTCGGCGAGCAGGAACAACCCGCCCACCACCCAGGTGCTGTGCAGCAGGTAGAACAGCAGCGCCGCCAGGGACTGCGCCGAGCCCAGCGCCAGCACCGCCAGCTGGGTGCCGGCGGAAATCACCACCAGGTAGGCCAGCAGGCCCTGCAGACGGGTGGCCGCCAACGCCCCGAAGGTGCCGACCAGGATGCCGGCCAGGGCCAGCGGCCACAGCCAGGCCTGGGCCAGGTTGGCCAGCTCGCCGGCGTGGTCGCCGAAGATCAGCGTGTACACCCGCAGGATCGAGTAGATGCCCACCTTGGTCATGATCGAGAACAGCGCCGCCACCGGCGCGCTGGCTTCGGCATAGGCCCGCGGCAGCCAGAAGTACAGCGGCAGCAGCGCCGCCTTGAGGCCGAACACCACCAGCAACAGCAGCGCCGCGGCGCGTACCAGGGGCGCGTCGGCCGCGCCCAGCTGGGCTACGCGGACGGCCATGTCGGCCATGTTCAGGGTGCCGGTCACGCCATAGAGCGTGCCCACGGCGATCAGGAAGAACGCCGAGCCCACCAGGTTGAGCACCACGTAGTGCACCCCGGCGCGCACCCGTCCTGCCCCGCCGCCGTGCAGCAGCAGCGCGTAGGAGGCGATCAGCAGGATCTCGAAGAACACGAAGAGATTGAACAGGTCGCCGGTGAGGAAGGCGCCGTTGAGGCCCAGCAGCTGGAACTGGAACAGCGCGTGGAAATGCTTGCCGCGGCGGTCGTCGCCGCGCAGCGCGTACAGCAAGGCAAAGCTGGCCAGCACCGCGTTGGCCAGCAGCATCAGCGCGCTCAGGCGGTCGAGCACGAGGATGATGCCGAACGGCGGCTGCCAGTTGCCCAGGGCGTAGAACTGCACCTGGCCGCCGGCGGCCTGTTGCAGCAGCAACGCGGCGGTCGGCAGCAGCGCCAGGGTGGCCAGCAGCGAGATGCCCCGCGCGGCGCGCGAGGCGTGCCCGGCGAGCAGCAGCAGGCAGCCGGCGAACAGCGGCAGCAGGACTGGCGCAATCAGCAGGTGATTCATTCGCCCTCCTCCCGCGCCTTGCCGTCGACGTGGTCGTCACCGGTCTCGGCCAGGCCGCGCAGGGCCAGGACGATGACGAAGGCGGTCATGGCGAAGCCGATGACGATGGCGGTCAGCACCAGCGCCTGGGGGATCGGGTCGCCGGGGTTGGCCACCTGGCCCAGCACCGCCGGCTCGCCGGCCAGGCGGCCCATGGCGAAGAGGAACAGGTTCACCGCATAGGAGATCAGGGTCAGGCCCAGCACCACCGGGAAGGTGCGTGCCCGCAGCAGCAGGTACACGCCGCTCGCGGTGAGCAGGCCGAGGGTGATGGCGAACAGTGCTTCCATCAGCGGGCCTCCTTGGCCGGCGCCGGCTGCGGCGGCGCGTTCAATTCGCCGAGGCCGGCGAGGATCAGCAGGGTCGCGCCCACCACGGTGAGGTAGACGCCCAGGTCGAAGAGCATGGCCGTGGCCAGCTCGAACTCGCCCACCAGCGGCAGCTGGAAGTGGCCGAAGGACGAGGTCAGGAACGGATAGCCGAAGGCCCAGCTGCCCAGTCCGGTGAGGCCGGCGACGAACACGCCCAGGCCGGCCGTGCGCGAATAGTTCAGCGGCAGGCGGGTATGCACCCAGCGGCTGCCGCAGGCGATGTACTGGAGGATCAGCGCCACCGCGGTGATCAGCCCGGCGATGAAGCCGCCGCCCGGCAGGTTGTGCCCGCGCAGGAAGATGAACACCGCCACCAGCAGGGCCAGCGGCAGCAGCAGCCGGGCCAGGGTGGCGAGGATCGGCGGATGGACGTCGGCCGACCAGGCCAGGCCCTCGGCGTCGCGGGCGCGGCGCGGCAGGCGCAGGCCGTCGAGCAGGGCGAAGATGCCCACCGCGGCGATGGCCAGCACGCTGATCTCGCCCAGGGTGTCGAAGCCGCGGAAGTCGACCAGGATGACGTTCACCACGTTGTGCCCGCCGCCGCCGGAAACGCTGTGCTGCAGGTAGTAGCCGGCGATGCTGTCGTAGGGCCGGCTGAACACCGCGTAGGCCAGCAGCGCCACCATCACGCCGCAGGCCAGCGCCACCAGGAAGTCGCGCAGGCCACGCAGGCTGCTGCTTTCCTTCGGCGTGCGCTGCGGCAGGTAGTAGAGCGCGAGCATCAGCAGCACCATGGTCACCACTTCCACCGCCAGCTGCGTCAGCGCCAGGTCCGGCGCGGCGAAGCGGGCGAAGGCCAGGGCCACCAGCAGCCCGGCGATGCTCAGCAGCACCAGCGCCACCAGGCGCTGGCGATGGAACACCACGGTCAGCGGCCCGGCCAGGGCCAGCAGCGCCAGGCACAAGGCAGTGACGGCATCGACCTCGACGAAGGCGCGGCTGCCGGCGAGCGCGGGCAGGCCCGCCAGGCCGGCGCAGACCACCACCACCGCGGCCAGCAGCAGCCAGAGCACGTAACGTTGCAGCGAACCGTTCTCCAGCAGCCCGGTCAGCCCGCGGGCGAAGCGCGCCAGGCGTTGTACCTGCGCCTCGAACACCTCCTTGGCATCCACCGCCGGCAGGCCGGCGAACCAGGCGAACAGCGGCCGCCGCTGCAGGTACAGGGCGATGCCGCCGACCAGCGCGATCAGGCTCATCGCCAGCGGCGCGTTGAAGCCGTGCCAGATCGCCAGGCTGTAGGCCGGCAGCGCGCCGTTCAGGCTCGCCGAGGCGGCCGCCGACAGCAGCGGCGCCACCGTCCAGGCCGGGGCCATGCCCACCAGCAGGCACAGGCCCACCAGCACCTCCACCGGCACCTTCATGTAGCGCGGCGGCTCGTGGGGCGTCTTCGGCAGGTCGACCGGCTCGCCGTTGAAGAACACATCGTGGATGAAGCGCACCGAATAGGCCACCGAGAACAGCGTGGCCACGGTGGCGAGGGTCGGGATCAGCCAGTTGAAGGCGCCGGCCATGTTCTGCGAGAGGGTCTCGCCGAAGAACATCTCCTTGCTGAGGAAGCCGTTGAGCAGCGGCACCCCGGCCATGGACGCGGAAGCCACCATCGCCAGCACCGCGGTGTGCGGCATGTACTTCCACAGGCCGTTGATGCGGCGCATGTCGCGGCTGCCGGTCTCGTGGTCGATGATGCCGGCGGCCATGAACAGCGAGGCCTTGAAGGTGGCGTGGTTGATGATGTGGAAGATCGCCGCGACGTTGGCCATGGGCGAATCCAGGCCGAACAGCAGGGTGATCAGGCCCAGGTGGCTGATGGTCGAGTAGGCCAGCAGGCCCTTGAGGTCGTTCTGGAACAGCGCCAGGAAGGCGCCCAGCAGCAGCGTCGCCAGGCCGGTCAGGCCGACCAGGTAGAACCACAGGTCGTTGCCGGCCAGCGCCGGGTACAGGCGCGCCAGCAGGAACACCCCGGCCTTGACCATGGTCGCCGAGTGCAGGTAGGCCGACACCGGCGTGGGCGCCGCCATGGCGTGGGGCAGCCAGAAGTGGAAGGGGAACTGCGCCGACTTGGTGAACACGCCCAGCAGCACCAGCACCAGGATCAGCGGGAACAGCGCGCTGGCCTGCAGCACCTGGCGCGCGGCGAGCACGTCGCTCAGCTCGAAGCTGCCCACCACCTGGCCGATCAGCAGGATGCCGGCGAGCAGCGCCAGGCCCCCGCCGCCGGTGACCGCCAGGGCCATGCGCGCGCCGCGGCGGGCGTCGGAGCGGTGGCTCCAGAAGCCGATGAGCAGGAACGACGACAGGCTGGTGAGCTCCCAGAACACCAGCATCAGCAGCAGGTTCTCGCTGAGCACCACGCCGAGCATGGAGCCCATGAACAGCAGCAGGAAGCCGTAGAAGCGCCCGGTGGGCTCGCGCTCTGAGAGGTAGTAGCGGGCGTAGAGGATCACCAGCAGGCCGATGCCGAGGATCAGCAGGGCGAACAGGAAGCCCAGGCCGTCCAGGCGCAGGCTGAGGTTCAGGCCCAGCTCCGGCAGCCAGTCGTAGCGCGCCAGCAGGCGCTCGCCGCCGAGCACGCCGCGCTGGCCGAACAGAATCCCCAGGCCCAGCAAGGGCGCGACGGCCGCCGCCGCGGCGCAGGCGTTGCGGCCCAGGCGCTCGAACAGCGCCGGCAGGCAACAGCCCAGGAAAGGCAGCGCGATCAACAGCGCCAGCATCATCACCTTCTCCTTAATCCTTCAGACATGGCTGACTTACCAGGAAAGCCATGGAACCGGGCGATTATCCATATCTATCGAATGCGCGTCTTGGATAGAACTATTACGAAAGGCTGGGCGCGGGAAAAAGCGCTACCCGGAAACGATAGCGCGCGACACCGGAAACCGGTGTCGCGCGCCAGGAAAGGCTGCCGCCCGGGTGGGCGGAGCAGGCCGATCAGTGGGAAACGCGGATGGTGCCGTTGACGGTCAGGATGCGCACGCGCTCGCCGACGCGGAAGATGGCGCCCTGGTCGACTTCCTGCACGTAGGCGCGGGAGCTGCCGTCGTCTTCGCGGACGGTGATCTCCACGCCCTGGGTGCGCGTCAGGCCCTCTTCGGTGGCCGCGCCCAGCAGGCCGCCGGCCACGGCGCCGATGATGGCGGTCACGTAGCTGCCCTTGCCGCCGCCGATGGCGCTGCCGCCGATGCCGCCCACGGCGGCGCCCGCCGCGGCGCCGATCGGCGTCTTGGTGCCCTCGATCTTCACCGGACGCAGGGCTTCGATGGTGCCCCAGCGCACGTTCTGCACGGTGCGGGCCTCGTCACGGCTGTAGGTGTCGCCGGTCAGGCTGGACTGGCAGCCGCCGAGGGCCAGGGCCACTGCAGTGAAACCGGCGAGCAGGAAGGCGGATTTACGCATACGGGAACCTCCGGATAGATATGTGAATATTAGACTCTGCCGCGCCACTTGCTGTCACGCCGGCCAGGTCAAAGTTTTCGTTCGATTCAGCCGCCGTACAGCTTCGTCCTACAGCTGCGGCAAAAGCGCGCGTTCATTCCCCCATCCCGCCTGGGGTAAGGTCAGCATCCCCACGAGGAAGGCCCATGGACTACTTCATCATCGTCGTCACCACCGCCGCCGGCCTGTACTTCCACTGGTGGCTGTTCGTGCGCATCCGCCGCTGGATGGACCGCGACCTGGCGCTGTCGCTGGCCGGCGACGACCCGCACAAGCGCGAGTACCTGCTGCAATGCCTGCAACTGGCCCGCGACGAAGGCGTGTCGCGCAGCGAGCTGCCGGCCTGGCTACAGCGCGCCGCCGACGACTACCGCGCCGGCTGAGCCAGGCTCCACAGCCGCGCCAGTTCTTCGGCGCGCGCCTCCAGCTCGCCCGCGGCGCCGGCCATGGCCTCGGCCAGGCTGATCGGCCCCGGGACCAGGCTGAAGGCCGCGGCGATGCCCGCCTCGTGCAGGCGGCCATAGCCCTTGCCCAGGCTGCCGGCCAGGGCGATCAACGGAACCCCTGCCTCCCGTGCCAGCCGAGCCACGCCGATGGGCGTCTTGCCGTGCAGGCTCTGCTCGTCCAGGCGGCCCTCGCCGGTGATCGCCAGGTCCGCGCCCTGCAGCGTCTCGGCCAGGCCGGAAACCTCGGCCACCAGCTCCACGCCGGGACGAAAGCGCGCCTTGAGGAAGGCCCGTGCGGCGAAGCCCAGGCCACCCGCCGCACCGACGCCGGGGAACAGGCTGTGGTCCTGGCCCAGGGTGCGCGCGGCGACTTCGGCGTAGCGCGCCAACGCGGCATCGAGCTGGCGGACCTGCTCGGGGCTGGCGCCCTTCTGCGGGCCGAACACCGCCGAGGCGCCATGCTCGCCGCACAGCGGATTGTTCACGTCGGCGGCGACTTCCACTTCGACTGCGGCCAGGCGCGGGTCCAGGCCAGCCAGGTCGATCGCGTGCAGTCCGGCCAGCGCCGCGCCACCGTCGCCCAGGGGCTCGCCGCGTTCGTCGAGGAAGCGCACGCCCAGCGCCTGCAGCAGGCCCATGCCGCCGTCGTTGGTGGCGCTGCCGCCGAGCCCGAGGATGATCTTGCGCGCGCCGGCCTCCAGCGCCGCGCGGATCAGCTCGCCGGTGCCGTAGCTGGTGGTGCGGGTGGCGTCGCGCTGCTGCGGGGCGACCCAGTGCAGACCGCTGGCGGCGGCCATCTCGATCACCGCGGCGCCCTCCTCCAGCCAGCCCCAATGGGCCTGTACCGGCGCGCCCAACGGCCCGCGCACCGCGCATTCGCGGCGCTCGCCGCCGGTGGCCGCCAGCACCGCATCCACGGTGCCCTCGCCGCCATCGGCCATGGGCCGCAGCAGGATCTCGTCGAGCGGCCGCGCCCGCGACCAGCCCCGCGCGATGGCGGCGGCGACCTCGGGGGCGGACAGGCTTTCCTTGAAGGAGTCGGGGGCGATGACGAGTTTCATGGGTGGGTCCGTGGGCAAGGCGAGAGGAGGAATCCTACACCGCATTACCCAGGGTTTCCCTGTAGGGCGCATAACGCCTACGGCGTTATCCGCCGTTTGACCTTGGCCGTATCCCACTCGGACTCATGCCGGAGCGCTCTTCGTAGGATCGAGGGGGACGCCTAGCTCTTGCTCGCGAATGAGCCCCGCAGCGGAGTCTGTTCGCGAGCAAGCTCGCTCCTACGAGAAGCCGTGCCCGCCGGGCCCTGCCCGCGAATCGCGCGCAGGGCGCGCTCCTACATGGAAGGGCGCGGAGCTTTGTACGAGCCGCCGTAGGATGGCGTTGAGCGAAGCGATACCCATCACCGTGACCGCATGGGTTTCGCAAGCTCAACCCATCCTACGAAAAGCACCGTGCGGGATCAGGGCGCCAGGCGCTCGCGCTGCCACGCGCCGTCCACCAGGCGGTAGTTCAGGCGGTCGTGCAGGCGGCTCGGGCGGCCCTGCCAGAATTCGATGCGCTGCGGCAGCAGGCGGTAACCGCCCCAGTGGTCAGGGCAGTGCGGGGCGACGTCCATGAAGCGCTTCTCGGTTTCCGCCAGCATCCGCTCCAGTTCCTCGCGGCTGCCGATCACCCGGCTCTGCGGCGAGGCCCAGGCGCCCAGGCGGCTGCCCAGCGGGCGCACGCGGTAGTAGGCGTCGGACTCTTCCGGCGAAACCTTCTCCACCCGGCCTTCGATGCGCACCTGGCGCTCCAGCGCCGGCCAGAAGAAGGTCATGGCCGCGCGCGGGTTGGCCGCCAGTTGGTCGCCCTTGGCGCTGTCGTAGTTGCTGAAGAAGGTGAAGCCGCGGTCGTCCAGCCCCTTGAGCAGGAGCACGCGGCAGTGCGGTTGGCCGTCGGCGTCCACCGTGGCCAGGGTCATGGCGTTGGGCTCGACCGGCAACTGCTCGGTCTTCACCGCGTCCTCGAACCATTGCTGGAACAGCACGAAGGGCTCCGCGGGCGCCTGGGCCTCGTTGAGTCCGTCCCGGGTGTATTCGCGGCGCATGTCGGCCAGGGTCTGGGCCATCGTCGTCTCCTCGAAAAAGCCAGTGCATTAGCTTAACCAGTGGTAGCCGAGATTGCTTGACCGGCGACAAGCGCCGCGTTGCTTCAGTTGCTCTGGGCCAGGGCCAGCAGGCCGCCGCGCGGGGTCAGCATGACTTCGACGCGGCGGTTCTTGGCGCGGCCGGCCTTGGTCTTGTCGTCGGCGACCGGTTGCGCGTCGCCCACGCCCTTGTAGCGCAGGCGGTCGTTGCCCAGGCCGCTCAGGCGGAAGATCGCGGCGATGGCCACGGCGCGCTGCTGGCTGACCTTGTCGTTGGCCGCCTTGTCGCCGCTGCTGTCGCTGTGGCCGAGGATGAACACGCCGGCCTGCGGGTCCTTCTCGACGATCTTGGCGACGTTGGCCAGCGGCGCCAGGGTGATCGGCAGCAGCAGTTCCTGGCGCTTGGGATTGAAGGAGCCGTCCACCGGCGCGGTCAGCACCAGGGCGTTGTCGCGGCGTTCGACGCTGAACTTGCTGCCGGCCACGGCGGCGCGCACGGCGGCTTCGTGCTGGTCCAGCCAGGCCTTGGTGTCCTGGGCGCTGGGCGCGGCCACCGGGTTTTCCGCCTTGGCCTGGGCCGAGGCGGAATCGCCGAAGGGCCACCACCAGTGGCCGCCGGCGGACTTGTCGGTGGCCGCGTCCACCTGGGCCACCACCGGCTTGGGCGCCACCGCGGGGGCCTTGGCCTCGGCCTGGGCGCTGGCTGCGCTGTTACCGAACGGCCACCACCAGTGGTTGCCGCCGTCGGCCTTGGCCTGGCTGGGCGCCGGCGCGGCGGCGTCCTGGGACTGGAAGTGGCTGCAGGCACCGAGGGTGACGCAGAGGGTCAGGGTGGAAAGCTTGAGCAGTCTCATGGGCGGAATTCCATTGGACGGTCTTGGGCAACAGGGACGGACACAAGTTAATGTCGCGAATCAAGATTCGAACATAACTTACTAAGGGAAATGGGTATTTTGCTCTTCAACTGACGAGCGGTGGAACCCCGGCCGTAGCAGCGGGGGAAAAACCGCGGCGAAACCCGGCGCGGTTTCCCCATGAAGTCGCCATTCGAGCGGAGCCGCGGCGGAAGGTTCCGCCGCTTCGTCGGCCAGGCGCTGCGCGGCGTCTGGCCCGGGCGCCTACAGGCAGTCGCCGGCGATGCGCGCCAGCTTCTGCGCGCGCGGGTCCATCAGCACGTAGGGGCCGAGGGTGTTGGTGACGAAGCCGAAGGCCAGGCTGCGCTCGGGGTCGGCGAAGCCCACCGAGCCACCGGCGCCGGGGTGGCCGAAGGCCTGCGGGCCGAGGCCGTAGGTGGCGTTGGCCAGTTCCGGCTGGTCGAGCATGCAGCCCAGGCCGAAGCGGGTGCCGGTGAGCAGGGTGCGGTCCTCGCCGCGGGCGTGTTCGCAGGTCAGCTCGGCGAGCAGCGCGGCATCCAGCAGCTTGCCCTGCAGCAGGCCGTCGTAGAAACCGGCCAGGGCGCGGGCATTGCCGTGGCCGTTGGCGGCCGGCTGCTGCATGCGCCGCCACTCGGGCTTGTTGGTGCTGGTGAGGATCGACGGCGGGTTGGTGAAGGCGCGGGTAGTCAGCGCGTTCGGCTCGCTCATCATTGTGCGCAGCAGGCGCTGCGCCGCCGCGTCGCCGAGGTTGCCCTTGGCGCGGGCGATGTGCGCCACGCGGGGGAACTCGGCGTCGTCCAGGCCGATGTGGAAGTCCAGGCCCAGGGGCCTGGCGGTGCGCTCGACGATGGCGGCGCCGGGCTCGCAGCCATCCACCCGGCGGATCACCTCGCCGATCAGCCAGCCGTAGGTGATGGGCGCGTAGCCGTGCTCGCTGCCCGGCGTCCACCAGGGCGTTTCGGCGGCCAGCGCGGCGGTCATCGCCTGCCAGTCGTACAGCGCCTCGGCGGGCAGCATCTCGTGCAGCGCCGGCAGCCCGGCGCGGTGGCAGAGCAACTGGCGCACGGTGATGGCCTGCTTTCCGGCGGCGGCGAACTCCGGCCAGTAGCGCGCCACCGGGGCGTCCAGCTCCAGGCGGCCCTCGCCCACCAGTTGCAGGGCGGCCACGGCGGCGAAGGTCTTGGTGCAGGAGAACAGGTTGAGGATGGTGTCGGCCTGCCAGGCCTGGCCCTCGTCCTTGCCGGCGTTGCCGGCCCAGAGGTCCACCAGGGTCTCGCCGCCGACCTGGATGCACAGCGCGGCGCCTCGCTCCTGCGGGTCCTCGAAGAGCGCGGCGAAGGCGTCGGCTACGGGGGTGAAGCGGCTGTCGCAATGGCCTTGCAGGGTCATGGGGCACTCCGGGCTGTGGGCGAAAGGCGCATTCTTCCAGCCCCCTGCCGGCTTGTGAACCCGACCTGGGTAGGGCCGCGGCCATCATGGCCGCGGCGAATGCCGCTCTATTGCACCGCCGGCGCGTCCGGCGCGGCGCTGGCGGTGGCGTCCGGATCGACCCGCGGGGTGGGCACCTCGGGCGCCGCCTTGGCGGCGGCGCGGGCCTCCTCCAGCATGGTCTTCATCACCTGCTGGTTGCCCTTGCGCACCGCGTCGATGAAGCCGGCGAACGGCAGGTCGGTGATGCCGACCAGGCCGATGTGGCCGTTCTCGCCGTCGAGCAGGCGGCCGCTGGCGGGCTGGTCGAGGTACTGGAACCAGTGCGCGCCGACGATCTGCGGGTCCTTCACGGCGGCGGCGAGGAACTGCTGGTAGCGCTCGCCGCGCTGCTGCTCGTTGTACACCTCGGAAACCCCGCCCCAGAACGGGCCGCGGTCGCGGGAGCCGAAGTGGAACTCGCTGATCAGCACCGGCTTGTCGAGGCTGCGCACGTAGGCGGCGTCGTAGCCCTGCTGCGGAGTCGGCGCGTAGAGGTTGAAGCTCAGCAGGTCGCAATACTGCGCGCAGGAGGCCAGGGCTTCGGGGGTGTTCACCGCGAAGCGCCCGCCCAGCAGCAGGTGGTTGGGGTCGTGCCAGCTGAGGGAGTCGCGCAGGGTCTTGAAGTACTGGTCGGCGTACAGGCGCAGGAAGGCGCTGTAGTCCTGCTCGATGGCCGGGTGCTCGGCCTGCACTTCGGGGGCCTGGTAGCCCGGCGCGTCCAGGTCTTCCCAGGCGCCCAGCTCGACGCCCCAGGCTGCGGCCAGGGCCTCGTGCTCGTGGTACTTGTCCTTCAGCTGCTTGATGAAGGCGCGCTTGGCCGGGCTGTCGGTGGACAGCGCCAGGGTGCCGAAGGCCAGCGCGTAGCGGTTGCGCGGCTCGCTGCCCTGCCCGGCCCAGGCCAGTTCGTTGTCGGCGTAGTAGCCGAGTAGCCAGGGGTCTTCGCGGTGGTCGCGGGTGGCGATGGCGATGGCGCGCTCGGCGGCCATGGCGAATTTCGGGTCGAAGGGGTCGGGCATGGCGCCCCACCAGTCGTAGCCGGTGCTGACCGTGGCGTAGTCGCCGCCGATGGCCAGCGGCAGGCTGTAGGGTATCCGCGAGGCGCCGGCGAAGGCCGGCTGGCTCCAGTTGCCCAGGCCGTTGAAGCCCCAGGCATCGAGGCGCGCCAGGGTGCGCTCCAGCCAGGCGTCGGCGGCCGGCTGGCCGCTCAGCCCGCCCGTGGCGCGGTAGCGGTTGGCGGCGTAGAAGTCGTACCAGCGGCCGTGGCCGAAGGCCCTGCCCTGCTGGGCGCCGACGCCGTCGCGGTCGTCGCTCTGGCCGTAGAAGTCGGCCAGCGGCTCGCCCTCGGCGGGCAGTTCGGCGAACATGTATTCGCGGCCTTCGACGTAGGTCTGGCTGCTTTCGCTGTTCACCGTGTTCACGCCCAGGGACCAGTACGGGTGCCCATCCGGCGTCACCAGCCACCAGCGGCCGTTGCGCTTTTCCGTGCGGAAGAAGCCGGTGGCCTGGAAGTCCGGGCCTTCCAGCAGGCCGCCGAAGGTGTCGGTGGGCTGCGCCTGGGCCTGCCATTTCTTCAGTTGCTCGCCTTCGGCCTTCCAGGCATTGGCCAGTTGCTCGACGCTCCTGACCTTCTCCGGCCAGTCGCTGCGGGTGGACTGGCCATAGGCGTCGATGATGCCGGTGTAGGCCTTGCGCAGCTCGTCGCCGCCGGAACGGGTGCCGAAGCGGCCGACGAGGATGTCCTGGGCCGCCTTCGGGGCGTTCAGGTAGATGCGCACCGCGCCGACCTTGTTGCGCTGCAGCTCGCCGGTGACCACCGGGGCGATGAGCACGCGCTGGCCGTCGAGGCTCATCGGCATCGGCACCCCGGCGCGCATGCCGAACAGTTGCGGCGCGGAGGCCTGCAGCGGCACCAGCAGGGTCTGCGCCGGGCCTGCGGGCAGCGCGACGCTGGCGTGCAGGCCGGGCGTGCCGTCGAGGTTGTCGATGTCGATCTCCAGGGTCAGCGCCCAGTCCATGGCGCTCTGGATACGCAGGCTCATGGCGTCGGCCCGCGACCAGTCCCAGCTGCCGCTGGCGGGCTTGAGGGTGAGCGTGGGGCGCGCCGCCGGGTGGAACTTCACCCGCCGCAGGATCTCGCCCTCGGGCGTGGCCTCGGCGGTGGCGCTGGGCAGGTCGGCGTCCTGCAGGCCGACGCTGACCACCGCCATCGGCTTGACGAAGTTGAACAGGACGTCCTCGCTGGGCGCGGCCCACAGCGGGGCGCAGGCGAGGCTCAGGCTGAACAGCAGGGGCAGATGCCAACGGAGTGAACGCATGCAACCTTGTCCTTGGGGCGGCGCCGGGCGCCACCGGGATTTGCGACCTGGGACGGCGCGCCGCCCCTGTTACGGATGCCGCGCCTTAGGCGATCTCGCGGCGGAACGGCGGCAGCGCGTTGAGGATGGCCTTGCCGTAGCGCTGCGTCACCACACGGCGGTCCAGCAGGCTGATGGTGCCGCGGTCCTGCTCGGTGCGCAGCAGGCGCCCGCAGGCCTGCACCAGGCGCAGCGAGGCGTCGGGCACGGCGATCTCCATGAAGGGGTTGCCGCCGCGCGCCTCGATCCACTCCGAGAGCGCCGCTTCCACCGGGTCGTCCGGCACCGCGAAGGGAATCTTGGCGATCACCACGTGCTCGCAGTAGGCCCCCGGCAGGTCGACGCCCTCGGCGAAGCTGGCCAGGCCGAAGAGCACGCTGGGCTCGCCGTCGTCGACGCGGGCCTTGTGCTTGTTGAGGGTCTCCAGCTTGGACAGGTTGCCCTGGATCAGCACGCGCTTGCGCCAGTCGCGCTCCAGGCCGTCGAACACGTCCTGCATCTGCCGCCGCGAGGCGAACAGCACCAGGGTGCCGCGCGCGCCCTCGACCATGGCCGGCAGCTCGCGGACGATGGCCGCGGTGTGGGCGGCGGCGTCGCGCGGGTCGGCCTTCAGGTCCGGCACCCGCAGCAGCCCGGCATCGGCGTGGTGGAAGGGGCTGGGCACCACGGCGGTGACCGCCGCGCGTGGCAGGCCGGCGCGCATGCGGTAGCGGTCGAAGGTACCCAGGGCGGTCAGGGTGGCGGAGGTCACCAGCACGCCGTAGGCCACGTTCCACAGGTTGCGGCGCAGGGTCTCGGCGGCGAGGATCGGGCTGGCGTTGGCCTCGATGTCGTAGAAGCTGCCGCTCTCGGCGAGGGTCAGCCAGCGCGCCATGGGCGGGCTGTCCTGTGGGTCCTCGCAGGTGAAGGCGGTCCACAGTTCCCAGTTGCCCTGGGCGCGCGACAGCAGGCTGCCGAACAGCGGGTACCACTCCTCGGCCTGGTAGCTGGCGACACCGGCGGTGCCCTCGCCGTCCATGGCCTGCTTGAGCAGTTCGGTGAGGCGGGTGAAGAGGTCGGTGAGTTTGGAAAAACCCTTCTTCAGCTCGATGCCCATCTCGCGGATGTGCTCGGGGACCACCCCGCCCACGAAGCGGTGGCGCGGGCGCTCGCGGCCTTCCATGTCCTCGCCGGCGCGGAAGTCGCCGATCTCCTCGCAGGCGGTGAACATGAACTGCTGCTGGGTGCGCAGCTCGCGGGCCAGTTCCGGCACCTGCTCGATCAGCCGGCCGAGGTCGCCGGGCAGCGGGTTCTGCGCCAGCAGCTTGCTCAGGTTCTTCTCCACCTGCCCCAGCCAGTCGGCGGTGGCGCGCAGGCGGGTGAAGTGGGCGAAGTGGCCGATGGCCTTGTCCGGCAGGTGGTGGCCTTCGTCGAAGACGTAGAGGGTCTCGCGCGGGTCGGGCAGGATGGCGCCGCCGCCCAGGGCCAGGTCGGCCAGCACCAGGTCGTGGTTGGTGACGATGACGTCGACCTTGGTCATGCCCTCGCGCGCCTTGTAGAAGGCGCACTGCTGGAAGTTCGGGCAATGCCGGTTGGTGCACTGGCTGTGGTCGGTGGTCAGTTGCGCCCAGTGGGCGTCCTCGATGGCCTCGGGCCAGGAGTCGCGGTCGCCGTCCCAGCGGTTGCCGGCCAGGCGCTCGATCATCTGGTTGAACAGCTTGCTGCCGCTCTCGTCGACGTCGATGCGGAAGCCTTCTTCCTCGAACAGCTGGGCGGTGGCGTTCTGCGCCTGGCCTTCCTGCAGCAGGTGGTCGAGCTTGGACAGGCACAGGTAGCGGCCGCGGCCCTTGGCCAGGGCGAAGCTGAAGGCCAGGCCGCTGTTGCGCAGCAGGTCGGGCAGGTCCTTGTGGACGATCTGCTCCTGCAGCGCCACCGTGGCGGTGGCGATCACCAGGCGCTTGCCGGCGGCCTTGGCGCAGGCGATGGCGGCCAGGCTGTAGGCCACGGTCTTGCCGGTGCCGGTGCCGGCCTCCACGGCGACCACCGCGGGCTCGCCGCTGCGCTGGCCTTCCTCGTCGGTCTCGATGGCGCCCAGGACCTTGGCCACTTCGGCGATCATCAGGCGCTGGCCGTAGCGCGGCTTGAGTTCCTTGGCTTCCAGGAAGCGCGTGTAGGCGCCCTGGATGGTGGCCTTGAGTTCGTTGCTGAGCATGGAATTCCCGGGCATGCGGGACTGTCCATCGGGACATGTCCGGATGCTGGATAAATTTTCAGTAGTTCGATTGGGCGGCTATGATAGCGCGCTTATTTTCAACCGCCAGCGGAGATCGCCGAATGACCGCCTTTGCCCCCGTCTACGCCCTGCACGTCCTGGCCGCCCTGGTCTGGGTCGGAGGGATGTTCTTCGCCTGGATGATCCTGCGGCCTGCGGCCGTCGCCGCGCTGGATGCGCCGGCGCGGCTGAAGCTGTGGGCCGAGGTGTTCCGGCGCTTCTTCGTGTGGGTCTGGGTGGCGGTGCTGGCGCTGCCGGTGACTGGTATCGGCATGTTGCAGCTGAGTTTCAACGGCGTGGCCGGCGCGCCGCGCTACGTGCAGGTGATGATGGGACTGTACGTGGCCATGCTGGCGCTGTTCCTGCGGGTACAGGCGCTGCAGCTGCCGGAGCTGCGCCGCGCCATCGAGGCGTCCGACTGGCCCGCCGGCGGCGCGGCGCTGGGGCGCATCCGCCGCACCGTGGGCGGCAACCTGCTGCTGGGCATGGCGCTGGTGGCGATAGTCGCCGCGCGCCCGCACTGGTGAGCCTTGGCGCGGGCCGCGGGGCCCGCGCCGGTTTCAGTCAGAAACGCACTGCAGTCAGAAACGCACCACGTCCAGACGGCCCTGGGCACCGCTGGGGCCGGGCTTGCCGGCGCCACCGTCATGGCCGGCCTTGCCGCCGTCCACCGAGTACAGCAGGCAGCCCTTCTCGCCGCTGCGCGCGCCGGCCTTGCCCGGCTTGCCCGGGGCACCGCCGGCGCCGCCTTCCAGGCGCACCTTGACCAGTTCCACGGGGAATTGCTGGGGCACTTCCAGGCGCACCACGCCGCCGGCGCCACCGGTCTGGCCGTCGCCGGCGTCCTGGCCGTCGCCGCCCTGTTCCGCGCCGCCCCACAGGCAGCCGCCGCTGCGCGCGTGGGCGCCGTCGAGGCCGTCGTAGCCCGGCGCGCCGACGCCGCCGCGCACGTCGACCAGCAGGTTCTCCACCTGCACGTCCTGCAGGCGCAGGGTCAGGGTGCGGCCGGCGCTGGCCGGGCGATGGAAGCTGCCGGAAGCGCCCTGGGCGGCGATCACGCTGCCATCGGCGAGGTGCCCGCGGGCCACCTCGATGCGCAGCGGCTGCTCGCCGGGGAAAACGCCGAGGCGGGCGTTCTTCTGCAGGTCGAGTTCGTCGATGTGCAGCACCTTCACCCGCGACGGGATCAGCAGCGCGCCGCCCTCCGCTACGCGGACGTGTTCCAGGCTCAGGGACTCGCCCTTCACCGGCAGGCGCAGCACGGTATTGGCCTCCACCTGCACCGAAGCGGCGCTGGCGGCCTCGATCGGCGCCAGCAGCATCAGGCCCAGCAGCAGCTTACGCATGGCCGCCCTCCTTGGCCGGTGCCGGCAGCGAGAGGAAATGGAAGATGCCGAACAGCAGGACCTGGATGCGGTCCAGCCAGGGGGACGAACGCCCCTTCAGGCGTGCGCCGAGCGCCAGCAGTTCAAGGATGTGGATCAGCAGGATGAGGCCCCCGGCGACCTTCAGCAGGGTCGCGAACGGATGGGCGAAGGGATGCAGCAGATTGGCCAGCACCGCCAGCCAGAACAACAGGGCAACCAGCTTGCCCAGCCCCACAAAAGCCTTCATGTAGATGCTCCCCCGGTTTCTTGTGCCGGCACCATACTCCGGAGGCGGTGACGATTTCCATAGGCGGCGGAAACACGAAAGGGGCGCATAGGCCCCTTTCGCTTCAGCACACGCCGGGTGTCACTGGCGCTTGATCAGGATTTCCACGCGACGGTTTTCCGCGCGGCCTTCCTTGGTCTTGTTGTCGGCGACCGGTTTGCTTTCGCCGTAGCCTTCCACCGACTTGATGCTGCTGGCAGGCACGCCGGCATCCACCAGGTAGTTGGCCACCGCGTGGGCGCGGCGATCAGACAGTTTCTGGTTGTAGGCGTCGGTGCCGACGCTGTCGGTGTGGCCGGAGATATCCAGCGTGGTGGTGGAGGCTTCCTCTTTCAGGCGGGTAGCGATGGTGTCGAGCTTGTCCTTGTCACGGTTGTCGATCTTCGACGAGTCGAAGGCGAAGTGCAGGTCCCTGACAACGATGGTCTCTTCCTTCGGCAGCGGTGCCGGAGCCGGTTCGGGAGCCGGTGCGGGCGGCGGCGCCTCGACCACCTTCTCGCCTTCGCCATGCACCCAGCAGTAGGACGCGCCGAGCACGCCGCCGATCAGCGCGCCCCAGCCCGCCCAGGCACTGCTTTCGATGGAGCCCAGGCCAGCGCCCCCTACACCACCGACCAATGCGCAGGTCGGCCAGTCGGACTTCTGCAACCCTGCGCAACCGGTGAGCAGCGTGCTTACCAGCAGCAGGGGTAAAGCGGTCCTTTTGATGCTCATATATCAGTCTCTCCTGTGAGATGGGTCTGAACCGACAATTACCGAGTAAAGACGGCGATGCACGAATACGCCAGCACTAGGCCATGAAGGGGTTCACAGGCTAGTCTCTGCGCATTCCGAACGAGAGTTTCCGCACACCGATGATTTCCGCTCGCACGCCCCAGCAGGCGCTGGCCGCCCTGCTCGACCGCTACGCCCCGCAACGCCTGCTGCTGGTAGGCGCCAGCGGCATTCCCGCCGTGGAAGCCTTCCGCCAGGCCCACCCCGATTGCCAGGTGCACGGCGCCGCCGCAGGCGAGCTGCCGGCGGAACTGGCGGCGCAGCGTTACGACCTGGCGCTGCTGGCCGACTGCCTGGAGCATCTGGAGCGCCGCGCGGCGCTGCAACTGGTCGGCGGCATCCGCAACCTCAACAGCAGCCGCGTCGCCGTGCTGGTCGACCTGGCCGAGGCCGGCGTCGCCGAAATCGACTTCTACGCCCTGGGCATGCAGGCCAGCGAACGCTTCCAGCGCGACGATCAGACACTCACGCTGTTCACCTACGATCTGCGTGAATACAAGCAGGTCCCGGATTGGCTGAACGCCAAGTTCTGGGCCAACCCGGAAAACTTCGGCAAGTACTGGTGGTGACCATGACCGAGCCCTGCTGCCCCTGTGGAAGCGGCCTGTCCCTGGCGGACTGCTGCGGCCGCCTGCACGCCGGCCAGCCGGCGCCCACCGCCGAGGCGCTGATGCGTTCGCGCTACAGCGCCTACGCCCTGGGCCTGGTGGACTACCTGCGCGACACCACGCTGCCGGCCCAGCAGCCCGGCCTGGACCTGGAGGCCATCCGCGCCTGGAGCCTGGGCAGCACCTGGCTGGGCCTGGAGGTGGAAAGCCACGAGGTGCTCGGCGGCACGCCCGAGCATGCCCGCGTCACCTTCACCGCGCGCTGGCACGACGCCAACGGCGAGCACAGCCACCGCGAATGCTCCGGCTTCGTCCAGCGCGACGGCCGCTGGTATTTCCTCGACCCGACGGTGCCGCTCAAGCTGGGCCGCAACGATCCCTGCCCGTGCGGCGCCGGCGGCAAGCTGAAGAAATGCTGCGGGCCGTGGATCGGTTGACACGGCGGACGCACCGAGGCATGCCTCGTAGGATGGGTTGAGCGAAGCGATACCCATGCGGCCATGGTGATGGGTATCGCAAGCTCAACCCATCCTACGTCAGCGTTTCTCTTGCACCGGTAGCCAGCGGCCTTCCGGCGGGCGTGGATAGCAAAGGATTCATTGCCACCCAAAAGGGACACCTCATGCACCCATTGGGTGCATCGGGCCCATCGGCTAGAATGCGCGCTTTTCCGCGGGCCCCGCCATGCTGCTGACCACCCTCTACATCATCGCCATCATCGCCGAGGCCATGACCGGCGCGCTTTCGGCCGGGCGCCGCAGCATGGACCTGTTCGGCGTGGTGCTGGTGGCCTGCGTCACCGCCCTGGGCGGCGGCTCGATGCGCGACATGCTGCTGGGGCACTACCCGCTGACCTGGGTGCGCCACCCGGAATACCTGGCGCTCACCGCCGGCGCCGCGCTGGTCACGGTGTTCATCGCGCCGCTGATGCGCCACCTGCGCTCGCTGTTCCTGGTGCTCGACGCCATCGGCCTGGTGGCCTTCACCCTGATCGGCTGCCAGGTCGGCCTGGAGATGGGCCACAGCCTGCTGATCGCCGCGGTCAGCGGGGTGATCACCGGGGTATTCGGCGGCATCCTGCGCGACATCTTCTGCAACGACGTGCCGCTGATCTTCCGCCGCGAGCTGTACGCCAGCGTGTCCTTCGCCAGCGCCTGGTGCTACCTGATCTGCATCCAGCTGGAGCTGCCCAACGAGCAGGCCATGCTGATCACCCTGTTCGCCGGCTTCCTGTTCCGCCTGCTGGCGATCCGTTTCCACTGGGAAATGCCCAAGTTCGTCTACAAGGACGATCCCCAGCAGAACGGCTGAGCGCTCAGTCGGCCAGCTTCAGATGGCTGGTGTCGGGCGCCGGCGCGGCGGGGTCCGCCTTTGCCTGGCCCATGTCGCTGCCCACCGGCGCCAGGCTGAACTGGCTGAGATCGACCTGCGGCGCACGCGGCTCGGCCTTGTCGTCCTGCAGGTCGGCGCCCACCGGGGCCAGGCCGAAGTCCGGCGCGTCCACCTCGGCGAAGGCCGCCATGTACTCGTCGCGCGGGGCCACCTTCAGCCGTCCCGGCGTAGCCGCGGCCGGTGCCGGTGCCGGGGTAGGAGCGGGTTCGGCGGCGGGCGGCGGGGCCAGTTCGATCTCCTCCACCGCGGGGGCCATGTCCACCACCTCGACGCGCGCGCCGGCCCGTTCCAGAGCGGCTCGGTACTTGTCGGCGGCGGTGGCGTCGAGGTTATTCTTCAGCACCAGGCGGCGGCCGGAAAACAGCAGGGCGATGCGTTGCGCATCGGCCTGGAACAGCTTGGCCAGGTTGGCCTTCACCGCTTCCGGATCGGCGCCTGGAAGCGTCTGACCGGAAAAGACGATTTCGTAACGGCTCATCCATCACACTCCTGTGTTCTCCCGTCTGCCGACGGGCGGCCCAGTATGGGACAACTTCTTTTAACGCAACAACAACTTGCGGCCAAGCAGCCGCTTGGTACACTGGGACGTCTTGGGGGATTGAAATGAATTATCAGGCGCAAACGATAAGAATTATCAGCCTAGTCTGGATTTTCGCGCTCCTCTCCGGTTGCAGCTGGATGACCGGTAGCTTCGAAAGCCCCGACGTGAAGCTGATGAAAGTGGACGTGGTGAAAGCCCGCCTGCTAGAGCAACAGTTCACACTGCACTTCCGTATCGACAACCCGAACGACTTCAGCCTGCCGGTGCGCGGCCTGGCCTACAAGGTCAAGCTGAACGACGTCGACCTGGCCGAAGGCGAATCCAGCGTCTGGTTCACCGTGCCCGCCAATGGCCGGCAGTTCTTCGAGGTGCCGGTGCAGACCAACCTCTGGCGGCACATGAAGTACATCGTCAAGCTGCTGGAAGACCCGGACAAGCCGATCCGCTACAGCCTCGAAGGCGACGTGAAGACCGGCCTGCTGTTCGGCCGCACCGTGCATATCGCGCGCAATGGCGAGATAATCCCCGGCGATTTCATCCCGGAGTGAGGCACCCATGAGCCAGGAACCCCATGTACATGGTCCCGACTGCAACCACGACCATGATCATGACCATCACCACCACGTGCACGGCCCGCACTGCAACCACAGCCACGAGCCGGTGCGTAACCCGCTGAAGGACGTTGGCCGCAACGATCCGTGCCCTTGCGGCAGCGGCGCCAAGTTCAAGAAGTGCCACGGCGCCTGAGGCGGGTGGGCTAGGTGAGAACGCCGTTTCTTCCGTGAGGGGAAACGGCGTTTTCGTTTCCGGCGGGCACAAAAGCCCCCTGTAGGAGCAATCCGCTCCCACGAGGGAAATGCCATGCCTCCCCGGTGATCGTAGTGCCGACTGCGCCAAGGCGCTCTTCGTAGGATGGGTTGAGCCTCGGCGAAACCCATGCGGTCGTGGTGATGGGTATCGCTTCGCTCAACACCATCCTACGAGGCCTTGTGTGCCGGTGGGGTAGGAGCGGACTCCGTCCGCGATTGGACTCGCCGGCCACGCCGGACACCCCGGCGGCACGAACACCCATCGCGAACATCCCCGCGCCCCCCTCCCGAACCACCCACACCCCGCGAATTCCCTGCCCCCGCGGCTTGCGCGAAGGTGCGCGGCTCTCTAACGTAGCGGCTTTCCGCAAGCCCTGTGCAGGAGCACACTTCCATGGCCTCGCGAGCCTTCCGCCCGCTTCCCCGACTCGGCCTCGCCGCCACCCTCAGCGCAGCCGTCAGCCTGACTGGCTGTCAGACTTGGCTGAACGACCGCTACGCCGATAGCCTGCCGCCGACTTCCGGCGTGCAGCCGCTCAAGGGCCTGGCCGAAAGCGTGTCGGTGCGCCGCAATGCCCTGGGCATGCCGCTGATCGAGACCAGCACCTTCCACGACGCGCTCTTCGCCATGGGCTACGTACATGCCAGCGACCGCATCGGCCAGATGGTCGGCCTGCGCCTGATGGCCCAGGGGCGGCTGTCGGAGATGGTCGGCCCGGGCGCCCTGGAGATCGACCGCTTCATGCGCACGGTCAACCTCAGGCAGGCCGCCAATGCCCTCTACGCCGGCTCCTCGCCGCGCCTGAAGCGCTTCTTCGAAACCTACGCGCGCGGCGTCAATGCCTACCTGTTCCGCTACCGCGACAAGCTGCCGATGGACATCGCCGAGTCCGGCTACCGCCCGGAATACTGGAAACCCGAGGATTCGGCGCTGGTCTTCGCCCTGCTCAACTTCGGCCTGGCGGTGAACCTGCAGGAGGAACTGGACTCGCTGGTGCTCGCGCAGAAGGTCGGCGCCGGGAAGCTCGCCTGGCTCACGCCCATCTACCCCGACGAGGAACTGCCCTTCGCCGAGGCCGACAAGCTCAAGGGCCTGAACCTCGCCGGACAGATTCCCGGCCTGGCCGAGGTCGGTGGCGCCGCCGAGGCCGTGGCCGGGCTGCAGATGCTCGGCGTGGCCGCCTCCAACAACTGGGCCATCGCCCCGCAGCGCAGCCGCAGCGGCAAGAGCCTGCTGGCCAACGACACCCACCTGCCGCTGTCGATGCCGTCGATCTGGAACTTCATGCAGATCCGCTCGCCGAAGTACAGCGCCGCGGGCGTCACCATCGCCGGCGTACCCGGCGTGGTGGCCGGCTTCAACGGCAAGCTGGCCTGGGGCATGACCATGGTCATGGGCGACAACCAGGACGTCTTCCTCGAACAGCTGCGGCGCCAGGGCGGCAAGCTCTACTACCTGGCCGACGGCCAGTGGAAGCCGGCCAGCGAGCGCGTCGAGACCTTCTTCATCAAGGGCCAGCGCCCGGTGCGCGAGACCGTCTACGAAACCCGCCACGGCCCGCTGCTCAACAGCGCCCTGCTGGGTGCGAAGAAGAACGACCTGCAACCGCTGCCGCTGTCCAGCGGCTACGGCCTGGCCTACCAGAGCATCCAGGCGGTGTCGGACAAGAGCCTGGACGCCTTCTTCGACCTGTCCCGGGCCAAGAGCGTCGAGCAGGCCTTCGACGCCACCCGCGAAATACGCGCCATGCCGCTGAACATCGTGTTCGCCGACGAGAAGCACATCGGCTGGCAGGTCACCGGGCGCTTCCCCAACCGCAAGGACGGCCGCGGCCTACTGCCCTCCCCCGGCTGGGACGGGCGCTACGACTGGGACGGCTATGCCGACCCGATCCTCCACCCCTCCGACCAGGACCCGCAGCAGGGCTGGCTGGGCACTGCCAACAACCGCACCGTGCAGCCCGGCTACGGCGCGCAGCTGTCCAGTTCCTGGTACTACCCCGAACGCGCCGAGCGCATCGCCCAGCTGGCCAACGCCAGCAACCGCCACGACGCGCGCAGCATGATCGCCATGCAGTACGACCAGACCACGCCCTTCGCCGCCAAGCTGCAGGGCATGCTCGACGCGCCCGGCATGGCCGCGCCGCTGAAGCAGGCGATCCAGGCCCTGCCCGAGGGCCAGCGCGAGCGCGCCCGCGAGGCCCTGGACCGGCTGATGGCCTTCGACGGCAAGCTCTCCGCCAGCTCCGCCGACGCCGCCCTCTACGAGGCCTTCCTGCAGGAAAGCGCCAAGCAGATCTTCCTCGACGAACTCGGCCCGGAAGACAGCCCGGCCTGGAAGGCCTTCGTGCAGAACGCCGACCTCTCCTACTCGGCCCAGGCCGACCACCTGCTGGGCCGCGACGACAGCCCGTTCTGGGACGACGTGAAAACGCCGCAGAAGGAAGACAAGCCGGCCATCCTCGCGCGCAGCCTGGCCGCCGCCACCGCCTTCTGCGAACAGAAGCTGGGCAGCGACCGCCATGCCTGGCAGTGGGGCAAGCTGCACACATACAACTGGGTCAGCGACAGCACCAAGATGGCGCCCTACCTGGACGCCGGACAGCGCGCCGGCCTGGGCGCCATCAAGAGCTACCTGGACCGCGGCCCCTACCCGGCCGGCGGCGACCACAGCACGCTGAACGTTTCTGCCTACAACTGGGGCCAGGACTTCGACACCTGGCTGATCCCGGCCATGCGCATCGTCGTCGACTTCGGCCAGAGCGAGCCCATGCTTGGCGTCAACAGCAGCGGCCAGTCCGGCAACCCGGCCAGCCCGCACTACGCCGACGGCATCGACGCCTGGCTGAAGGGCGACTACATGAGCTTCCCGTTCCAGAGCCAGAACCTCGACCGCGTCTACGGCAGCAAGCGCCTGACCCTCGTCCCGCAGAAATGAGCGCGCGGCGCGGAACTTCCGCCGCGCCGGCGGGTCGGATTTGTCGACTTACTCCATGATCATCTTCAAGGCACCCTCGGGTGCCTTTTTTTTTGCTGCCCACGCCATAATCGGCGCACCAGGCTGTTACCGAAAACCCCGCCTCCTCGCCCCGTCATGGGGCATCCCTTCCCCGACCGGCTGCTATACCTGTCGTAGGAACGCGCCTGTCGTCCGTCTCCTACCGCCGAGGCCCGTGGTTGCGCCTCTGGTTCGAAACTTGCTGTCACATTGATGTTATGCCTTTGGTTCCACTGCTTGAATCAACCACCAAGGATTCCAACCGATGAAAAAAGCATGGCTGACCCTCTCCGCCCTGGTGCTGCTGGCTGGCGCCGGAGCTTTGCAGGCCAAGGAATGGAAAGAAATCCGCTTCGCCACCGACCCGTCCTACGCGCCCTTCGAATCCAAGGCGCCTGACGGCAGCCTGGTCGGCTTCGACATCGACCTGGGCAACGCCATCTGCGAGCACCTGAAGGTCAAGTGCGTGTGGATGGCCAACGACTTCGACGGCATGATCCCGGGCCTGAAGGCTCGCAAGTTCGATGGCGTGATCTCCTCGATGACCGTCACCGAGGCGCGCCAGAAGGAAATCGACTTCAGCGACAAGCTGTTCACCAGCCCCACCGCGATGATCAGCAAGAAGGGCTCGGGCCTGGAGGCCACCGCCGCATCGCTCAAGGGCAAGACCGTCGGCGTCGAGCAGGGCACCATCCAGGAAACCTTCGCCAAGGCCAAGCTGGAGCCGGCCGGGGTCAACGTGAAGAGCTACCAGAACCAGGACCAGGTCTACGCCGACCTGGTGTCCGGGCGCCTGGACGTCTCGCTGCAGGACATGCTGCAGGCCGAGCAGGGCTTCCTCACCACCGACCAGGGCAAGGGCTTCGAGATCAGCAAGCCGGTGCATGACCCGCTGATGCCGGCCGACATCGCCATCGGCATCAAGAAGGGCAACAACGAACTGCGCGAGATGATCAACAAAGGCATCAAGGCGATCCACGCCGACGGCACCTACGACAAGCTGCAGAAGAAATACTTCGGCGACATCGACATCTACAACGACTGACCCGCGCCACCGCGCCCGGCAGCCTTGGCGGCTGCCGGGCGCGGTCTATTCTGCTGATAACGCCGCACAAGGAGTTGCCTGCGCATGCTCCAGGACTTCTTCCGTACCCTGGCCGAGACCATGAGCCTCAAGGGTTACGGCTCCATCCTCCTCGACGGCACCTGGATGACCGTAAAGCTGTCGATCTGCTCGCTGCTGCTGTCGGTGACCCTCGGCCTGCTGGGCGCCAGCGCCAAGCTGTCCGGCTCCAGGCTGCTGCGCTTCCCCGCCACCTGCTACACCACGCTGATCCGCGGGGTGCCCGACCTGGTGCTGATGCTGCTGATCTTCTACAGCCTGCAGACCTGGCTGGCGGACCTGACCGACTACATGGACTGGGACTACATCGAGATCGACCCCTTCAGCGCCGGCATCATCACCCTCGGCTTCATCTACGGCGCCTACTTCACCGAGACCTTCCGCGGCGCCATCCTCGCCGTGCCGCGCGGCCAGTTGGAGGCGGCCAGCGCCTACGGCCTGACGCGCCTGCAGCGCTTCCGCTTCGTGCTCTTCCCGCAGATGATGCGCTTCGCCCTGCCGGGGGTGGGCAACAACTGGATGGTGCTGATCAAGTCCACCGCGCTGGTCTCCATCATCGGCCTCTCCGACGTGGTGCGCGCCGCCCAGGACGCCGGCAAGAGCAGCTACCGCCTGCTGTTCTTCCTGCTGGTGGCCGGGGCCATCTACCTGCTCTTCACCACTGTCTCCAACATAGTGCTCAACGCCCTTGAGCGCCGCTACGCCATCGGCGTGCGCGAGGCCCTGCGATGATCGAGTTGCTGCAGCAGTACGGCAAGGCCTTCCTCTGGACCGACGGCTACCACATCACCGGCCTGGCCATGACGCTCTGGCTGCTGACGGTGTCCATCGCCTTCGGCTTCACCTTCGCCATTCCCCTGTCCATCGCCCGCGTCTCGCGCAACCCGCTGCTGCGCTGGCCGGTGCAGTTCTACACCTACGTGTTCCGCGGCACGCCGCTCTACATCCAGCTGCTGGTCTGCTACACCGGCATCTACAGCGTGGCGGCGGTGCGCGAGCAGCCGATCCTCGACGCCTTCTTCCGCAACGGCCTGAACTGCACGCTGCTGGCCTTCGCCCTGAACACCTGCGCCTACACCACCGAGATATTCGCCGGGGCCATCCGCAACATCGCCCACGGCGAGGTCGAGGCGGCCCGCGCCTACGGCCTGAGCGGCTGGCGCCTGTACCGCTACGTGATCATGCCCTCGGCGCTGCGCCGCGCGCTGCCCTACTACAGCAACGAGGTGATCCTCATGCTGCACTCCACTACCGTGGCCTTCACCGCCACGGTGCCGGACATCATGAAGATCGCCCGCGACGCCAACGCCGCCACCTTCCTCTCCTTCCAGTCCTTCGGCATAGCCGCGGCGCTGTACCTGGTGACCTCCTTCACCCTGGTCGGCCTGTTCCGCCTCGCCGAACGCCGCTGGCTGGCCTTCCTCGGCCCCAGCCATGGCTGAACCCATCCCGGCCGCGCGGCGGTCGTAATCTGAGGACTCCATGACCACACTGAAGATCGAAGGCCTGTACAAGCGCTACGGCGACAACGAGGTGCTCAAGGGCGTGTCCCTGGAGACCCGCACCGGCGACGTGGTGAGCATGATCGGCGCCAGCGGCTCGGGAAAGAGCACCTTCCTGCGCTGCATCAACTTCCTCGAACAGCCCGACGAAGGCCGCATGAGCCTGGACGGCGAGGAAATCCGCATGGTCGCCAGCCCCGGCGGCATGCGCGTGGCCGACGCGGCGCAGTTGCAGCGCATCCGCACGCGCCTGGCCATGGTGTTCCAGCACTTCAACCTGTGGAGCCACATGACGGTGTTGGAGAACGTCACCCTGGCCCCGCGCCGCGTCCTGGGCGTCGAGCGCAAGGAAGCCGAGGAACGCGCGCGCAGCTACCTGGCCAAGGTCGGCCTGCCGACCCAGGTGGAGGACAAGTACCCGGCCTTCCTCTCCGGCGGCCAGCAGCAACGCGTGGCCATCGCCCGCGCGCTGGCGATGGAGCCGGAGATCATGCTGTTCGACGAACCCACCTCGGCGCTGGACCCGGAACTGGTGGGCGAGGTGCTCAAGGTGATCAAGGCCCTGGCCGAGGAAGGCCGAACCATGATCCTGGTGACCCACGAAATGGCCTTCGCCCGCGAGGTCTCCAGCCAGGTGCTGTTCCTCCACCAGGGCCGCGTCGAGGAACAGGGGCCGCCGCAGGAGGTGCTGGGCCAGCCGAAGAGCGAGCGGTTGCGGCAGTTTCTCAGTGGGAATCTGAAGTAGGGGTGGTGCCAGGCTCGGCGCTGGCGTGCCATCGGAATCCGTTCCCCTCACCCCAGCTCTCTCCCGGAGGGAGAGGGGGCTTGTCCTGAGCGGGCTGAAGGTCAGGAGTCAGCCGGCAACTCGCTGTCCCGCAGGGAGCTACGTAGCCCCGCTTCACGCCGAACGGTCCCCTCTCCCGCTTGCGGGGGAGGGTTAGGGAGGGGGAACGGGGCCAAGTCCCAGCGCCGGAGTGTCGTCGAAGTCCGTCCCCTCTCCCAGCCCTCTCCCTGAAGGGAGAGGGGGCTTGTCCTGAGCAGGTTGAAGGTCAGGAGTCAGCCGGCAACGCCATAGTCTCGCAGGGAGCGATGTAGCCCCGCTTCACACCGAACGGTCCCCTCTCCCGCTTGCGGGGGAGGGTTAGGGAGGGGGAACGGGGCCAAGCCCAGCGCCGGCGTATCGTCGAAGTCCGTCACCCTCACCCCAGCCCTCTCCCAGAGGGAGAGGGGGCCTGTCCTGAGCAGGCTGAAGGTCAGGAGTCAGCCGGCAACTCGCTGTCCCGCAGGGAGCTACGTAGCCCCGCTTCACACCGAACGGTCCCCTCTCCCGCTTGCGGGGGAGGGTTAGGGAGGGGGAACGGGGCCAAGTCCCAGCGCCGGAGTGTCGTCGAAGTCCGTCCCCTCTCCCCAGCCCTCTCCCTGAAGGGAGAGGGGGCTTGTCCTGAGCAGGCTGAAGGTCAAGAGTCAGCCGGCAACAAAAAACCGGGCCAAAGCCCGGTTTCTCGCGTTCGCCTCAAGCCTCAAGCCTCAAGCCTTGGGCAGCGTCACCCCAGTCTGCCCCTGGTACTTGCCCCCACGGTCCTTGTACGACACCTCGCAGGCCTCGTCCGACTGCAGGAACAGCATCTGCGCCACGCCCTCGTGGGCGTAGATCTTCGCCGGCAGGTTGGTGGTGTTGGAGAACTCCAGGGTCACGTGGCCTTCCCACTCCGGCTCCAGCGGGGTGACGTTGACGATGATGCCGCAGCGCGCGTAGGTGCTCTTGCCCAGGCAGATGGTCAGCACGTCGCGGGGGATGCGGAAGTACTCCACGGTGCGCGCCAGGGCGAAGGAGTTCGGCGGGATGATGCAGACGTCGCTGTTGATGTCGACGAAGCTCTTCTCGTCGAAGTTCTTCGGGTCCACTACCGCTGAGTGGATGTTGGTGAACACCTTGAACTCGGCCGCGCAGCGCACATCGTAGCCGTAGCTGGAGACGCCGTAGGAGATAACCCGGCTGTCGTCGGCGCCGCGCACCTGGCGCTCGACGAAGGGCTCGATCATCCCGTGCTCCAAGGCCATGCGGCGAATCCACTTGTCCGATTTGATGCTCATGGCGGGCGTCCCGTAGCTGCTGAAAAAGAAACGCGAATCTTACCGGCAGCGCCCGTCGGCAGCAAAGGCTGCATGACCAACGTCGAGAGCGCGTTGCGCACAGGCCCGCCGAAGACCTTCCAGCAATGCACGAATGCAGGCCACGAGAGTAGCGGGCCAACGCGTATTTCAGATATTGCCGAGATACTTCCGAATTTTTAAGAAAAATCTCACAAGACTCAAAAGAAACCTCACCTGCACCTTGAACCGGACGTGAAAGATACTTTGTCCCCTGCCCCGCCATAAGTTGCCTACAGCGGAAATCACAATAAACGCCCCGCAGGGAACTCCCATGAATCCAAAGATTCCCCTCCTGCTGTTTCCCTTGTTGCTGATTGCGTGCACGACAAACGACCCGAAACCGGTTTGCGATGAACAAGGCTGTGGAGCACAACAGCCCCCAGCGTCATCTTCAGCTGCCGGCAATAACCCCACGGATACCGACGCGGACCGAGCCTCGAGCGCGCTCCTGTCCCTCGCCGCCAGCGACCCGCGCGCGGCCTACGACCTGGGGCTGCGCTATTTCCGCGGGGATGGCGTGGCCCAGGACAGCTACCAGGCGCTGCAGTGGATGCGCAGCGCCGCGGAGCGCGGGGACCTGGAGGCGCAGAAGGCCCTCGGCGGCCTCTACCTGGGCGGCCTCGAGGAAATGGGCGCGGACCCGCAGGAAGCCGAGAAATGGCTGGCGATGGCCGCGGGCCGAGGCGACCAGGAGTCGATGCAACTCCTGGCCCAGGCCCGCGCCGCCAAAAACTCCGAAGCTGCCTATTTCAAGTGGAAGACCGATTGGCGGGAAATGACCCTGCGCTATTGGTACTCGGCCTATCCCTATCGCAGTTATTGGCGGGATGACAACTGGCACTGGCGCTAGCTGGAAGTCACAAGTCGAAAGTTTCCGCAACGGCAACTGGCAGAAGAACAAACACCCCCCAACACCAAACGGCAAACAACATGAAATCAAAATCGAAGAGCATTGTTAAATACATGCTGGGCGCGGTCATTGCCGGCACATTGAATGGATGCGCGGCACTGGGCGGGGGGTTGCTCTCGCCGGGGGGACAGCATGCCGGGGTTTCCGGCGCGGCGGCCGGCGGCAACAGCAACGGCGCGCAGCAATCGCTGCAGCGCTGCGACAGGCCACTGGGCACCATCGCCGTGGACGACGGGCGCGAGGCCGACTGGTACGGCCCCTTCGGCAGCGCCACCCAGATGACCTCCATCGAACCCCTGCTGCGCCTGGCGGTACAGCAATCGAACTGCTTCGTCATCACCTCGATCGGCAACCAGCGATCCGACGCCCGCCTCTCGCGCATCACCGAGATACAGCGGCTATCCGGCGAATACCGCGCCGGTTCTAAACAGCACAAGGGCCAGCGGGTCGCCGCCGACTATTACCTGGAACCGCAGATCATCATCAACGACTCCGCCATCGGCGGCCTGGCCGGAACCCTCGGCGGCCTGATCGGCAACGCCGCCATCGGCCAACTCGCCGGCGCGCTGCAAACCAAGGCCTCGGTGGTCACGCTCTCGCTGTTCGACATTCGCTCCTCGGTGCAGATCGCCGCAGCCGAAGGCAACTCGACCGCGACCAACTACGGAGCCGCGCTGGCCGGCTTCGGCGGTGGCGTCGGCGGGGGGCTGGGCGGCTTTTCCCGCACGCCCGAAGGCAAGGCCACGGTGGTCGCCTTCATCGATGCCTGGAACAAGATGGTCGTATCCCTGCAGGACTACAAGGCCCAGAACGTCGAGGGCGGGCTGGGCCGTGGCGGCAAGCTGAAGGTCAACTGAGGCCACCGCGGCCACGGCGTCCGGCAAATGACGAGCGCGGCCGCCAGGCCGCGCCCTTGATCAGTCCTCGCTGATGGAGATGCTCGGCATCGCCGGCGCGTCCTTCTCGCTCAGGGCGATGCGCGCGCCCACGCAGCGGGCCATTTCCTGGTAGATCATCGCCAGTTGGCTTTCCGGGTCGGCGATCACCGTCGGCTTGCCGCCGTCGGCCTGCATGCGGATGGCCATGGACAGCGGCAGCGAAGCCAGCAGTTCCACGCCGTACTGCGCCGCCAGCTTCTCGCCGCCGCCCTCGCCGAACAGGTGCTCGGCGTGGCCGCAGTTGGAGCAGATGTGCACCGCCATGTTCTCCACCACGCCCAGCACCGGGATGTTGACCTTGCGAAACATTTCCACGCCCTTCTTCGCATCGAGCAGGGCCAGGTCCTGCGGGGTGGTGACGATCACCGCGCCGGCCACCGGGACCTTCTGCGCCAGGGTCAGCTGGATGTCGCCGGTGCCCGGCGGCATGTCGATCACCAGGTAGTCCAGGTCGTTCCAGGCGGTCTGGGTGATCAGTTGCAGCAGCGCGCCGGAAACCATCGGCCCGCGCCACACCACCGGGGTGTTGTCGTCGGTGAGGAAGGCCATGGACATGACTTCCACGCCATGGGCCTCCAGCGGCACGAACCACTTCTGCTCGCGCACCTTCGGCCGGGTGCCCTCGGGAATGCCGAACATGATGCCCTGGCTGGGGCCGTAGATGTCGGCGTCGAGGATGCCCACCTTGGCCCCTTCGCGGGCCAGCGCCAGGGCCAGGTTGGCGGCGGTGGTGGACTTGCCCACGCCGCCCTTGCCGGAGGCCACGGCGATGATGTTCTTCACGTTGCTCATGCCCGGCACCTGGGCCTGAGCCTTGTGCGCGGCGATCTTCACGTCCACCTTCACCTGGGCCGAGTCCACCCCGTCGAGGGCTTCCAGGGCCATCTGCACGGTCTGCGCCAGGCCATTCCTGAACAGGCCGCAGGCGTAGCCCAGCTCCAGGCCCAGGGCGATGCGCCCGCCCTGGATGTCGAGGTCGCGCAGGTAGCCGGCGTCGAGCAGGTTCTGGCCGGTATGCGGGTCGGTGATCTGGCGGAGGACGGCCTCCACCGTGGCGCGGGTGACGACGCTCATGGGTTCTCCCGAAAAAAGGCTGAGCACGGTAGGCGGGAATATTAACAGCAGCGGCAGGCTATAGGTTGCAGGCTTCGGGCTTCGGGCTTCGGGCTTCAGGCTTCAGGCTTCAGGCTTCAGGCTTCAGGCTTCAGGCTTCAGGCTTCAGGCTTCAGGCTTCAGGCTTCAGGCTTCAGGCTTCAGGCTTCGGGCTTCAAGCACCGATCGCTCTTCGCTCCTACCTGTAGCCTATAGCCTGCTGCCTGCAGCCTGTTATAGTTACCGACTTCCCTCGTTTTGCCCCAATGGCCTGAGCATCATGTCCGAAAACCGCCAGATCCTCGTCACCAGCGCCCTGCCCTACGCCAACGGCTCCATTCACCTGGGCCACATGCTGGAATACATCCAGACCGACATCTGGGTGCGTTTCCAGAAGATGCGTGGCAACCAGGCGGTGTACGTCTGCGCGGACGATGCCCACGGCTCGGCCATCATGCTGCGCGCCGAGCGCGAAGGCATCACCTCGGAACAGCTGATCGACGCCGTGCGCGCCGAGCACATGACCGACTTCGCCGACTTCCTGGTGGACTTCGACAACTACTACTCGACCCACTCGCAAGAGAACCGCGAGCTGTCCTCGGCCATCTACCTGAAGCTGCGCGACGCCGGGCACATCGCCACGCGCCCGGTGACCCAGTACTTCGACCCGGAAAAGCAGATGTTCCTGGCCGACCGCTTCATCAAGGGCACCTGCCCGAAGTGCGGCACCGCCGACCAGTACGGCGACAACTGCGAAGCCTGCGGCGCCACCTACTCGCCCACCGAGCTGAAGGACCCGAAGTCGGCCATCTCCGGCGCCACCCCGGTGCTCAAGGAGTCGCTGCACTACTTCTTCAAGCTCCCGGACTTCGACGCCATGCTCAAGCAGTGGACGCGCAGCGGCGCGCTGCAGGAGTCGGTGGCCAACAAGATCGCCGAATGGCTGGACGCCGGCCTGCAGGAATGGGACATCTCCCGTGACGCGCCCTACTTCGGCTTCGAGATCCCCGAGGCCCCGGGCAAGTACTTCTACGTCTGGCTGGACGCGCCCATCGGCTACATGGCCAGCTTCAAGAACCTCTGCGCGCGCTGCCCGGAGCTGGACTTCGACGCCTACTGGAACAAGGATTCCAAGGCCGAGCTGTACCACTTCATCGGCAAGGACATCGTCAACTTCCACGCGCTGTTCTGGCCGGCCATGCTCGAAGGCGCCGGCTACCGCAAGCCCACCGCGCTGAACGTGCACGGCTACCTGACCGTCAACGGCCAGAAGATGTCCAAGTCCCGCGGCACCTTCGTCAAGGCGCGCACCTACCTGGACCACCTGGACCCGGAATACCTGCGCTACTACTACGCCTCCAAGCTCGGCCGCGGCGTCGACGACCTCGACCTGAACCTCGAGGACTTCGTGCAGAAGGTCAACTCCGACCTGGTCGGCAAGGTGGTCAACATCGCCAGCCGCTGCGCCGGCTTCATCCACAAGGGCAACGCCGGCGTGCTGGTGGACGCCGACCCGGCGCCGGAACTGGTCGCAGCCTTCAAGGCCGCCGCGCCGAGCATCGCCGCCGCCTACGAAGCCCGCGACTTCGGCCGCGCCATGCGCGAAATCATGGCCCTGGCCGACCAGGCCAACGCCTGGATCGCCGACAAGGCGCCCTGGGCGCTGAACAAGCAGGAAGGCAAGCAGGCCGAGGTCCAGGCCATCTGCGCCCTGGGCGTGAACCTGTTCCGCCAGCTGGTGATCTTCCTCAAGCCGGTGCTGCCGAAGCTGGCCGAGGCCGCCGAAGCCTTCCTCAACGTCGCCCCGCTGAAGTGGAGCGACCACGAGCAGCTGCTGGCCAACCACCAGTTGAACCCGTTCAACCCGCTGATGACCCGTATCGAGCCCGCGAAAATCGAAGCCATGATCGAAGCCTCCAAGGAAGACCTCGCCGCCGCCAACAAACCCGCTGGCAACGGCGAACTGGTGAAGGACCCGCTGGCCGCGGAAATCAACTTCGACGCCTTCGCCGCCGTCGACCTGCGCATCGCGCTGATCGAGAAGTGCGAGTTCGTCGAGGGCGCCGACAAGCTGCTGCGCCTGTCCCTGGACATCGGCGACGAGAAGCGCAACGTGTTCTCCGGCATCAAGAGCGCCTACCCGGACCCGAGCAAGCTCGAAGGCCGCCTGACCCTGTACGTGGCCAACCTGGCCCCGCGCAAGATGAAGTTCGGCGTCTCCGAAGGCATGGTCCTGGCCGCCGGCCCCGGCGGCGAGGAAATCTACCTGCTCAGCCCGGACAGCGGCGCCAAGCCGGGCCAGCGCGTGAAGTAAGCGGCACGCGCCGAACGCGACGCCGGCCCCGGGGCCGGCGTCGTCGTTTCTGCCTTGCCCGGGCAAGACCATGCGCATAACCTATGCGCATCCGTCTCGGAGGTTCCCATGCACACGACCTACGATCCCCAAGCCCCGAAGAAAGCCACCAACCTCAGCCTGAACAGCGACCTGCTCAAGCAGGCCCGCGAGCTGGACGTGAACCTCTCGGCGGTGCTGGAGGAAGCGCTGGCCGACGTGGTGCGCGAACGCCTGTGGCAACGCTGGCTGGAACAGAACCGCCAGGCCATCGACGCCTACAATCAGCATGTGGACGGCGCCGGCGTGTTCGCCGACGACCTGCGGAGCTTCTGATGCCGCAGTTCGACCTGTACCGCAACCCCAGCCCGCGCAGCCGCGAGGACATCCCGCTGCTGCTGGACGTGCAGAGCGACCTGCTCGCCTCGCTGAACACCCGCGTGGTGATCCCGCTCAGCCGCGGCAAGGGCCTGGCCGGCATCGACCGGCTGATGCCCGAGGTGACGGTGGAGGGCGAGAAACTGCTGCTGCTCACCCCGCAGATGGCCGGCGTGGCGCGCCGCGAGCTGGGCGAGCCGGTGGGCAGCCTGGCGCACCTGCGGCTGGACATCATCGCCGCCATCGACCTGCTGATCACGGGAATCTGAGCATGCCCAAGCTCCGCCACCGCCCGGCCCGAGGCGCCCGGCCATGACCGAACTCGCCCTGATCCTGGTCAGCGCCATCCTGGTCAACAACTTCGTGCTGGTGCAGTTCCTCGGCCTGTGCCCGTTCATGGGCGTGTCGCGCAAGATCGAGACGGCCATCGGCCTGGCCCTGGCCACCACCTTCGTGCTGACCCTGGCCTCGATCTGCAGCTACATCCTGCAGCGCTACGTGCTGCGCCCGCTGGACCTGGAGTACCTGCGCACCATCGGCTTCATCCTGGTGATCGCCGTGGTGGTGCAGTTCACCGAACTGCTGGTGAAGAAGAGCAGCCCGCTGCTGTACCGCGTGCTGGGCATCTTCCTGCCGCTGATCACCACCAACTGCATCGTCCTCGGCGTGGCCCTGCTCAACGCCAACAAGCCCGAGTATGGCTTCCTGCAGTCCAGCGTCCAGGGCTTCGGCGCCGGGCTGGGCTTCTCCCTGGTGCTGGTGCTGTTCGCCGCCCTACGCGAGCGCATCGCCATCGCCGACGTGCCCAAGCCGTTCCAGGGCGCGGCCATCGGCATGATCACCGCAGGGCTGATGTCCCTGGCGTTCATGGGCTTCACCGGGCTGATCAAGCTATGACTGCCGTGCTGCTCGCGGTCAGTGTGCTGCTGGCCCTGTGCCTGGCCAGCGGCGCCCTGCTCGGCTACGCGGCGGTGCGCTACCGCGTCGAGGGCGACCCGGTGGCCGAACAGGTCAACGCCCTGCTGCCGCAGACCCAGTGCGGGCAATGCGGCTATGCCGGCTGCAAGCCCTACGCCGAGGCCATCGCCCAGGGCGACGCGATCAACAAGTGCCCGCCCGGCGGCAGCGCCACCATCGCCGCCCTGGCCGACCTGCTCGACGTCGAGGCGCCGCCCCTGGACGCGCCGGCGGAAACCCCGCCGCGCGTGGCCTTCATCCGCGAGGCCGAGTGCATCGGCTGCACCAAGTGCATCCAGGCCTGCCCGGTGGACGCCATCGTCGGCGCCGCGCGGCAGATGCACACGGTGATCGCCGCCGAATGCACCGGCTGCGACCTGTGCGTCGAGCCCTGCCCGGTGGATTGCATCGACATGCTCGACCTGGAAGTCGGCGTGCGCGACTGGAAATGGCCGCTGCCCGATGCCCGGCTGATCGCCAGCGACCGGGAGCAGGCCGCATGAACGCCAAGGCCTGGGACTTCCCCGGCGGCCTGCATCTGCCGACCAACAAGGCGCAATCCACCGCCGGCCCCATCGTCCGGGCGCCACTGCCCAGCCGGCTGATCCTGCCGCTGCAGCAACACACCGGCGCGCCGGCCCTGCCCTGCATGGACGTCGGCGAGCGCGTGCTCAAGGGCCAGATGATCGCCAGCCCCGGCAGCGCCATCAGCGCCGCCGTGCATGCGCCGACCTCCGGCACGGTGGTGGCCATCGGCGAGCAACCTTATCCACACCCTTCCGGCCTGCTGGCCGAAGCCATCGTCATCGACGCCGACGGGCTGGACGAATGGGCGCCCTTGCAGCCCTGCCCCGACTACCGCCAGGAAAGCCCCGCCGCCCTGCTGGAGCGCATCCGCCAGGCCGGCATCGCCGGGCTCGGCGGCGCCGGCTTCCCCACCGCCGCCAAGCTGGCCGCCCGCGCCGCCGAAGACCTGCACACCCTGGTGATCAACGGCGCCGAGTGCGAGCCCTACATCAGCGCCGACGACATGCTGATGCGCGAACGCGCGGCCGAACTGGTGGAAGGCATCGAGATTCTCATGCACCTGCTGCAGCCGCAGCAGGTGCTGCTCGGCATCGAGGACGACAAGCCCCAGGCCATCGAGGCCCTGCGCCAGGCCATCGGCGAGCGCGCCATCGAACTGCGGGTGGTCCCCACCAAGTACCCCTCCGGCGGCGAACGCCAACTGATCCAGCTGCTCAGCGGCCGCGAGGTGCCCAGCGGCGGCCTGCCGGCGGACATCGGCATGGTCTGCGTCAACGTCGGCACCGCCGTGGCGCTGCGCGATGCGCTGGTCCTCGGCCGCCCGCTGATCTCGCGCATCACCACCCTGACCGGCGCCGCCCTGGCGCGGCCGATGAACGTCGAGGCGCTGCTCGGCACGCCGGTCGGCGAACTGCTGGAATTCGCCGGGCTGAATCGCGGCCGGCTCGGCCGCCTGGTCATGGGCGGCCCGCTGATGGGCATCACCCTCGGCGACCTGCAGGCCCCGCTGATCAAAACCGCCAACTGTCTGCTGGCCGCGACCGCCGAGGAACTGCCGGCGCCGCCGCCGGCGCTGCCGTGCATCCGCTGCGGCGACTGCGCCCAGGCCTGCCCGGCCAGCCTGCTGCCGCAGCAGCTGTACTTCTTCGCCCAGGGCGACGACCACGAGCAGTTGCAGGCCTACAACCTGTTCGACTGCATCGAGTGCGGCGCCTGCGCCTACGTCTGCCCCTCCAGCATCCCGCTGGTGCAGTACTACCGCGCGGCCAAGGCGGACATCCGCGAACTGCAGCTGAAACAGCAGAAGGCCGAACACTCGCGCCTGCGCTTCGAGCACCGCCAGGAACGCCTGCGCCGCGAGGAGCAACGCAAGGCCGAGGAACGCCAGGCCCGCCTGGAACGCGCCGCCCGCGCCCGCGAAGCCCAGGCTGCCGCGCCAGTGGCGGAAGCACCGCAGTCGGTCATCGAACGGGTGAAGGCGGAGAAGGCCGTGGGCAACGCCGGCGCCGACCTCAAGCGGCTGAAGATCGAAGCCAGCATGGCCCGCGTCGCCCTGCAGAAGGCCGAGAAGCAACTGGCCGCCCACGACACCGAGCAACTGCGCGCCCAGGTCGAGACGCTGCGCCAGGCCGCCGAGCAGGCCCGCCAGGCCCTGGAAGCCGCCGAAGCCGAACCAGCCCCCGCCGCTCCCAAACCAGCGATCGGCGACGAAGCGGTCCTGAAGAAGGCGAAGATCGACGCCGCCATGGCCCGCGCCCAATTGAAGAAGTCCGAGAAAGCCTTTGGCGAAGCGCCAGACGAACAGCAGCAGGCCACCCTCGCCCAGCTGCGCGAAGCCGCCGAACGGGCCGAGCGTCACCTGGCGCAATTGCAGACAGCGCCCGAAGCCAAGGCGGAACCCGCCGGCGACGGCATGGCGAACCTGAAGAAGGCCAAGATCGCCCTGGTCACCCGCCGCGCCGAGCTGAGGAAAGCCGAGCAGGACGGTGCCGGCGATGCCGAACTGGCCCTGCTGCGCGAAGCCCTGGTCGAGGCCGAGCGCCAGCTGCACGCCGCCGAGGACGCCAGCGGCAAGCCGGCGCCGAACCTGCAACGCATCGACAAGCGCCCGGTGGACGCCGCCACCCGCGCCCTCAAGACCGAACTGGCCTACGCCCGCGCCGATCTCAAGAAGCTCGAACGCGAAGGCGCCGACCCAGCCCGCCTAACTGCCGCGCGCGAGCGCCTGGCGGCGGCGGAAAACGCGCTGGCCGCGCGCGATACGGAGTGACCCATGGCCCTGCCGCGTTTTTCCTCGCCCCACGCCACCGGCGCCAACCGCACGCAGAAGGTCATGCTGCAGGTGCTAGCCGCGCTGGCCCCGGGCGCCCTGGCGCTGATCGCCCTGTACGGCGTCGGCCCGCTGTTCAACCTGCTCTGGTGCAGCGCCGTGGCCCTGGGCACCGAAGCGCTGATGCTGCACCTGCGCAAGCGCCCGCTGGCGGTGTTCCTCAAGGACGGCAGCGCGCTGGTCACCGCCGTGCTCCTGGCCCTGGCCCTGCCGCCCTACGCGCCCTGGTGGCTGAGCCTGCTGGCTACCGCCTTCGCCCTGGTGTTCGGCAAGCACCTGTACGGCGGCCTCGGGCAGAACCCGTTCAACCCGGCGATGCTCGGCTACGTGGTGGTGCTGGTGTCCTTCCCCCTGGAAATGACGCGCTGGCCCAGCCCCGACGCCGGCCTCGGCCTGGTCGACAGCCTGTCGCGCATCCTCGGCCTGGGCGCGCCGCCGCCGGACGCCTGGGCCGGCGCCACCGCCCTGGACGTGCTGAAGAACAACCACAGCCTGACCATCGACGAGCTGGTGACGCAGAGTACGGCTTTCGGCCATGTCGGCGGGCGCGGCGTGGAGCTGGTCAACCTGGCCTTCCTCGCCGGCGGCCTGTTCCTGCTCTGGCGCAAGCTGTTCACCTGGCATGCGCCGCTGGGCATGCTCGGCGGCCTGTTCGTCATGAGCCTGCTGTTCTGGAACGGCTCGGGCTCGGACTCCCACGGCTCGCCGCTGTTCCACCTGTTCAGCGGGGCGGCCATGCTCGGCGCGTTCTTCATCGTCACCGACCCGGTTTCCGGCGCCACCAGCAACCGCGGGCGCCTGGTGTTCGGCCTCGGCGTGGGCATCGTCACCTACGTGATCCGCGCCTGGGGCGGCTACCCCGACGGCGTGGCCTTCGCCGTGCTGCTGATGAACCTGGCGGCGCCGACCATCGACTACTACACCCGCCCGCGCACCTACGGGCACAAGAAGCCCAAGCGCGGCTTCAAGCTGGGGGAATGAGATGGCCGACAGCCGCCGTTCCATGCTGAAGAACGCCCTGCTGCTGGGGGCCTTCGCGGTGCTCTGCGTCGGCCTGGTGGCGGTGGTCCACCAGTTCACCCAGGCACGCATCGAGCAGGCCCAGCGCGAGGCGCGCGGGCGCCTGCTGCTGGAACTGCTGCCGCCGGGCAGCTACGACAACCACCCGCTGGACGCCCCCGTCGAAGTCTTCGAGCCCAAGCTGCTGGGCAAGCCGCAGCCGGCCCAGGCCTTCGTCGCCCGCCTGCAGGGCCGCGCCACCGGCGTCATACTCCCGGCCACCGCGCCGGACGGCTACAGCGGCGCCATCGAGCTGCTGGTGGGGGTCAGCGCCGAAGGCCGCCTGCTCGGCGTGCGCGTGGTGGCGCACAAGGAAACCCCGGGCCTGGGCGACAAGATCGAGCCGGGCAAGAGCGACTGGCTGCACGGCTTCGACGGCCGCTCCCTGGCCGACCCGGACGAGGCCGGCTGGAAGGTGAAGAAGGACGGCGGCCGGTTCGACCAGTTCGCCGGCGCCACCGTCACCCCGCGCGCCGTGGTCAAGGCCACGCACAAGGCGCTGCAGTATTTCGATGCGCACAAGGCCGCGCTGCTCGCGCCGGCGGCCGGAGGCGAACAACATGAATAGCTACCGCGAAATCGCCCGCCAGGGCCTGTGGCGGAACAACCCCGGGCTGGTCCAGCTGCTGGGCCTGTGCCCGCTGCTGGGCACCAGCAACTCCATGGTCAACGCCCTCGGCCTGGGCCTGGCGACCATCTTCGTGCTGGCCTGCTCCAACGCCGCCATCTCCGCGACGCGCCGCTGGGTCGGCGAGGCGGTGCGGCTGCCGGTGTTCGTGCTGATCATCGCCGCGCTGACCACCTGCATCGAACTGCTGATGCAGGCCTGGACCTACGAGCTGTACCAGATCCTCGGCATCTTCATCCCGCTGATCACCACCAACTGCGTGATCCTCGGCCGCGCCGAGGCCTTCGCCGCGCGCAACGGCGTCGCCCGCGCGGCCTTCGACGGCCTGATGACCGGCGCCGGCTTCGCCCTGGTGCTGCTGGTACTGGGCACCTTGCGCGAACTCATCGGCCACGGCACCCTGCTGGCCGATATGAACCTGCTGTTCGGCCCGGCCGCCGCCGGCTGGAAGCTGCAGATAGCCGATTACCAGGGCTTCCTGCTCGCCGTGCTGCCGCCCGGCGCCTTCCTCCTGCTGGGCCTGCTGATAGCCCTGAAGAACCGTATCGATGAAAGCCTGGCGGAACGCGCCAAGGCGCAGGTGGGCAACGTACCCGCCGCAGAGCGCCAGCGCGTCCGCGTGACCGGAGTGATCGAATGAATGCCGCCAAGCGCGCGGAGATTTTCCGCCGACTGCGAGAAGACAACCCCGACCCCAAGACCGAGCTGGCCTACGACTCGCCCTTCGAGCTGCTCATCGCGGTGATCCTCTCCGCCCAGGCCACCGACGTCGGGGTGAACAAGGCCACGGCCAAACTCTACCCGGTGGCCAACACCCCGGAAGCCATCTACGCCCTGGGCGTGGACGGGCTGTCGGAATACATCAAGACCATCGGTCTGTACAACAGCAAGGCGAAGAACGTCATCGAGACCTGCCGCATCCTCATCGAGAAGCACGGCAGCCGGGTGCCGGAGAACCGCGAGGACCTGGAGGCCCTGCCCGGCGTCGGGCGCAAGACCGCCAACGTGGTGCTCAACACCGCCTTCCGCCAGTTGGCCATGGCGGTGGACACGCACATCTTCCGCGTCGCCAACCGCACCAACATCGCGCCGGGGAAGAACGTCCTGGAAGTGGAGCGCAAGCTGCTCAAGTTCGTGCCCAGGGAATACCTGCTGGACGCCCACCACTGGCTGATCCTGCATGGCCGCTACGTCTGCAAGGCGCGCAAGCCGCAGTGCGGCAGCTGCCGCATCGAGGACCTGTGCGAGTACAAGCACAAGACTTCCGACGATTGAGTGCTATCGTCAAAAGCATCGCTGCTCATTGAAAAAATCTTTTTTACCGCCCCGAGCTTTGTCGCTATAAGGGGCGCCAAGCACACCCCGCACGTTGGAGTGATCGTTATGGCCGATAAAGAAGATCTCGAGCTCGAAGACGAAGTGAGCACCGACGATGCCGACGACAGCGTCGAAGCCGTCGTCGAAGTCGCCAAGACCAACCTCACCAAGCGCCGCATCATCGACAACTACCTCGAAGAGCGCCGCCTGCAGCGCCAGCTGTCGGACTACGATTTCGATCTCTGAGCCTTGCCCCGCATGAAAAAGCCCCGCACTTGGCGGGGCTTCGTCTTTCCGGCGCGGCCATGGCGCCTGATCCCGGCTCCGCTCCCTCGCCCCAGCCCTCTGGCTGTTCGTGCCTCCGGGGCGTGCGGCGTGGCCGGTGAATCCGATCGCGGACAAAGTCCGCTCCTACGTCCGTGCCTCCCTGAACCTTAGGCTTACGCCGAGGGGCTCTTCGTAGGATGGGTTGAGCTTGCGATACCCATGCTGCCGTGGTGATGGGTATCGCTTCGCTCAACGCCATCCTACGAAAAGCCGTGCTTCCTGGAACCGTAGGAGCGGACGCCGTCCGCGATTCGGCGGATAACGCCGTAGCCGTGGCGATGGGTATCGCTTCGCTCAACCCATCCTACGGGACTACGCTTTCGGCCGCATGAAAAAGCCCCGCACTTGGCGCAATGCTGTTCACTTGAGAAATGATGCCGTTTCTCTGCCTGGGGGAAACGGTATTTTTCATTTGGGGTTATGGCTTGGCTCGCGAAGCTTGCCCCACTCCGGCCTTAAGCTCGTCATTGCCGCGAACAATACTTGCGCTGGCCCGAAGGGGAATAACCCAGTTGCCTTGGCTTGGGTGTTTCTGCGCCGCACCGAGTCTGCC